>NZ_CP113056.1:2148307-2461614 GCF_026625645.1 Ancylobacter sp. SL191 | reverse complement strand
GCAGCACGTCGAGCGTGGCCGGCACGCTGTCCAGCACCCGCCCGCCATGGTTGGAAACGATGAGGCCGTCCACCCCCAGCGCCAGCGCCCGCTCGGCATCCTCCGGCGTCATGACACCCTTGAGAATCAACGGCAAACGCGTCCATTCGCGCAGCCGGGCGATGTCGTCCCAGCGCGCGGTGACATCGAGAAAGCCGCGAAACATCAGGCTTTCGCCGAGCTCCGCCGCCGCGATATGGCGCGTGTGCAGCCCGCGCAGATTGGCATGCTCAGAGAGCTTGGGCGGCACATAGCCCGCCCGCTGCTCGCGGTTGCGGAAGGCATGGATCGGCGCATCCACCGTCACCACCAGCGCGCCATAGCCCGCCGCCTCGGCCCGGCGCACCAGCGCCTGCGTGAAGGCGCGGTCATGCTGGACATAGAGCTGGAACCACAGCGGCGTGCGCGCCGCCTGGGCGATCTCTTCCAGCGTCACATCGGCCTCGGTGCTCACCACCATCCCCGCCCGCGCGCCCGCCGCGCCGATAACGGTGGCGATCTCCGCCTCCGGCAAAGCGAGGCCGTGATGGGCGGTGGGGGCGAGCAGGATGGGGTGTTCGAAGCTTTGGCCGAACAGCGTCAACATAGTACCGCCGCCGGCGAAATCGGTGAGCACGCGCGGGCGCAGCTTCACCCGGTCGAACGCCTCGCGGTTCCAGCCAACCGTCAGCTCATCCGCCGCCCCGCCGCTGTAATAGGCGAACGCCGCCGGCGACAGGCACTCGCGCGCCAGCGGCTCGTAATCCGCGACCGCGACCACACCGGGGGGAATCTCGAAACGTTGCGCCATGCCGCTTCATAGCCTCTCGCGCGGTCCCGTGCAGCCGCGAATCCCCAAGCGAGGCCCAACGACGCATTAACCCGGCGGGGGTACACTCTCCCCTGCTGCGGGCACCGACAGGACGGGCGAGGCGGCGGAAACGGGGTTGGGGACAGGCATGGACGACAGCGAGCGCCACGGCGGCGACACGCCCGGCCTCTCCCTGCGCGAGGCCATCCGCGCCGCGCGGATCGAGGCGGCCGAACGCTCGGGCGTGATCGTGGAACTGCGCGACGCCAGCCTCGCGCGGCTGTCCATGCTCAACGAGATGCTGGACCCGATCTTCGAGGACGTGCCGCTCGACCATGCCGATCTGTTCGATCGCGGCCTGATGCCGGGCGAGACGCCGCGCCTTTTCGTCGACATGGTCGCCCATGTGGCGCTGGGGCGCGACCGGCGCACCTTCCGCTTCCTGCAGGACACCCGCGCCGGCCGCCGCGTGCTGGCCGAGAGCACCAATCCGAATGATATCGTTGACGCGGTAACGCGTTACGTTGCCCGTCGGCTGATCGCCCGCGAGCAGGCCATGGTCTCTACCCTCGCGCCGTCCGAGGCCGAGCCGATCGCCCATCCGGCGCCGCACCACCCTGCCCCGGCTGCGCCGGAGGCACCGCTGGGGCAGCGAGATGCGCCGCGCGGGCGATTCGGTATGTTCCTGCTGGGTCTCGTGCTCGGCGCCGTCGCCGCGATCGGCCTGTCGGCGCTCTACGGCCTGCCCGTCAGCCTGCGCTGAGCGAGCCGCTCAGCACGCGCCGTGTGCGGGTATCCACCGCCACCTCGCCGCGCTGGAAACCGCGCGACTCCAGAGAGCAGCGCCAGGGAAACGGCGCATCCGCCACCCGCTCGATCCGGTAGAGATGATAGCCGCCCGGCCAGTGCCGGTCTTCCGGCCCGGCCGCGAAGGACGGCGCCTCGACGACCGGTATCAGACCACCATTCGGACCCGGCAGCATCTCGACCATCGGCACATGGTCGTGGCCGCAGATCACCAGCTCCGCACCATAGCGGGCGAGCACGGCGCGAACTTCGGTCTCGTCGATCAGCCGCTTGTGGCCGGCGCGGATGCCGCAGGGCGGGTGGTGTATCAATACCACGCGGAACATCCCCTCCGCCCCGAGCTGCTCCAGCGCCTGCGCCAGGCGCTCGCGCTGCTCCCGGCCGACCTTGCCGGTCGCCATGAAGGGCCGGGTGGGAATGGCGGTGGAGACACCGATCAGTGCCACGCCCTCGCGCCGGCGGATAAAGGGAAAGGCGCTCTCGTCGGTCACGTCGCCATTCACGCCGTCACCGCGCATATAGTCGCCCCAGTTCAGCAGCGAGTGATGCGCGGTGGAGCGGACATAGGCGTCGTGATTACCGGGCACGACGGTAACATCATGCCCCTCGCCCAGCGATTTCAGAAAGTTGAGCCCGGTGGCGAATTCGGCGGCCAGACCGACATTCACCAGATCGCCGGTGACCGCGATATGGTCCGGCGCCATCGCCTTGATGTCGGCCACCAGCAGGTCGATGGTGGCGACATTGAAGCGGTGCTGGCGGCCGCGCCGCCAGTTGAGCACGCCAAGGGCGCGCTTGCCGGCGAGCTCGGCGAAGCGGGCGCGCGGCAGCGGACCAAGATGGGCGTCGGTGAGATGAGCGAGGACAAACACGGGGGTCTCCTTATCAGCCCCAGCGCCGCGATGGAATGCGGCGCGGACACGCCTTCCGTGCAAAAGCCCGGCATGGGACCGCGTCTTTTCACCCGGATGGTACATGGCTGGGGGCGGCTGACGCGCGGCATGACGCTCGGGGTAAAAGCGCTGGTGATCGACGAGGCCGGCGCCATCCTGCTGGTGCGCCACGGCTATGTGCCGGGCTGGCATCTGCCCGGCGGCGGGGTCGAGGTCGGCGAGACGGCGGAGGAAGCGCTGGCGCGCGAGCTGCGCGAGGAAACCGGCATCCTCACGCTCAGTCGGCCGCGCCTGCATGGCCTGCTGCTCAACCGCAACCTCGCCCGGCGTGACCATGTCGCGGTCTATGTCGTCGAGCAGTTCGACAGAGGTGTCATGCCACCTCCGAGTCGGGAAATCGCCGAGATCGGCGTCTTCCCGCCGGATCGCCTGCCGGAGGCGACGACCGCCCCGACGCGGCGGCGCATCCACGAAGTCATCACCAACTCACCGCCGGCGGCGCACTGGTGAGGCAAGTTCTGAGGAAAGAGCCCACCTCGCGCACCTGCCGCCTTGACACCGTCCGGCACCCTTCCTTATATCGCGCCACTCTGCGAACGGCCTCCGGGCCGGGCGTGTGGCGGGGTAGCTCAGCTGGTTAGAGCACGGGAATCATAATCCTGGGGTCGGGGGTTCAAGTCCCTCTCCCGCTACCACTTCTCGCAGAGTTCCATTAAGTCAGACGATAGAGACAACCGGCCCCAAGGGGCGCCGGTGCTTTGACTGCACGTTACGCCGCGCGGCGAACGGTTCTAGGCGGTGAGAACCGGCGGCCGGCGCTGCGGCCAGTGCGTCGCCTGATGATAGGCTTCACCCGTCGCCAGCACGCGGGCGTCCGTGCCCGCGCGTCCGATGAGCTGCATCCCCATTGGCAGCCCCTGATCGCCGAAACCGCAGGGCACGGCGAGGGACGGCAGGCCGATGAGGCTGACCGGCACCACCACCTCCATCCAGCGGTGATAGGTGTCCATCGCCCGGCCATTGATGTCCCGCGGCCAGCGCCAGTCCGCCGGGAAGGGCCAGACCTGCGCCGAGGGCATCACCAGCAGGTCATAGGTGTCGAACAGTGTTGAGGCGACATGATACCAGCGCGAGCGGATAAGGCTCGCCGCATAGGCGTCAGCAGCCGTCACGCCGCGTCCGAACTCGATTTCCCACACCGTCTCCGGCTTCAGCAGCGCCCGCTTGTCGGGGTCCACCCAGAGCGCACCCTTGCCGCCGGCATTGAGGAAGCCCCGCAGGTGGATCCAGGCCGTCCACAGTTCCTCGGCGGGGAAAGGCGGCGGCACGTCGTCGATCGTGGCGCCGAGTTGCTCAAGCACCTCGAGACCTTGCCGGCAGAGATCGAGAATGCCGGGCTCGCACGGGTAGGCCCCGCCCCAGTCGCCGAGCCAGCCGACCCGAAGGCCGGTGAGATCGGCCGGAGGCCCCGGCTCATAACGGAAGGCCGGGCGCGGGAAAGGCGCGGCGGGGTTCTCGCCGGACAGCGTTTCCAGAAGCCGGGCGACATCCTCCACCGTGCGCCCCATCGGCCCGTCGGTCGCCATGGTCGCCATGAAGGTCTCGCCCTCCGCATCGGCGGGAACGAGGCCCCAGCTTGGCCGGAAGCCATAGACATTGCAAAAGGCGGCAGGGTTGCGCAGGCTGCCCATCATGTCCGAGCCATCGGCGACCGGCACCAGCCGCGCCGCCAGCGCCGCCGCCGCCCCGCCTGAGGAGCCGCCCGCCGCGCGGGTAATATCATACGGATTACGCGTCACGCCGTAGACGGGATTGAAGCTGTGGCTGCCATGGCCCCATTCCGGCGTGTTGGTCTTGCCGGTGAAGATCGCCCCGGCCGCGCGCAGCCGGGCGGCGACGAGATCGTCCGCCGCCGGCACATGGTCGCGGTGGAGCGGCGAGCCATAGGTCGTGCGCAGCCCGCGCACCGCCACCAGATCCTTCACCGCATGCGGAAGGCCATGCAGCCAGCCACGCGGCGCGGCCTCGTCGGCGGCGCGGGCCTCGTCCATCAGCACATCCGGGTCGCGCGGGGCGACGATGGCGTTGATGGTATCATTTGCCAGTAGACGATCGAGATAGGCGGCCATCACCTCCGACGGACGCACCTCGCGGGTGGCGATGAGGCGCGACAACTCGCTGGCCGTGAGGTCCATCAGTGACATGGGCGTGTCCACAAGCCGACCGAAGCGACAGGGAGTAGTACGCATTGCCTAAGGGCAGGATCAATCTACACTAGAATACGCGTACACGAATGCGCGCGGCGAAGATTTGCGATGACCCTGCTACGGTTTCAACTCGCGCTGATGCTGGTTCATCTGGCGGCCCTGGTGGCGCCAGCAAGCTTCCGGCCGCGCTTCATCACCTTGACCGAGAGTCTGCGCTCGATGGTCGAGATGCTCAATGAGCGTTGAGCGGTCCAACCTGATCGCTCTCATCGGGTAGAGATCCCGGCGAGCCCAGCCCGCCGGGATTGGTCAGGTGGGTATTACTTGTTCACATCGGTCCAGATGCGCGCATAGAGGTCGGAAACCTCCGGCGGGCAGCTCGCGAGGAACTCGCCGGCCTTCTCGAACTGCGCCGGCACGGTCAGCTCCGGGGCGTCCTTCATATCGGCCGGGAAGAACTTCTCCGATCCCTTGATGCCGTTGGCATATTTGGCGAAGGCCGAGATCAGCGCGGCGTTCTCCGGCTCCATGATGAAGTTCATGAACAGCTTGGCGTTCTCGACATTCTTGGCGTCCTTCAGGATCACCACGCTGTCCATGAACACCGGGTAGCCTTCCTTCGGATAGCCGAAAGCGATGTCCGGGTTCTTCAGGCGCGAGCGCAGGATGGCGCCGTTCCAGTAATAGACCGCGGCGTAGTCGCCCGAGGGCAGCTTCTCGGTCACGCTGTAGTCCATGGCCAGCCACTTTGGCTTGGCTTCCAGCAGCTTGTCGCGGACCTTCTTCAGCACCGCCTTGTCGGCCGTGCACCAGTCGCCACCGACATATTTGATGGTGGCGAAGAGAACGTCGTTCATCTCCGGCTCGACATTGATCTTGCCGACGAGCTCCTTCGGCGGATCGAGGAAGATGGCGGAGGTGTTGATGTCGCCGCTATAGACCTTCTTGTTGATGCCGATGCCACTCAGGCCCCACTGCCACGGCACCGAATAGTGACGGCCCGGATCCCACGGCACATTCACCCAGCGCTCGTCGACATTCTTGAAGTTCGACATCTGGTCGGGGCGGGCCTCCAGCAGCAGGCCTTCCTTGACCCAGATCTGCATGTAGTTGGCCGAGGGCACCACGATGTCGAAGCCATGGCCGCCGGCGCGGATCTTGGCCAGCGCCGTGTCGTTCGAATCGTAGTCGGTGACGCTGACCTTGACCTTGTACTGGTCCTCGAACTTCTTGATCAGCTCGGGGCTGGTGTAGTCGCCCCAGTTGTAGATGTTGAGGTTGCCCTCGGCCGCGGCGCTGCCGGCAAGACCCAGCAGGGCGAACGCCGCCGAGGCGGCCGTCATCTTCCAGTTCATGTTCCGTCTCCGTAAGGTCTCGTGATCGTTAGGTCTTGCGGCGGTTGATGAAGAAGAACGCCGTCACCAGAACCACCGACAGCGCCAGGAAGGCCGTGGCGATGGCGTTGATCTCGGGGGTCACGGCGCGGCGGATCTGGCCGAGCATGTAGGTCGGCAGGGTGTCCTGCCCGCCCGATTTGACGAACTCGGTGATGACCACGTCGTCCAGCGAGATGACGAAGGCGAGCATGAAGCCGGCGATGATGCCGGGCCTCAAGAGCGGCAGCGTCACCCGCCGGAAGGCCATCCACGGCGTCGCATAGAGATCGGCCGCCGCGCGCTCCAGCGTGGAATCCATGCTCTCCAGACGCGCGCGGATCGGCAGATAGGCGAAGGGAATGCAGAAGGCGGTATGGGCGATGATCAGGTAGCCAAGCCCGGAATAGCCGGTCCACACCTTGATGCGCGAGAACACGATCAGCAGCGCCACGGCGGTGACGATCTCCGGCACCATCAGCGGCGTGTTGATGAAGGCGTATTTGATGCCGAGCCCGCGATAAGGCGCCGTCCGGGTGGTGGCGATCGCCGCCATGGTGGCGGCGATGGTGGCGATGGTCGCCGCGCTCACCGCGATGATGAGCGAGCGCCACGCCGCATCCTGCACGGCGCGGTTTTCCCACGCATCGGCGAACCAGCGCAGCGAGAAGCCGCCCCAGGAGGTGACGGATTCGCTCGCGTTGAAGGCATAGGCGACGAGCGTCAGGATTGGCAGATACAGCATCGCGAAGGTGAACATCGCGATGGTGCCGAAGCCGGTCTGGGAGCGTATGTCGAAATGCCTAGCCATGCTGCGCTCCCGTGCGTGCGGCGTTGCGCACATAGAACAGCAGGGCCACCATCACCGCCGCCATGAGCGCGATGGACAGCGCCGCGCCGAGCGGCCAGTTGCGACCGGAGCCGAATTGCAGCTCGATCAGATTGCCGAGCATCATGTTCTTGCCGCCGCCCAGCACGCGCGGGATGACATAGGCGCCGAGCGAGGGAATGAAGACGAGGATCGAGCCGGCGATGATGCCGGGCTTGACCAGCGGTATGATGATGCGACGGAGCACGGCGAGGCGGCCGGCATAGAGATCATAGCCCGCCTCGACCAGACGGAAGTCCAGCTTCTCCATGCTGGCATAGAGCGGCAGCACCATCAGCGGGAGGTACACATACACCATCCCGAACAGGATCGCCCAGTCGGTGTACATGATCTGCAGGGGCTGATCGATGACGTGCAGCCACATCAGCAGCGTGTTGAGAATGCCCTCGTTGCGGATCACCTGCTGCATCGCGAAGGTGCGGATCAGCAGATTGGTCCAGAACGGGATGGTGACGAGGAACACCCACATCTCGCGCGTATGGCGCGGCCGCGTCGCGATGAAATACGCCGTCGGGAAACCGAGGGCGAGCGTCGCCAGCGTGGTGATCATCGACAGCCGAACCGAGCGCCAGATGATCGAGAGATGCGCGTCGGCAATGGCGACGGTGTCGTCGAACATGTCCCGCTGGAGAAAGACGGAGAACCATCCGTCGAGCGAGAACTGGCCGAATTTCACGTCGCCATAATCCCCCTTCGCCATGAAGGAATAGGCGAGCATGACGAAGAGTGGGCCGATGGCGGCAACGAAGATGATGGCGAGAGCCGGAAGCGAGAGCAGCCAGCGGCTGCGTACCCGTTCCCGTTCGGCCCGTTCGGCGGCTTCCGCAGCACTGGCCATGGTCAGTCCCTCAGCACCTGGGCCGCATCGGCGGCGATGTCGATGCCGATGCGGTCGCCCACCGTGAAGCCACAGGACTGGCTGCGCGAATTCTGCTGGCGCACCATGAACACGGCCCCGTCGCTCAGCCGCGTATGGATATGCGTGTCGGTGCCGAAATAGACGACGTTCTCCACCGTGCCGGAAAGCTGCCCGCCCGTCGTCACCGCCCGCGCATGTTCGGGGCGCACCACAACGGTAACGCTGCCGGCGGGATTGGCGCCCTCCGCAATGCTCGCGTCGATCTCGGCGCCGGAAGAGAGCCGCACCCGCGCCATGGCACCGGAAGTGCCGATAACCGCTGCCGTGAGGAGGTTGGTCTCGCCGATGAAGTCGGCGACGAAGCGATCCGCCGGCTTGTCATAGATGTCCCAGGGCGAGCCGATTTGCAGCACCTTGCCCTTCGACATGACCGCGATGCGGTCGGACATGGTGAGCGCTTCTTCCTGGTCGTGCGTGACGAAGACGAAGGTGATGCCGGTCTCGCTCTGCATCCGCTTGAGCTCGATCTGCATTTCCTTGCGCAGCTTGTAGTCGAGCGCCGAGAGCGGCTCGTCGAGCAGCAGCACCTTCGGGCTCGGCGCGAGCGCGCGAGCGAGCGCGACGCGCTGCGCCTGGCCGCCAGAGATCTGGTCGGTGCGCCGGCCGGCCAGTTCCTCCATCCGCACCAGCTTCAGCATGGCGGCAACGCGGCTGGTGATCTCGGCCTTGGGCTTGCCGAGCATCTCCAGCCCGAAGGCGATATTCTCGCGCACGGTGAGATGCGGGAACAGCGCGTAGCTCTGGAACACCGTGTTGATCGGCCGCTTGAAGGGCGGCAGGCCGGCAATGTCCTCGCCATGCAGCAGGATGGCGCCTTCGGTCGGGTATTCGAAACCGGCGATCATGCGCAGCAGTGTAGTTTTACCGCAGCCGGACGGTCCGAGAAGGGTGAAGAACTCGTTCTCGCGAATCGCGATCGACACATTGTCGAGGGCCCGAAGCGCTGTCGGCCCCTGCCCGAACTCCTTGACGATCCCCCTTGCCTCAATGGCCACACGTTGTTCCCGCGCCAAGGAAGGGTCCGGCATACTCGCACCTGTTTTCGTCTGATCGCCGCTCTGCGGGCGCCGTGGAACCGGGCGCCCGTTATTGTTGAGGGGAGCCTATTAGACGGCTTGGCGGGCGACAAGGCGTCCGGCTAAGAATGTGATCAAATTTTGGGACGGTCTAAAATTTGGGAGCCGCCATGCCGACCGCCGATCTCGTGATCGAAAATGCCCGCCTCATCACCCTGGATCCGGCGCGCCCGCGCGCCGAGGCGATCGCGCTGAAGGACGGCCTCATTCTGGCGGTGGGCTCGCGCGCCGAAGTCGCCGCGATCGCCCCTTCCGCAGCCCGGAGGATCGATGCCGGCGGCGCCAGCGTGCTGCCGGGCTTCATCGACAGCCATATCCATCTCTTCACCGGCGGCGCGCAGCTCTCCAACCTGTCGCTGGCCGGCGTCGAAGGGTTCGACGCCATCGCCGGGGCGGTGCGGGCCCGTGCGGCGGCAGAGCCGGGCGACGGGCTGCTCATGGTCGAGCAGGCGGCCTATGCCATGTTCGGCGCGAACCAGCCGATCACCCGCCATATGCTCGACCGCGTGCTGCCGGATCGCCCCCTCGCCTTCTTCGCCAGCGACCACCACACCATGTGGGCCAACACGCCCGCGCTGAAGATGGCGGGCATCCTCACCGGCTATGCCACGCCGCCGGGCGCCGAGGTGGTGATGGGCGACGATGGCCTCGCTACAGGCGAACTGGTGGAGTTCGAGGCCTTCGCGCCCATGGCCGCCCTCTCCCCGAGCGGTGGGCGCGACGCGCTCGGCTTGCTTGGCAAGGAGCCCGCCTCCCCGCCGACCGCCGCCCAGCGCGCCATCGACCGTGGGCTTATCGAGCGCGGCCTCGCCTATTGCGCCTCGCTGGGCATCACCAGCTTCCACAACATGGACGGCAATTTCTATCAGCTGGAGCTGATGGAGGAGATCGAGCGGGCCGGCGGGATGATCGTGCGCGGCCGTGTCCCGTTCCGCTACATCCCCGGCATGACGCTGGCCGATCTCGGCAAGGCCGAGGAGATGCGCCGGCGCTGGACGTCCGACCGGCTGACGGCGGATTTCGTCAAAATCTTCATGGACGGCGTGGTGGAATCCTACACCGCCCACATGTTCGAGGATTATTGCGGCCGGCCGGGCGTGAAGGGCTCGTCCTTCTTCGAGGCGGATGAGTTCGACGCCATCTGCGTCGAGGCCGACCGGCTCGGCTTCCAGATCGCCGTCCACGCCATTGGCGACGCGGCGGTCAACCGCACACTGAACGGCTATGAGGCGGCGCGGCGCGCCAATGGCCCACGCGACAGCCGCCACCGCATCGAACACATCGAACTGCTCGCCCCATCTGACCTGCCGCGCTTCACTGAGCTCGGCGTCATCGCCTCGATGCAGCCGACCCACGCGCCGGGCGGCGCCTACCCGACCGAGCCGATCCTGTCGATGATCGGCAAGGAGCGGCTCAAGCTCGGCTATTCCTGGCAGACCATCCGCGACACCGGCGCGCGGCTCGTCTTCGCCAGCGACTGGCCGGTGGCCGCCCTCGATCCGCTCTACGGCATCAAGACCGCGATGACGCGCGGCCCGATCTTCGAGGGCGCGCCGGATGAGCGGCAGTCGCTCATCGATTCGATCGCCGGCTTCACCGCGGATGGCGCCTTCACCGAGTTCACGGAAGACCGCAAGGGCGTGCTGAAGCCCGGCTACATGGCCGACGTCGTGATCCTCTCCGGCGACATCGAGGCGACGGCGCCGGAGGCCATTGATGAGTTGAGGGTCGCCGCCACGATCTGCGGCGGCGACGTTACCTATGAACGCAGCGCCGCGTAGCTGACGGGCGGGCGCTTGTCGAACCAGGGCAGCGCCTCCTCAATGCGGGCGCTGAGGTTGATGAGCAGTTCGTCGTTGCCATAGGCCGCGGCGATCTGCACGCCCACCGGCAGCCCCTCCGCCGTCCAGTGCAGCGGCAGCGAGGCGGCGGGCTGGCCGGAGGCGTTGAACGCCGCGGTGAAGGGCGAGTAGGCGAAGACCTGCCCGGGCCCCATGCGGTAGTCGACATAATCGTCGGAGCGATGGTTGAACCGCCCGAGCTTGGCCGGCGGCTCGGCCAGCGTCGCCGTCAGCAGCACGTCATAGCGCTCGAAGAACATCGCCATCTCGCGGCCATAGGCGTGGACCTTGTTGATCGCCTCCAGATAGTCCGCGCCGCTCACCGTGCGGGCATAGGCGATGGCACCGCGCGCAATCCCCTCGATCTCGCCGGCCTCCAGCGGCCGGCCACGCCGGCGCACGGCGCTCTCCACCGAAAGCGCGGAACCGCAGGCAACAATCTTGGTCCAGGCCGCCATCATGCCGGGCGTGTCGGCCTGCGGCAGCGCCTCCTCGACCATATGGCCCATGCTCTCCAGCAGCTTCGCCGTCGCCTCCACCGCCGCCCGGCATTCGGGATGGATGGCCTCGCCGACCAGCGAGGTGGTGGCGAAGCCGATGCGCAGGCGCCGGGTCGGCCGGTCCATCGCCTTGCGATAGCCGGTCTCCAGCGCCGGGGCGACATAGGGAGCGCCGAGGTCCGGCCCCTGGCAGGCGTCCAGCAGCACGGCGCTGTCGCGCACGGAGCGGGTGAGGAAGCCGTCAATCGCCATGCCGGCCCAGCCTTCGCCGACATAGGGACCGTCGGGCAGGCGGGCGCGCGTCGCCTTGAAGCCGTAGAGCCCGCAGCTTGAGGCGGGAATGCGCACCGAACCGCCGCCATCCGAGCCATGCGCCGCCGGCAGGATGCCCGCCGCCACCGCCGCAGCGGCCCCACCCGAGGAGCCGCCGGGCGTGTGGTCGAGATTCCAGGGATTATGGGTCGGCCCGCCATAGACGGCAGCCTCGGTCGTCGGCCCGACGCCGCCCTCGGGCGAAGTGGTGCGCCCGAAGGTCACAAGGCCCGCCGCCTTGATGCGGGCATAGATCGAGGAGTCCTTGCCGTAATGGGTATCGGCAAACAGCCGCGAGCCGTTATTCGAGGGGAAGTCGATGGCCTCGCAGCCAAGATCCTTGATGAGGAACGGCACGCCGCGCAGCGGTCCCTCGCACAGGCCCTCGTCGATCAGCCGGCGGGCGACCTTCTCCCGCAGCATGGTGACGGCGTTGAGCTTGGGGTTCAGCGCTTCGACGCGGCGCAAGGCTTCATCCAGCAATTCGCCGGGCGTGACCTCGCGCTTATGCGCGAGCTCGGCCAGAGCCACGGCGTCGCTACGATCATAGAGAGTGGCGATATCCACGATGGAGATTTCCTGCCGAAGGCGGCCGCTCATCGTGGCGGCGCGCCGGACTCACGGGATGCCAGCCGGAGAGGCCGCGCCTCTTTGTGAGCCGAGGACGCGCGGGGCGCAATCCATCGCCCTGCGGAAGCTCCATACAAAACGCCCGCCCTGGGACCAGGACGGGCGTTCATCACGTGGTGGTCGACTCAGTCAGATGCCTCAATAGGGCGAGACACACTGCTGGCGACGGCCGTTATAGGGCTGGAACGTGTTGTCCGAGGCGCGGTACGAGCGGTACTGCTGCGAACACCACGCCACATGGCCGCTGCCCCCGGAAGACGCGGAGGAGCCCGGCTGCGCAGCGATCGCGCCGCCGATCAATGCACCGGCTGCGAAGGCGCCGGCGGGGAACCACCAGCCATTGCGCTGGCGATAGCCGGGACGGTAATTACTGTAGCCCCGATGGCCGTTGTAATAGTGGCGGTTGGACTGGCGATGATAGCCCCGACTGGGGCGTGCGATATGGCGACCGCGTGCGTAGTAGCGCCCCGGACGCGCTTGAGTCTGCTGCACCAGTTCGCTCATGCTGCCATTGCGCGAGGCACCGGTGTCATTCCACGGGGCGGCTGCGACGGGCGCAATATTCACCGAGAAAAGCGTCGCCGCGGCGGCGAGAGCGACGGTAAATTTCTTCATAATTATCATCCTCCAAGACAGCTTTCCAGAACGCACCAAACGACGACACGTCTGGAGGATTGCCGGTTCCATTGGCCTATTCGGCAACGATACCTGTTGACGAGACAGACTGAACCAAGGCGACTGTGAACGGAGAACGCAGAACTGTCAGAACAGTTCCCTCAGCAGCGCACAGGTCTACCTCTGGGCGTAGGATACTGCACGAACGGAGGATGGCTGCCGCGCGAGGTCGCGCGGCAGAGCGGTACTGAAGTCAGACCATCAGAGACGTGTGCGGCGCGAGCCGCAGGCTGCTCAGTCGGCGCCGGGATCGCCGACAAGCCCCACCGCCGCGATGCCGGCAAGCGCTGCCGCCTCGTCGTTCTCGGAGGTGTCGCCGGAAATGCCGACCGCCCCCACGACCGCGCCCTGCGCATCGCGGATCAGCACGCCGCCCGGCACCGGCACCAGCGCGCCGCCGACCACGTGGCTGACCGCGCCGACGAAGAAGGCCTGCTCCTTGGCGCGCTTGAAGATGGAGCGCGAGCCCATGCCGAGCGAGAGCGCGCCATAGGCCTTGCCATGGGCGATCTCGAAACGCTTGAGGCTCGTGCCGTCCTCGGAGGCGGCGGCCTTCACGGCGCCGCGCGCATCGAGCACGACCACGGCCATCGGTTTGAAATTGCCGGCGCGGCACTGCTCCAGCGCGGTAGCCAGAATGGTCTGGGCGGCGGCAAGACTGAGTTCGGACATGATCCCTCCCCTGGGATGTCGTGGCTGTTCTGATGCCGCCCAATGCGCCCGGAACCGCGCGCCCGTCAACGGGCCGGCATGAAAAAGCCGGCGGTTCGCGCGAACCGCCGGCTGTGGTTGCAGAGTGCGTCCGCCGTCAGCGGATCGGCGGGGCGTACTGGATACCGCCCATGCTCCAGAGCTGGTTGATGCCGCGCGGAATCCCGAGCTTGGAGCCGGTGCCGACATTGCGCTCGAACACCTCGCCGTAATTGCCGACGCTCCTGATGATGCGAACGGCCCAGTCCTTGGTCAGGCCGAGCTGCTCACCATAGGTGCCGTCCGTGCCGACGAAGCGCTTCACATCCGGCTTCTGCGAGCCGAGCGCCTGGTCGAGCGTCGCCTGGCTGATGCCGAGTTCCTCCGCGTTCAGCAGCGCGAACAGGCTCCACTTCACCACGTTCAGCCACGCATCGTCGCCCTGTCGCACCACGGGACCGAGCGGCTCCTTGGAGATGACGTCGGGCAGCACGACATGGTCGGCGGGCTTGGGCAGCTTCAGGCGCAGCGCGTAGAGCTGAGAGACGTCGGTGGTCAGTACGTCGCATTTGCCGTCGGCATAGGCCTTGACCACTTCGTCGACCGTCGGCAGTTCGATCAGCTCCAGCGCCATGTTGTTCTGGCGGAAATAGTCCTGCGCGTTCAGCGCGCTGGTGGTGCCGCGCTGGGTGCAGACCTTGGAGTTGTTCAGCTCCAGCGCGCCCATCACGTTCTTGGAGACCGGCACCAGAAAGCCCTGGCCGTCATAATAGGAGATGCCGGCGAAGAGCAGCTTAAGCTCCGCCTCGCGCTGCAACGTCCAGGTCGAGTTGCGCGAGAGCAGGTCGACCTCGCCCTTCTGCAGCGCCGGGAAGCGCGCCTCGGCGGAGAGCGGCACATACTCCACCTTGGCCGCATCACCGAGCACGGCGGCGGCCACACCCTTGCAGAAATCAACGTCGAAGCCGGTCCACTGGCCCTTGTCGTCCTTGGCCGAGAAGCCGTCGAGCCCTTGGCTCACGCCGCATTTCAGCGTGCCGCGCGCCTTCACATCGGCAAGCGTATCGGCGTGCACGAGGCCCGTCGCGAAGAGAGCGCCGGCAGCGGCCAGCGCACATGCGAGCTTGTTCATAGTTCCCCCAGTCGAACGATGCGATGCGGCGGCGTCAGAGTTCCGGCGCCTGCCGGATCACGACCTTGGTGCCCACGGGCACGCGGTTGTAGAGGTCCTGCACGTCAGCGTTCACCAGGCGGAAGCAGCCCGACGACACGGCCATGCCAATGGTGTCCGGCATGTTGGTGCCATGGATGCGGTAGACGGTCTGGCCGAGATAGAGTGCGGCCGCGCCCATCGGGTTGCCGGGGCCGCCCGCCATGAAGCGCGGCAGATAGGGCTGGCGCTGGATCATCTCCGGCGGCGGGGTCCAGTCCGGCCATTCCGCCTTGCGGCTGACCTTCTGCAGGCCCGACCACTGGAAGCCCTCGCGCCCGACGCCGATGCCGTAGCGCAGCGCGCTGGACGGCCCGAGCACCAGATAGAGGAACCGCTCATTGGTGTGGATGATGATCGTGCCGGGCGGCTCGTTATTGCGGAAGAACACCGGCTGGCGGCGCAGCTGCGGGTCGAGCTGCTCTTCGCCCGGCGAGGGCACGTAGCCGGGCTTTTCCGGCACGTCGACGATCTGGTTGCTGAGCGCCGCCGGGGGGCGCATCTGGGCATCCGCAGCGGTGATGGAGAGGGCCGCGGCCGCAACCGCCATGAGGCCCGTCAGACGAAGGCGCATTTCCTACCCCTTTAAGGCTTCGCCGCTCTCGGCGAGCTTCATTCACGCGCGTGACAGGTCGATGATGGCCCTGCCGCGGCGCGACGACGCCGGACGACGATTCAACAGTCGCTCCCGGTGCCGATCGAAAGGGGGAATTGCCGCCAAGTCAATCATGCACGTCGATCACAAAGGACCGCCTGCGCCAGCTCGCGGGTGCCGGCGCAGGCGGGATTTCCGCTGGATCAGCGGAAATAGCTGCCCGCAAGGGCTTCAAGCCGCTCCTGCTGGCCGGAACGCGGCTGCGGGTTCAGATTCTCCGACGCCACGCGGGCGGCGATCGAGTCGAGCGAGGCGCCCGGTTCCAGCATCGCCTTGTTGGCGGGCTGGTCCCACCCGGCATAGCGGGCATCGACCGCCTTCTGCAGCGCGCCGTCCTCGATCATATCGGCGGCGACCAGCAGGGCGCGCGCGCACACATCCATGGCCGCCGCATGAGCGATAACGAGATCCTCCGGGTCGATCGACTGGCGGCGCACCTTGGCGTCGAAATTGGTGCCGCCGGTGGTGTAGCCGCCTGCGCGCAGGATTTCGTAGAAGGCGAGTGCGGTGTCCTCGACATTGGTGGGGAACTGGTCGGTGTCCCAGCCGGACTGCGCATCGCCCTTGTTCATGTCGATCGAGCCGAACACGCCGAGCGCGGCGGCCATGGCGATCTCATGCTCGAAGCTATGGCCGGCAAGGGTCGCGTGGTTCGCCTCGATGTTGAGCTTCACTTCCTTTTCGAGCCCGGCGCGGCACAGCAGGCCGTAAACGGTCGAGACGTCGAAGTCGTACTGGTGCTTGGTCGGCTCCTGCGGCTTCGGCTCTATCAGGATCGTGCCCTTGAAGCCGATCTTGTACTTGTGCTCGACGACCATGTTGAGGAAGCGGCCGAGCTGGTCGAGCTCGCGCTTCAGATCGGTGTTGAGCAGGGTCTCATAGCCCTCGCGGCCGCCCCACAGCACATAGTTCTCGCCGCCCAGCTCATGGGTGACTTCGAGCACGTTCTTCACCTGCGCGGCGGCATAGGCGAACACATCCGGGTCGGGATTGGTCGCGGCGCCCGCCATGAAGCGGCGGTTGGAGAACAGGTTGGCCGTGCCCCAGAGCAGCTTGGTCTTCGAGGTCTCCATCTTCCGCGCGAAGATCTCGGCGATCGCCCGCACATTGGCGTTCGACTCGGCCAGCGTCGCGCCTTCCGGGGCGATGTCGCGGTCATGGAAGGCGAAGAACGGCACGTCGAGGATGTCGAACAGCTCGAAGGCGATGTCCGCCTTGGCGCGCGCCAGCGTCATCTCGTCGGCGCCGTGCATCCATGGGCGGAAGAAGGTTTCGCCGCCGAAGGGGTCGCCACCCGGCCAGGTGAAGCTGTGCCAATAGGCGACCGCGAAGCGCAGATGGTCTTCCATCCGCTTGCCGAGCACGACGCGGTCCTTGTCGTACCAGCGGAAGCTGAACGGGTCGCGGCTATTCGGGCCGGCATAGGCCAGCGGCGCGGTGGTGGGGAAGAACCCGGTCGGGCTGGTCATGACGTCGCTCCCTTCAAGGCGGGGTACAGGGCCCGGTAACGGGCGTGCCGCTCCGCATAGGCGTTTTGCAGGTCGGGGGTGGGATGAATGGTCTCGATCCGTCGCGGCGGCAGGCACACGCTGGATGGGGCTTCGCCGGTGGCGGCCATGCGGGCGAGACGGGCGGCACCGAAGGCCCCGCCGCGCTCGCCATCCTCGATGCGGTTGAGCGGCAGGCCGAGCACATTGGCGAGCACGCCGATCCAGAAGCGCGAGCGCGAGCCGCCGCCGATGACGTCGGCCTGATCAAGCTTCGTGGCTGCCGCGGCGAGCGCGTCGAGGCAGTCCTTGAAGGCGAAGGCGACGCCTTCCAGCACCGCCTGCGTCAGCGTCTCGCGCGAGGCGTCATGGTCGAGCCCGATGAAGGCGCCGCGGATCGCCGTGTCGTTATGCGGCGTGCGCTCGCCGGAGAGATAAGGCAGGAACAGCGCCGGCGAGGGCGCGCTTGGCGCGTCGCCAAGCGGCGCGAGCAGGTCGCCCGGCGCGATCTTCATCGCCTCCGACCACCAGCCGAGCGCCGAGGCGGCCGACAGGATCACGCCCATCTGGTGCCAGGTGGCGGGAATGGCGTGGCAGAAGGCGTGGACGCTGGACTGCGGGTTTGGCGCGTAGCGGTCCGTGGTTGCCCAGAGCACGCCGGAGGTGCCGAGCGAGACGAAGGCATTGCCCGCGCCGATCGCCCCGAGGCCGACCGCGCCGGCGGCATTGTCGCCAGCGCCGCCCGCCAGCACCGGCGGCGTCTCCATGCCCCAGCGCGCGGCCAGCTCGCCCTTGATCCGGCCCGCCGCCGCATTGCCCTCGACGAGGCGCGGCATGTGATCGCGCGAGAGATCGGTGGCGGCGAGCGCCTCGTCCGACCAGTCGCGGCGCGCGACGTCCAGCCAGAGCGTGCCGGAGGCGTCGGACATTTCCTCGACCATCTCGCCGGTCAGGCGATAGCCGACATAGGCCTTGGGCAGCAGCACCTTGGCGGTGCGGGCGAAAATCTCCGGCTCATGCTTCTTCACCCAGATCAGCTTAGGCGCGGTGAAGCCGGGGAAGGCGAGATTGCCCGCCACCTGGTGCAGTGCAGGGAAGCGTTCTTCCAGCTCACGGCATTCCGCCGAGGAGCGGCCGTCATTCCACAGGATCGCCGGGCGCAGCACCGCGCCGGAGGCATCCAGCAGCACCGCGCCATGCATCTGGCCGGAGAGGCCGATGCCCCGCACGGCCGACAGCGCCGCCGGCTGCTGGGCCTTGAGCGCGTCGATGCTGGCGAGCGTCGCCTGCCACCAATCTTCCGGGTTCTGCTCGCTGAAGCCCGGCTGCGGGCGCGCGATGGCGAGCGGCGTCTCGGTGGTGGCGAGCACCTTCTGGTCGCCGTCGACCAGCACCGCCTTGACGGCGGAGGTTCCAATATCGAGGCCGAGAAACATGCCTCACATTCCTTGTACGCGGAGGGGTGGGATCACGGGAGGTTGTCCCGCAGGAAGATGTCGATGCGGATACGCTCCTGCTCGTTGAGCAGCGGCTCGCCGGCGCAATGGGCCAGCAGGACGCGGGCGGCCGAGCGCGACTGGTGGCCGGCATCCTGGTTGATGACCGCGTCCATCACGCCGCGCAGCAGAAAGCGGCGGGTATCGTCGGTCAGGTCATGGCCCACGAACACAAGGTTCTCGGCCCGGTTCGCCGCGACGATGGCGGAGCCGATGCCGCGATTGCCGGCACCGACATTGTAGACGCCGACGAGGTCCGGCACCTCGTTCAGCAGGCGGGTGGTGATGGCCTCGGCGCGCTCCTCGTCGTCGAGGCTTTCCTGCGCAGGGAGCACGGTGAGGTCGGGATATTCGCCCGACAGCACCTGCATGAAGCCGAACTGCCGCTCGGCATGGTCGCGCAGCGCCGGCGTGCCGACGATCAGCCCGATGGAGCCCATGCGCCCGCCGACGAATCGGCCGATCAGCGTGCCGGCGGTGCGCCCGGCGGCGATGTTGTCGATGCCGACATAGTGCAGCCGGTGCGAGGACGGCACGTCCGAGACCAGCGTGACGACGGCGATGCCCGACGACACGAGATCGTCGATCGCCGCCCGCACACGCGGGTGATCGAGCGCGACCACCGCCACGCCGTCATAGCGCCCCACCAGACCTTCGAGGGTGGCAACCAGCGTTTCCGGGGCAAAGACGTCGACGCGCACCGCGTCGATATAGGCGTTGTTGGCGGCGAGCCATTGGGCGGTGTTGGCAACCTGCTCGGCCAGCATCCGCATGAAGACGTTCGAGCCGGCCGGCAGCACGAAGCAAAATCGGTAGGTCTCGCCCCGCGCCAGCCGCGCCGCGGCGAGGTTGGGCCGATAGCCCAGACGCGCCACGGCGTCCTTCACCCGACCGGCGGTCGCATCGCGCACGCCGGTCCGCCCATTCAGCACGCGATCAGCCGTCGCCAGCGAAACGCCGGCCTCGCGGGCCACGTCCTGGAGGGTGATGCGTGAAAGGGGTCTGGACATACCGTCATGTTGCCCTCAAAATCTGAGGTACGCAACTCAGGACGCGAAGCCTTGAGATTAGACCAAAAGGTCAGGGTCATTGCCTAAGGAATTTGCTAATCACTGCCTCTGACCCGTCTTTTTGAGGTATGATGAGGTTCAGTCGGTCTTGCACGACCGACCAAAAAAACAGGGCGTTTCGTCCCCTCTGAGGTTCGAACGTCAAAAATGACCGCGGCACGCCTCAGGCTGAGGCGCCAATGCCGAGCGGCGCCCCGCATCTCATCCTTTGGGAGGAACGCATGAAGTCGAGCCTGAGCCTTACTCTCGCCGCGCTGGCGACCGTCGTCACCGTGGGCGCCGCCCGCGCTGCCGAGCCCGTGGTCGGCGTCTCCTGGTCGAACTTCCAGGAAGAGCGCTGGAAGACCGACGAAGCCGCCATCAAGAAGGCGCTCGCCGCCGCCGGTGCCAAGTACATTTCCGCCGATGCGCAGTCCTCGGCCGCCAAGCAGCTCTCGGATGTCGAGGCGCTGATCGCGCAGGGCGCCACCGCCCTCATCATCCTCGCGCAGGATTCGGACGCCATCGCCCCCGCCATCACCAAGGCGCAGAACGAAGGCATCCCGGTCGTCGGTTATGACCGCCTGATCGAGAACCCCTATGCCTACTACATCACCTTCGACAACAAGGAAGTCGGCCGCCTGCAGGCGCTCGAAGTCGCCAAGGTGAAGCCGAAGGGCAATTACATCTTCATCAAGGGCTCGGCCTCCGACCCCAACGCCGATTTCCTGTTCTCCGGTCAGATGGAAGCCCTCAAGGCCGCCATCGACAAGGGCGACATCAAGAATGTCGGCGAGGCCTATACCGACAGCTGGCTGCCGGCCAATGCCCAGCGCAACACCGAGCAGATGCTGACCGCCAACAACAACAAGGTGGACGCGGTCGTCGCCTCCAATGACGGCACCGCCGGTGGCGCCATCGCCGCCCTCGCCGCGCAGGGCCTTGCCGGCTCCGTGCCGGTCTCGGGCCAGGACGCCGACTTCGCCGCGCTGAACCGCATCGCGCTGGGCACGCAGACCGTGTCGGTGTGGAAGGACTCGCGCGAGCTCGGCCAGAAGGCCGCCGAGATCGCCCTGGCCCTCGCCAAGGGCACCGATGCCAAGGCGATCCCCGGCACCACCACCTTCACTGGCGGGCCGAAGAAGCAGGCGATGAACTCGACCTTCCTGAAGCCGATCCCGATCACCAAGGACAATCTGGGCGTGATCATCGAGGCCGGCTGGGTGCCGAAGGCGACCGTCTGCCAGGGCGTGAAGCCCGGCACGGTCAAGGCCTGCGACTGACCCCAACGAGTATGCGGCGGAGCCCAGGTTCCGCCGCATCCCCATAAGGCGCCCCGCGCGACAGGCCTTGAGGCCCGCGCGGCCACGCTCCGACGCCCCCAGGAGGACGCTCATGACCGAAACCACGACGGCGGCCACACCCGTCTCGTCATCCCAACCCCAGGCCGCGCCGACCTCGTTCATCCGCGCGCTTGAAATCGACATGCGCTTCCTCGGCATGGTCGGCGCCCTCGCCGCCATCTGGATCGTCTTCGACTTCCTGGCCGACGGTACCTTCCTGACCCCGCGCAACCTCTGGAACCTCTCGGTCCAGAGCTCGTCCATCGCGGTGATGTCGACCGGCATGGTGCTCATCATCGTGATGCGCCACATCGACCTGTCGGTCGGTTCGATCCTCGGAGTCACCGGCATGATCATGGCGGTGTTCCAGGTCAGCTATCTGATGCCGACCTTCGGCTTCAACCATCCTGCGGTCATGGCGCTGACGCTCGTCGCCGGCATCGCGGTGGGTGCGGCGATCGGCGCCCTGCACGGCTTTGTCATCGCCTATCTCGGCGTGCCCGCCTTCATCGTCACGCTGGGCGGCCTGCTGGTCTGGCGCGGCGCGGCGTGGGCGGTGGCCGAGGGCAAGACCATTCCGCTGGTCGACGACAATTTCAAGCTGCTCGGCGGCGGCGCCAGCGGCTCCATCGGCGCTACCTGGAGCTGGATCGTCGCGGTAATCGCCTGCCTCGCCATCGCCTTCGCCACCGTGCAGGCGCGCCGCCAGCGCCAGCGCTTCCACTTCCCGCTGAAGCCCGTCTGGGCCGAGGTGACCACCATCGTCGCCGGCTGCCTCGCGGTGATCGGGGCGACGCTGATCGTCAACGCCTACACCCTCCCCGCCGCCCTCGCCCGCCGCTACGCCGAGGCTGCCGGCATTGAGGTGCCGCCGGAAGGGCTGAGCATCAGCTTCGGCTATGCCGTGCCCGTGCTCGTGGCACTCGCCGTCGGCATCGTCATGACCTTCGTGACCAACCGCACCCGCTTCGGCCGCTACGTCTTCGCCATTGGCGGCAACCCGGAAGCGGCCGAACTCGCCGGCATCAACACCAAGCGCGTGACGCTCGCCGTCTTCGCGCTGATGGGGGCGCTCGCCGCCATCGGTGCGGCGATCTCCACCGCCCGCCTCAACTCGGCGACCAACGCGCAGGGCACGCTGGACGAGCTCTACGTCATCGCCGCGGCGGTGATCGGCGGCACCTCGCTCTCGGGCGGCTCGGGCACCATCGCCGGCGCCATGATCGGCGCGCTGGTCATGCAGAGCCTTCAGTCGGGCATGGTGCTGATGCGGGTCGACACGCCCTACCAGAACATCGTGGTCGGCATCGTCCTGGTCTTCGCGGTGTGGCTGGACACCGTATACCGCAAGCGCTTCAAGTGAGGGCCGGCACATGAACAGCGTCGCAACCACCACCGCAGCCGCCGCCCGCACCGGCACGCCGCTCGTCGAGATGCGCGACATCGCCATCTCCTTCGGCGGCATCCGCGCCGTCGACAATGTCAGCGTCGATCTTCATCCGGGCGAGGTCGTCGGCCTGCTCGGCCACAATGGCGCGGGAAAATCCACCCTCATCAAGATCCTCGCCGGTGCCTACCGGCCGGATTCCGGCGAGATCCGTATCGGCGGCGAGAAGGCCGACATCTCCAACCCGCGCGACGCCAAGCGCTACGGCATCGAGACGATCTACCAGACGCTGGCGCTCGCCGATAATGTCGACGCCGCCGCCAATCTCTTCCTCGGCCGCGAGCTGATGACCCCGTGGGGCACGCTCGACGACGTGGCCATGGAGGCGGCGACGCGCGAGGTGATGGGCCGGCTCAACCCGAACTTCCGCAAGTTCAAGGAGCCGGTGCGCGGTCTCTCCGGCGGCCAGCGCCAGTCGGTCGCCATCGCCCGCGCCATCCACTTCAACGCCAAGATCCTGATCATGGACGAGCCGACCGCCGCGCTCGGCCCGCAGGAGACCGCGCAGGTCGGCGAGCTGATCAAGCAGCTCAAGGCGGAAGGCATCGGCATCTTCCTCATCAGCCACGACATTCACGACGTCTTCGACCTCGCGGACCGGGTGAGCGTGATGAAGAACGGCAAGCTGGTGGGCAGCGCCCGCACCACGGACGTCACCAAGGACGAGGTGCTCGGCATGATCATCCTCGGCAAGTGCCCCCCCGGCGCCACCCCCGGGCCCGGCGCCAGCCTCTGAGACGTTTCCCGGGACAGCGGCGCCGTGCCGCTGTTCCGGGCCGTCGGGCGGCGTGCTACATCACGGGCTGAAACGTCGCCGAGGGAGCGCCGGCCGGCATGACCGCCCACCGCAGCACATTGCGTCGGATGACGATGGCCCTCGCCATCGCCTATCTGCTTGTGCTGCAGGCGATCATCGGCGGCATCGCCTCCGGCGCCCATGCCGCGGGCCTCGCCTCAGGCACCATGGACCTGGTCATCTGCCGAGGCGCGCAGGATATCGCGCCCTCCCCGGCCGGGCCGGTTGATTCCACACACCACACGCCGGAATGCTGCTTCTCCGGCTGCCAGATCAACGCCGTCGGCAGCCTGCCGCCGGTGTCCATGGCCGGCATCGGCGTACCCGCCCCACGGCCGGCGGTGCGCATCGAACCGACGGCTGCGCTCCATCACCCCGCGGGGCTGGAACGCTCTCCGCGACACGCACGGGCCCCTCCCCTCGCCTGACGCACCGCCCCAACGCCGGGGCTTCATCGTCAGTCGAACATGCCGGCCATCGCCCTGCGGGGTCCGCCGGCCAAGGGAGTGCCTTCCATGATCCGCTATCTGTTCAGCCGCGTCCTGCGTCACACCGAGGACCGCGTGGGTTTCCTCGTCCTCGCCGCCGCTCTCACCTTCTTCGCCGTCCAGCCCGCCTTCGCGCATGGCTTCAAGGTCGGCGAGCTTGAGATCGGCCACCCCTGGGCGCGCATGACGCCCTCCGGCGCCAAGGTCGGCGGCGGCTATCTCTCGATCGAGAATGAGGGGAAGACGGCGGACACGCTGGTCTCCGCCACCGCCGAGATCGCCGACCATGTCGAGATTCACGAAATGGCCGTCAAGGACGGCATCATGACCATGCGCATGCTGCCGAACGGGCTGGAAATCCCGGCCGGCGGCGAGGTGAAGCTGGCTCCCGGCGGCTTTCACCTGATGTTCATGGGCCTGAAGCAGCCGCTGAAGGAAGGCGAGAGCTTCAAGGGCACGCTCACCTTCGCCAAGGCCGGCACGGTGAATGTCGAGTTCAAGATCGAGGGCATGGGTGGTCCCGCCGGGCATGACGCCCATAGCGGCCACGGCACGCCAGCGAACTGACCGCAGCCGCCTCACGTCTGAACGCCATCGCAGCGTGTCGCGCCCGGCTCTCCCGCCGGGCGCTTGACCGCGGCCACCCTGCCGGGAAACCCTTCCGATGACCGCTACATCCGTATCCGCCGACCCCACGGCCGAGGCGAGCGAACGCTCGGCCAATCTCTACCGCGCCGTCTGGCGCTGGCACTTCTATGCCGGGCTGCTGGTGCTGCCCTTCATGATCCTGCTGGCCGTCACCGGCGGGCTCTATCTGTTCCGCGACGAGCTGGACGGGCTCTGGCACCGCGACCTCAAGCAGGTCGCCATGCAACAGACCGCGCCACAGGCCCCGAGCGCCTGGATCGCCTCGGCTCTCACCGCGCATCCCGGAACGGTGGTCAAGATAATCACACCGTCCACCTCATCGGCCTCCGCCGAGGTGGTGGTGAAGACCACCGCCGGCACCCGCCTGTCGGTCTATGTCGACCCCTATGATTCCCGTGTGCTCGGCGACCTGCCCGATCGCGGCACCATCATGTGGCTGATCCGCCGCCTGCACAGCCTCGCGGAATTCGGCCCCATCGCCAACGGCATCATCGAGATCGTCGGCGGCTGGTCGATCCTGCTGGTCGCCACCGGCTTCTATCTCTGGTGGCCGCGCCAGCAAACCGGGGGCGTGGTGAGCGTGCGCGGCACCCCGAAGAAGCGGGTGTTCTGGCGCGATCTCCATGCCGTCACCGGCGCCTTCGCCGGCCTCGCCATCGGCTTCATGTCGCTCTCCGGCATGCCGTGGTCGGTGCTATGGGGTGCCAAGGTCAATGAGTGGGCCAATTCCTCGAACTATGGCTACCCAAGCGGCGTGCGGACCAATATCCCCATGTCGGACGAGCATCTGGAGCACGTGAACGGGCCGACGACCTGGTCGCTGGAACAGGCCAAGGTGCCGGTCTCGACGGCGACGCCCGGTCAGCCCATCGGCATCGACGCGGCCGCCGGGATCATCGACAAGCTCGGCGTCTCGCCCGGCTACACGCTGAGCCTGCCGACCTCGCCCACCGGCGTCTACAGCGCCTCGATCTACCCGGACGATCTCGCCAAGCAGCGCGTGGTGCATCTCGACCAGTATAGCGGCAAGCCCCTGATCGACATGAGCTATGCCGATTACGGCCCGGCCGGCAAAGCGCTGGAATGGGGCATCAACATCCATCTCGGCCAGGAGTTCGGCCTCGCCAACCAGCTCTTCATGCTGGCGCTCTGCTTCGCCGTCATCCTGATGTCGGTGTCGGCGGCGGTGATGTGGTGGAAGCGTCGCCCCAAGGGCTCGCTCGGCGTGCCGCCGCTGCCGACGGACCTGTCGGTGATGCGCGGGCTCATCGCCATGATGGCGGTGGTCGGTCTCATCTTCCCGCTGGTCGGCGCCTCGCTGGTGGTGATGGTGCTGCTCGACTTCGCCTTCGGCCGCCGCCGCACGCGCATGCGCACCGCCTGAGCCCTTTGCCCGGCGCGCCTCTTCACCTAAGTTCCGGCTTAACGTGAAGGGGCGCGCATGGCTCGGGGCAAGGTGGACGACGTGAAGGAGCCGGCGCGCAAACCGCGCGACGGCCTTTTCATCCGCGTCTATTTCGGCGATGGCCGGCATATCGGGCCGGGGATGATCGAGCTTCTCGAAACCATCCGCACCGAGCGCTCCATCCTCTCCGCCGCGCGCAAGATGGGCATGAGCTACCGCCGGGCCTGGCTGCTGGTGGACGAGATCGCCGGCAATTTCCGCGAACCGGTCGTCGTCACCCATCCCGGCCGACGCGGGCATGGCACCGATCTCACACCCTTCGGCGAGCGGCTGATCGCGCTCTATCGCGGCATTGAGGCGTCGAGCGCCACCGCCACGCGCGCCGCCGTGGACGAGTTGCGCGCCACACTCACCCCACCCTCCCCCGAGCCGCCGAGTGGCTCACAGGGGTAGCGCGGAACCTTTCGCGGGCCGGCGTTGTTTCCGCTTCAACGCGGAGGCCGCATGCAGACCCTGATTATCGTTATCCTGATCCTCGTTCTTCTCGCCGGCACCGGCTTCTTCGGCCACCGCACCGGCGGGGTGCGCGGGCTGATCATCGCCCTCGTCATCGCCCTGCTCGTGCTGGCGGTGATCGGCTTCGTCAGCGATGAGTTTGCCGTCGGGCCCGGCGTCGCGCCGATCATGCAGGGGCCGAACTGAGGTCTCGCGCTAAGCCGCGATGTCCGGCGGGCGGCTGTCCACCGCGACGGTCTTGACCATCGCCCAGACCTCCTGACCCGGCCGGATGGCGAGACGGGCGATGCTCTCGCGCGTCACCATGGCGACGAGGCGGCTGGGGCCGACGGTGAGATCGACATCGGCGTAGGGTCCATCAAGCTGGCGCACCGCTTCGACGCGCGCCGCAAGCAGATTGGACACTGACACGCCCTCGGGGCGAGCCAGCGCCAGTGCCACATCGCGGGCGCGCACCCGTGCCCGCACTTTCGCTCCAAGCGGGCGTGCCACGTGCGGCACGCGCAGCACCCCGCCAGCGAAGGCAAGTTCGGTCAACCCATACTGCGCGTCATGCCGCGCCACCGTGCAGTCGAGCAGCGCGCCGGCGTCAAAGCGGCCGATGATCGGCACGATCTCGGGGCTGGCCATGACATCAACCAGCGGCCCGCACGCCACCTGTCGCCCGCCGGCCAGCACCACCATCACATCGGCCAGCCGCATCACCTCCTCGATGGCGTGGCTGACATAGAGGACGGGCAGCTTCACCTCGTCGCGCAGCCGTTCGAGATAGGGCAGGATCTCCGCCTTGCGCGCGGCATCGAGCGCGGCAAGCGGCTCATCCATCAGCAGCAGACGCGGCTGCGCCAGCAAGGCGCGCCCTATGGCGACGCGCTGGCGCTCGCCACCGGACAGCGTGTGCGGCCGGCGGTCGAGAAGCCCATCAATGCCGAGCAGGTCCACCACCGCCTCGAAGCGGATCGGCCGCTCGACGCTGCGCGTGCGCCGCTCGCCATAGCGCAGGTTGCGCGCGACCGACATGTGCGGGAACAGCCGGGCGTCCTGGAACACATAGCCAACGCGCCGCGCCTCGATCGGCAGGTCGATCCCGCGCGCCGCGTCGAAGAAGGTCTGCCCATCGACGACGATACGCCCGGCATCCGGCCGCACCACGCCGGCCACGGCCTGGATGATCGTGGTCTTGCCGGCCCCCGAGCGGCCGAACAGCGCGGTGACGCCGGCCGCCGGGGCGGTGAAGGCGGCGGACAGGGTGAAGCCATCCGGCCGCGCGAGGCGAAGGTCGATCTCGATCATGCGCGCCCGATCATCACCCGGATGCGCCGGTCGACCAGGTTGGCGAGCAGCAAGGAGGCCAGCGCCAGCACGATGGAGACGAGGGTAAGCCGCAGCGCGGCGGCATCGCCATCGGGCATGTGGGTAGCGGAGTAGATGGCCAGCGGGATGGTCCGCGTCTGGCCCTCAATATTGGAGACGAAGGTGATCGTCGCGCCGAACTCGCCCAGCGCCGAGGCAATGGCGAGCAGCGCCCCGGAGAGCACGCCGGGCAGCATGAGCGGCAGTGTCACGGAGAAGAAGACGTCGAGGCGCGAGGCGCCGAGCGTGCGCGCCGCCGTCTCCAGTCCCCGGTCAACCGCCTCAAGCGCCAGGCGGATGGCGTTCACCGTGAGCGGGAAGCTCACCACGGCGGCGGCGACGGTGGCGCCCGCCGTGGTGAAGATCAGCTTGATGCCGAACCAGGCGTCGAGATACTGGCCGATGGACCCGCGCGCCCCGAGCGTGATGAGCAGCAGATAGCCCACCACCACCTTCGGCAGCACCAGCGGCAGATAGATGATGCCGTCGAACAGGCCCTTGCCGGGAAAGTCGAGCCGCGCCAGCGCCCAGGCGGCCAGCACCGCGATGGGAAGGCTCCAGAAGGTGGCCCAGAACGCCACCCTCAGGCTCAACAGCACGGCCGCCCATTCCTCGGGGGTGAGCATGCTCATCTCAATCCGTCATCCCAGCCGGAGGCGAAGCCGGAGAGCCGGGAACGCATGTTCCATCCTCGGCTCCCGATCCCGGATACGGCCTGACGGCCGTTCCGGGATGACACGCAGCCAGTCATTAGCGCCTCACTTCACCACGAAGCCATACTTTGCATAGATCGTCTTGGCTTCCGGTCCGACAAGAAAGTCGAAGAACGCACTGGTTGCCGGCGTGGCCTGCCCTTTCACGATCTCAAACGGGTATTCCACCGGCGGGTGGCTGCTGGCCGGGAAGGTGGCGACGACCTTGACGTTCTTCGCCACCGCCGCGTCGGTCGAGTAGACGATGCCGGCCCGCGCCTCGCCGCGCTCCACCAGCGCCAGCGCCGCGCGCACGCTCTCGGCGCCGACCACGCGGTCCTTCACCTTGTCCCACTGGCCGAGATTGGTCAGCGCCGTCTTCGCGTAGATGCCGATCGGCACGCTATCGGTGAGGCCGGTGGCGATCTTGCCGTCGGCGCCGAGGAAGGCCAGCCAGTCGAAACCGGCGTCGATGGTGACCGGTGCAGCCTTGTCCGCCGGGACGATCAGCACCAGGCTGTTGCCGATGGGCGTGACGCGCGTGGCCTTCAGCGTCAGATCCTTGCCGTCGGTGTAGTCCATCCACTTGAGGTCGGCCGAGGCGAAGATTGCCGCCGGGGCGCCGGCCTCAAGCTGCTTGGCCAGCGCCGAGGAGGCGGCGAAGGAGAAGGCCACGTCCTTTCCGGTCCTCTCCTTGTAGAGCTTGCCGATGTCCTGGAAAGCATTGGTGAGGCTGGCCGCCGCGAAGACGGTGGTGGCCTCCTGCGCCCGTGCGGCGCTCAGCGGCACGCTGGCCAGCAGGGCCAGAGCGACGCCGAGCGCGCCGGCCACAAGGCGGCGGGACAGGGTTGAGGAAACGGCACGAGGCGGCATGGACGGCTCCCAATCATATATCCACCGATATACATATATCCGTCCGTATACATGAAACCGCGCGACAGGACAGCCCCCGCAATGAGGGGCTGGTGTCCTGCACAGCCTCGGAGGTCAGGAATAGCGTCGAAGGCGCGCTGCGCCGGCCGGAGCGGCGATCACGGCCGACGGCAAGGCTTTGGCACGCAACCGCGCCGGCAGTGTCAGTCGATCACGCCGATATGGCGGGCCGTAGCGGCGGCGACGCGCTCGGCGGCGGCGACCAGATCGCCGCTGGCGAGATCGTCCGCCTCGGTCCCGCAGAGGGTCGCCGCTCCCCGGCTGACGACGCGGCGCCCGCCATCATCACGTACAACGGCGAACTCATAGATGTGGTGCGCCGTCCGGTGCATCACGCGAACGGTCGAGGGCGACAAGGTGACGACGTCAAAATCGGCGTTCAAATTCATCCTACCCTCCCTGGTCTGACCCCGACGCCGATTACGTTCCGGCGTTCATTCGCTAACGGACGGCGCGCAGATGACGCAGCGTCATGTTGCAACCGCAAGAATGGGAACTTTGGTCTAATCGGAGCGTTTCGACAACGGTTTTCTGATGCCGGAGGCGATTTGGGGAAGATTAGAGATAATCCAGAACCGTTCTCCGGGTTCAGAACACCGCCGCTTTATTGTTTGTGCACTGCACTCGCCAACCTTGCGGCACGGGATTTTACAACCTGAGCTGTGAATTTGGCCGAGTCAGGTGGGAGATGCGCTTATGAACCGGACGACGACCCTGATCCTGGCCGCCATCGTTCTGATCATCGCCGCCTATGCGGCGGTCCAGTACTCGGGCCGAACCACGACCCAGCCGACCGAGACTCCGACGCCTCCGGCTGCGGGCACCCAGTCGGTCGCGCCGCCCGCCGCCGATCCGATCACCCCGCCCCCGCCGGCTCCGGAAGCCGCCACGCCGCTGCCGAACGATCCGACCGTGCAGCCGAGCACGCCCAATAATGACCCCGCGCCGGGCACGCAGCCGACCTCTCCCACCACGCCGTGACGCAAAAAGGGGGCCGCAAGGCCCCCTTCACCGCTTCTTGACGCTGAATGCCTCGTCACGAGGTACGGCCGCGCTCCGCTCTCATGGCGGCCAGCGCGGCCTTGGCGCGTGGCGTGTCCAGCACCGTTTCGACGGGCGTGGCGAGGCGGCGGCGCCAATTCGGCCGCTCCGTATCCGTGCCCGGCAGGTTGACCGCCACCCTCTCGCCGCCGAGATCGTCGATCTGGGCGAGTGCCAGCATGGAGCGGGTGCGCGCGACATAGGCGTGCAGCGCCACGAAGAACGCGTCCGACAGCGGCTCGCCTTCCACGGGGGCGGCGTCGATCAGCCCTTCGCGCAGCAGCGCGGCGGCGAGCTCCGCTTTCTCCGCCGCCCGCGCCTCACGCGCCTTGGCCACCGCCGCCGCATCATCAAGCCCGAGCGTCAGCCGCTCGTCGAAATCAACGCCGTCCCACCAGCCCGGCAGGGTGGGCAGGTCATGGGTTGAGACGCAGGCCGCCGCGAGCGGGGGATAGTCCTGTGGCGCGATGAACACCTCGTCCTGCCGCTCGAACCACAGCACGCGATAGGAGAGCATGCGCTGCTCGGCCAGATGCTCGCGCATGCCACCGGGCACGGTGCCGAGATCCTCGCCCACCACGAGGCAGCGGGCGCGGTGGCTCTCCAGCGCGACCTGCGCGGCGAGATCCTCGAACGGCATGGCGAGATAGGTGCCCTCCGTGCCGCTCGCGCCTTGCGGAATTAGGAAGAGCCGGCGCAGCCCCATCACATGGTCGATGCGTAGCGCGCCGGCATGGCGCATGTTGGCCGCCACCAGCCGGGCGAAGCTGGCATAGCCATCGCGCAGCCACGCCAGCGGGTCGAAAGGCGGCAGGTTCCAGTTCTGGCCTTCAGGCCCGAGAGGGTCGGGCGGGGCACCAATGGTGACGCCCGGCATGAGCATGCCCGCCTCCGACCACGCTTCCGCGCCATCGAAGGACGTGCCCACCGCAAGGTCACGGTAGAAGCCGAGCGAGAGCCCGGCCTCTTTCACCCGAACCGCCGCCGCGCCGAGCTGCCGGTCGGCCACCCATTGTTGCCAGAGCGCGAAACGCACGGCCTCGGCTTTCTCGCGGGCGAAGGCGGCGACTGCCGGGCCGGTGGCGTCGGCGAGCCCGTCCGGCCAGTCGCGCCAGACCTTGCCGGGAAACGCCTCGGCAATCGCCTGGAAGGTGGCAAAGCGCTCCAGCATGGCGCCGCCGTCCGTGACGAAGCGCGTGAAATCCTCATCCTCGCGGAAGCCGGCAAAGGCGCGCCGCAACGCCGCCTCCTTGGCCTTCCACACGCCGGTGTAGTCCACCGACGGCTTCGCCGCGAGCGCTGGGAAGTCGTTCATCGACGCCCCGAGGGCGACGACGTCGATATAGATCGGGTCGAGGAAGCGCCGGTCGGAGGGCGAATAGGGGCTGGCCCGCTCGCGCTCATTCGGCAGCAGCGCGTGCAGCGGGTTGAGGCCGAGCACCTTGGCGCCCTCGCCGGCCGCGCGCGTGCCCAGTTCGGTCAGCGCGGTGAAATCGCCAATGCCCTGATCGGCACTGGCGCGGCGCAGCGTGTAGAGATGCGTGCCGATGCCGAACCAGCGTTCGCCATCCGCCAGCGCCATCGGCAGATAGCAGGCTGGCGGGGCGATGGTGAGGGCGCAGGACGTCTCGCCCAGCCGCACCACATGGCGGCCGATCGGCAGCTCCGGCAGGGGCACGGTGAGCGTGCGGGCCAGCCGTCCATCCGGCCGCTCCACCTCGGCGGACCGTCCTTCATCCGGGCGGATCGGGAAAGCGACGGTGTCGCCGCTCTCCAGCTCGATCACCGCGTCGAGCCGGCCGGTGGCACGAGCGGCAGCGCCGGCCAGTGTCAGTTCGGGCGCCGCGCCGATCTGCAGGACATGGGCGAAGGGCACGTCGCGGCCGAAACGCTGCTCGGAGAGCGTGGCGAGGCTGTCCGCCACCTCACCGATGGAACCCGCCGGCAGGCGGAGCCCGGCGAGCAGCGCCCGCTTGGTGTCATCCGGCACGATGTGCTGGGTGCCCTCGACATCCCACCACTCATTGGCGATGCCGGCCGCCGCCGACAGCCGCTCCAGCAGCGCCGGATCGGGCGCGCGGCGCGGCGCCTCAGGCGCCGGCGTCTCCACGATGATGAGCACCGCGCGGGCCGCGAGTTCCGCCGGCATGTTATCGCCAGCGCGGGCGGTGTCCGCCGTGTCGGCGGCGACCTGCCAGACATGCCCGTCGCGCGGCACCGGCAGCACGAGCGGACGCCCGGTCCAGCCAGCATTGAAGGCCACGGCCACGCGGTCGGCCGGCGCCTCGCCGCTAGCGGGCGCGTAGAACACAGCGACCAGCGCCCGCGCCTCGGGATCGCCCCAGCTGGGTGCGCCGCCTTCCGGCGCGCGCCATTCCACATCGGCGATGCCGCTGGCGTCGAGCGGGCGCCCGGTCAGCGGCGCGTCGAGCTGGAGTGCGCGGTGGGACCGGCGCAGCTCGATCAGCCGCGCGGTGAAGGCGGCGAGATCGGCGTCCAGCCCCCCCAGTCGAGCCAGGTCAGCGCATTGTCCTGCGCATAGGCATTGTTGTTGCCGGACTGCGAGCGGCCGGCTTCGTCGCCCATGGTGAGCATGGGCGTACCGCGCGCCATGAGCAGCGTCGCCAGCAGGCCGCGCACATCCCGCCGGCGCGCCGCGATCACGCCCGCGTCGTCGGTCGGCCCCTCAATGCCGTGGTTCCAGCTGCGGTTGTCATTCGTGCCGTCGCGGTTGTCCTCTCCATTCGCCTCATTGTGCTTGCGCTCATAGGCGACGAGGTCGGCCAGCGTGAAGCCATCATGGGCCGTGACGAAATTGATGCCGCGCGTGAGCGGGCGGCGGCGCGCCGCGAACAGATCGGCTGAGCCCGCCAGCCGCGTCGCCAGATCGCCGATCGTGCCGGCCTCGCCGCGCCAGAAGCGGCGGACATCGTCGCGGAACCGGTCGTTCCACTCGCCCCAGCCGGGCGGGAACTGCCCGACCTGATAGCCGCCGGGCCCGATATCCCAGGGCTCGGCGATCAGTGCGAGGTCGCGCAGCACAGGATCCTGCTGCAGGGCGGCGAGGAAGGGTGCGTGCGGGTCGAAGCCGTCCGCCCGGCGCCCGAGCGTCGCGGCCAGGTCGAAGCGGAAACCGTCGAGCCCGGTCGCGGCCCAGCGGCGCAGCGCGTCCATGGCGAGGCGCAGCACCGGCGCGCGTTCCAGCGCCAGCGTGTTGCCGGTGCCGGCATCGTTGATCAGCCGGCCGGGATCGTCCGCGGCGTGCCGGTAATAGGTCGCGTTATCGAGACCGCGCAGGCTGAGCGTGGGCCCGAAAGCGTCGCTCTCGCCGGAATGGTTCAGCACCACGTCGAGCACCACCTTGATGCCCGCGCCATGCAGTGCCGCGATTGCCTGTGTCACCTCGGCGAAGCCGCCCGGCGCGAGGCGCGGGTCGGGCGCGCCGAACACCACCGGGTTATACCCCCAGTAATTGCTCAGCCCGAGCGGGGGCAGATGGCGCTCATCCACCCACGCCATGGAGGGCATGAGCTCGACCGTGGTGATGCCGAGCGTGACCAGATGATCGAGCGCCGCCGGCTCCGCCAGCCCGGCGAAGGTGCCGCGCAGGCCCACCGGCACGGCCTCGTTAAGCTGGGTGAAGCCGCGCACATGCAGCTCATAGATCACCTGCCCATCCCAGCCGAACGCCGGCACAGAGGGGGCAGCCGTCAGGTCCGGCGTGACGATGGCCTTCGGCACGAAGGGCGCGCTATCCGCGTCGTCCCGCGCCGCGCCCTGCACCCGCGCGTCGAACTGGGTCGCGTGCAGGGCGAAGGGCCGGTCGAGCCGGACGGCATAGGGATCGACCAGCAGCTTCGCCGGGTTGAAGCGGTGCCCGCGCTCGGGCGCCCAGGGCCCGGCGGCGCGCAAGCCGTAGCGCGCGCCCTCGCTCACCCCGGCAATGTGGCCGTGGAACACATCCCCCGTCCGCCCCGGCAGGGGGATGCGGGCGATCTCCCGATCATCCGCGTCGAACAGGCAGAATTCGATGCTCTCGGCATGGGCGGAGAACACCGCGACATTCACCCCGGCCGCGTCGAGGGTCACACCAAGGGGTTCGGCGCGACCCGTTGAGACGCGGCCGGCGCTCACGCGTTGCGCTCCGCCACGAGGTCGCGGAACAGCGTCGCATAGTCCCGCGCGGCGCGGTCCCAGGAGACGTCCGTGGTCATGGCGTTGCGCTGCAGCTTCTTCCACAGCTTCTGGTCCTGCCAGAGCTGATGGGTCCGGCGCAGCGCGAGCTGGAGCGCCGGCACCGTCACGGGCGAGAACTGCACGCCGGTGCCGACCCCGGCGGTGCGCGCCACCTCGTTCACATCGATCACCGTATCGGCCAGACCACCCACGCGCGCCACCACGGGGAGCGCGCCATAACGCAGCGCCGAGAGCTGCGTCAGCCCACAGGGCTCGAAGCGCGAGGGAACCACCAGCGCGTCGGACCCCGCCTGGATGAGGTGCGCCACCGACTCGTCATAGCCAAGCCGCACACCGATGCGGCCGGGATTGACCGCAGCCGCGCCGGCAAAGCGCGCGGCAAGGTCCGCATCGCCCGAGCCGAGCAGCACGAGCTGCGCACCGAGCTCCAATATGGTGCCGAGGCTGTCGGCCAGGAGGTCCAGCCCCTTCTGCCAGGACAGCCGGCTGACCACGCCGAACACCAGCGTCTCCGGGTTCGGCTCCAGCCCGAACGCCGCCTGCAGCGCCGCCTTATTGGCATCGCGCGCCTTGATCCGCTTGAGGTCGAAGGGCGCCGGGATGAGCGTGTCCGCCGCCGGGTTCCACGCCGCCTCGTCGAGGCCGTTGAGAATACCGTGGACCACATGCTCGCGATCGTTCAGCAGCCCTTCCAGCCCCATGCCGGCTTCCGGCTGGAGGATCTCGCCGGCATAGGTCGGCGAGACCGTGGTGATGCGATCCGACAGCTTGAGCGCCGCCTTGAGATAGCCGAGCGTGCCGTAATATTCGATGCCGTGAATGCTCATCGCTTCCGGCGGGAAGCCGAGCGTCGGCGCCAGCTCCGGCGCGAACTTGCCCTGGAAGGCGATGTTGTGGACCGTGACGACGGTGCCCGGCCGGCGACCGCCGGAATAATGCAGATAGGCCGGCGCGAGACCCGCCTGCCAGTCATGCGCCTGCACCACTTCCGGCACGAAGGCCGGCACCAGCCCGAGGCCGATGCCCGAGGCGACGGCGCCCAGCGCGGCGAAGCGCTGGGCATTGTCGATCCAGTCTACCCCGTCCGGCCCGGCATAGGGCCCGCCCGGCCGGTCATAGAGATGGGCGGCGTCGATCACGAAGAGATCGAGCCCCGCCGCGCGGGCGGCGAGCAGCCGGCCGGGACCACCGAACAGATGATCGAAGTGATAGACGGGCTCCGCCGTCTCCAGCGCCGCCATCACGGCGGGATAGCCGGGGATGAGCGTGCGCATCTCCACAGTGTGGGGAGCGAGCGCCGCCGGCAGCGCGCCGGCGACATCAGCGAGACCGCCGGTCTTCACCAGCGGATAGATTTCCGAGACGACCGATAGAACCTTGAGACCCGACACGTTTTCCCCTGCCCTCGCCGGACGCCCCCGCCAGACGCTACCTTACATGCCCAGCTTGTCGATCATCGGCTGGGTGATGAGGCAGATTCCCTTGTCGGTACGCCGGAAGCGCTTGGCATCGAGTTCCGGATCCTCGCCCACCACGAGCCCCTCGGGAATGCGCACGCTGGCGTCGATCACCACATTCTTCAGCCGGGCCGAGCGGCCGATCTCGACATAGGGCAGCACCACGCTGTTCTCGATCGTGCCGTAGGAGTTCACCCGCACGCCGGTGAACAGCAGCGCGCGGCGCAGCGAGGAGCCGGAGATGATGCAGCCGCCGGAGACCAGCGAGGAAATCGCTTGCCCGCGCCGGCCCTCATCGTCGTGCACGAACTTCGCCGGCGGGGTGATCTCCGCATAGGTCCAGATCGGCCAGTCGCGGTCATAGAGGTCGAGTTCCGGGACGACGCCGGTGAGGTCGATATTCGCCTCCCAATAGGCGTCCACCGTGCCGACATCGCGCCAATAGGGTGCGGTCTCCATGTCGGAGCGCACGCAGGAGCGCGAGAAATGGTGCGCCACCGCCTTGCCGTGCTTGACGATGTAGGGGATCAGATCCTTGCCGAAATCATGCGTCGAGAGCGGATCGGCGGCGTCGCGGCGCAGCTGGTCGATCAGGAACTTGGTCTCGAAGACATAAATGCCCATGGAGGCAAGCGCCTTGTCCGGGCGGCCCGGCATCGACGGCGGATCTTTCGGCTTTTCCAGGAAGGAGATGATGTTGTCGCGGTCGTCGACATGCATCACGCCGAAGGCGCTCGCCTCCTCGCGCGGCACTTCGAGGCAGCCGACGGTGACATCCGCCCCCGCATCGACGTGCTGCTGAAGCATGAACTCATAGTCCTGCTTGTACACGTGATCGCCGGCGAGAATGATGATGTGGCGGGTGTCATAAGCCTCGATGATGTCGAGGTTCTGGTACACCGCGTCGGCCGTGCCCAGATACCACATGGTCTCCGAGACGCGCTGGCTCGCCGGCAGCACGTCGAAGCTCTCATTGCGCTCGTGACGGAAGAAGTTCCAGCCGCGCTGCATGTGCCGAATGAGGCTGTGGGCCTGGTATTGCGTGGCGACGCCGATCCGGCGAATCCCGGAATTCAGCGCGTTGGACAGCGCGAAATCGATGATGCGCGACTTGCCGCCGAAATAGACGGCAGGCTTCGCGCGGCGGTCGGTCAGCTCCATCAGGCGGCTGCCCCGGCCACCAGCGAGGACATAGGCCATCGCCGTGCGGGCGAGTGGAGCGTTCTGGGCCGTCGGCCTTGGCATGAAGTGTCGTCTCCCTAGTGCATCTTTCCGGCGGGGCTGGCGGGTGCGGAATTCTTGTCGTCCGCTTCGGGCTCAGCCTGCTCGATTTCCCATTGAAGGTACAGCGTTGCCAGCGGCGGCAACGTCACTTCCACGCTCGCGGGCTGGCCATGGGCCGGTATGCCCACCGCCTCGACCGCGCCGCAGTTACCAACGCCTGAACCGCCATAGGTTTCAGCGTCGGTGTTGAGTATTTCGCGCCAGCGCCCCGTCCGCGGCACCCCGATGCGGTAGGGACCACGAGGGACCGGCGTGCAATTCGACACCATCACCACCGGCGCATCCTGCGGCCCGCCGGTGCGCAGCCAGGCGAAGACGGACTGGGCGGAATCATCCACCACCACCCACTGGAACCCCTCCGGCTCGCAGTCGCGGGCGTGCAGAGCCGGGGTCTCGCAGTAGATGCGGTTGAGGTCGCGCACCAGGAGCTGCGTGCCGCGATGATGCGGGCCCATCACCATCAGGTGCCAGTCGAGCGAGCGCTCCTCGCTCCATTCGCGGCGCTGGGCGAATTCCTGGCCCATGAACAGCAGCTTCTTGCCGGGATAGGCCCACATCAGCCCGTAATAGGCCCGCACCGTCGCGAATTTCTGCCAGTCATCGCCGGGCATCCGGCTCAGCACCGTGCCTTTGCCGTGCACCACCTCGTCATGGGACAGCGGCAGGACGAAATTCTCCGAGAAGGCGTAGACGAAGCCGAAGGTGATCTTGTCGTGGTGCCAGGGCCGGTACACGGGATCGAGCGCCATATAGTCGAGCGTGTCGTGCATCCAGCCCATGTTCCACTTGAAGCCGAAGCCGAGACCGCCGGCGAAGACCGGCTGCGACACGCCGGCCCATGAGGTGGATTCCTCGGCGATCACCACCGTGCCGGGATGCTCGGCATAGATGGTCTCGTTGGCGCGGCGCAGGAAGGAGACGGCGTCCTTGTTGTCGTTGGAACCGTCGGGGTTCGGCGACCACTCGCCATCCTTGCGCGAATAATTGAGGTAGAGCATCGAAGCCACCGCATCCACGCGCAGACCGTCGATGTGGAAGCGGTCGAGCCAGTACAGCGCGTTGGCGATCAGCATATTGGCGACTTCGCGCCGGCCGAAGTCGTAGATCGCCGTATTCCAGTCGGGATGAAAGCCGCGCTGCGGGTCGGAATGCTCATAGAGCGGCCCGCCATCGAAATGGGCGAGGCCGTGAATGTCGGTCGGGAAATGCGCCGGCACCCAGTCGAGAATGACCGACAGCCCTGCCTGATGCGCCCGGTCGACGAAGCGGGCGAAGCCGGCCGGGTCGCCAAAGCGGCTCGTCGGAGCGAACAGGCCAATCGGCTGATAGCCCCAGGAGGCGTCGAGCGGGTGCTCGGAGACCGGCAGCAGCTCGATATGGGTGAAGCCCATCCAGCTCGCATATTCGACAAGCTGGTCGGCCAGCTCGTCATAGGTCAGCCAGCGGTCGCCCTCGCCGTGCCGCCAGGAGCCCAGATGCACCTCATAGATCGACATCGGCTTGCGCCGGGCCTCGCCCGAGGCGCGGGCAGCGATGTGGGCCTCGTCATGCCACTCGAAATTGTCGGTGCGCGCGACCACGGAGCCAGTGTTCGGCCGCAACTCGCCGCGAAAACCGAACGGGTCCGCCTTCAGCGGCAGCAGCCGGCCATCGGCGGAGACGATCTCGTATTTGTAGATGGTCCCCTCGCCGACGCCCGGCGCGAAGATCTCCCACAGGCCGCTATCGACGCGCTTGCGCATCTGGTGGCGGCGCCCGTCCCAGCGGTTGAAATCGCCGACCACGGAGACGCGCGTGGCGTTCGGCGCCCAGACAGCGAAGCGCACGCCCTCGACGCCTTCATGCGTCGTGGGGTGCGCGCCGAGCCGCTCATAAAGCGCGCGGTGCGTGCCCTCGACCAGCAGATGGTCGTCCATGGGGCCGAGCACCGGGCCGAAGGAATAGGGATCGTCGAAGCGCCAGTCGCCGCCTTCATTACGGGCGTGGAGGCAGTAGCGCGCCCAGGCGGGGCGCTTGGCCACAAGCCCCTCGAAGAAGCCGGCGGGGTTCCGACAGGTGAGATCGAGAAAGGCCGTACCGTCCGCCTCGGTCGCCGCAAGCTCGGTCGCATCCGGCACAAAGGCGCGGATGACCAGCCCGTGGGGCGTCTCATGCGGTCCCAGAAGACCGAAGGGATCGGGATGGCGGCCGGCGACGAGAGCGTCGACTTCCTCGTCGGGGGCCTGCCACGCAAACATCGTCACCCACGTCTCCTCAGCCGGATTCGAACCATCAAGACCCGACCGCCATGAAGGTTCCTTTACCGCTGCGTGAAAGTCCACAATCCGTTGTGCGATACCTGCGCAGAAGGTTACTGCCGCTACGTCAGCGCAAAAAGAAAGACCGCCCGGCGGGTGCCGGACGGTCTTCCTCGCAGATCATGAGCCGGTTTGCCGCCCTCAGCGGGCGTTGCGCACCGGCACGTTCCAGATGTCGCGGGCGTATTCGGAAATCGTCCGGTCGGAGGAGAACCAGCCCATATTGGCCGTGTTGATGGCGCTCGAAGTCCACCAGGCCGGCTTGTTGTTCCAGAGGTCGTCCACCTTGCGCTGGGCGTCCCAATAGGCATCGAAGTCCGAGGTGACGAGGAAATAGTCGTGGTGGCGCAGCGCGTCGACCAGCGGCTTGAAGCGGTCCGGCTCGTCCGGCGAGAACACGCCCGATTCCACCGCGTCCAGCACCTCGCCGAGATGATGCGACTTCTGGATCGCGCCATATTCGTCGATGCCGGTGCGGCGCCGCTCCTCGACCTCGTCTGCCGTCAGGCCGAAGATGAAGATGTTGTCGTCGCCGACATGATCCTTGATCTCGACATTGGCGCCGTCGAGCGTGCCGATGGTGAGCGCGCCGTTCAGCGCCATCTTCATGTTGCCGGTGCCCGAGGCTTCCATGCCGGCGGTGGAGATCTGCTCGGACAGGTCCGCCGCCGGGATGATGCTCTCGGCCAGGCTGACATTGTAGTTCGGCAGGAACACCACCTTCAGCAGGTCGCGCACGGTCGGGTCGTCATTCACCACCCGGCCGACATCATTGGCCAGCTTGATGATGAGCTTGGCCATGTGGTAGCTCGCCGCCGCCTTGCCGGAGAAGATCTTGACGCGCGGCGCCCAGTTCTTGGCCGGGTTGGCGCGCATCGCGTCATAGAGGGCGATGGTCTCGAGCACGTTGAGCAGCTGGCGCTTGTACTCGTGGATGCGCTTGATCTGCACGTCGAACAGCGCGCCGGGATTGACCTTGATGTCCAGCCGGTCGCGGATGATGCGGGCGAGCGCGACCTTGTTCTGGCGGCGCACCGTGGCGAGCCGGTCATGCAGCGAACTGTCGGCGGCGAACGCCTCCAGCTTCTTCAGCTCGGCCGGATCGTCCAGCACCGCCGGGCCGCACACGTCGACCAGCAGGTTGGTGAGGCCCGGATTGGCCTGGTAGAGCCAGCGGCGGAAGGTGATGCCGTTGGTCTTGTTGTTCATCCGGTCCGGGAACAGCCGGTAGAAATCCTTGAAGACCGTCGTCTTCATCAGCTCGCTGTGCAGCGCCGCGACGCCGTTGATCGAGTGCGAGCCGAGGAAGGCGAGATTGCCCATGCGCACGCGCCGGCCATGGTCTTCCTGGATCAGCGAGACCGAGGACAGCAGCGCGTCGTCGCCGGGGAACTCGGTGCGCACCTTCTCCAGATGCTTGGCGTTCAGCAGATAGATGATCTGCATGTGGCGCGGCAGCACCCGCTCCATCAGCGGCACCGGCCAGGTCTCCAGCGCCTCGGGCAGGAGCGTATGGTTGGTGTAGGAGATGGTGCGGGTGGTGATGTCGAAGGCTTCGTCCCAGGCGATGTCGTGCTCGTCCACCAGCACGCGCATCAGCTCGGCCACCGCGATGGCCGGGTGGGTATCGTTGAGCTGGATCGACACCTTGTCGGGCAGCGAGCGCACATCGCCGAAGCTGTCGACATGGCGGCGGATCAGGTCGTGCAGCGAGGCGGCGGTGAAGAAATATTCCTGCCGCAGCCGCAGCTCCTGGCCGGCCGGCGTGGCGTCGGAGGGGTAGAGCACCTTGGAGATGGCTTCCGCCTTCACCTGGTTCACCAGCGCACCGACATGGTCGCCCTGGTTGAAGGCGTCGAGCCGCAGCGGGTCGGCCGCGCGGGCGGACCACAGGCGCAGCGTGTTCACATGCTTGCCGCGCCAGCCGACGATCGGCGTGTCATAGGCGACCGCCTCGACCGTCTCGGCCGGGTGCCAGATCTGCTTCTTGCGGTCATTGCCGACCGCCACCGCCTCGACCGAGCCGCCGAAGCCGATGTCGTAATAGACCTCCGGCCGCTCGAACTCCCAGGGGTTGCCGAAGGACAGCCAGTCCTCGGGATATTCCTGCTGCCAGCCATTCTTGATCATCTGGCGGAACAGGCCGTTCTCATAGCGGATGCCATAGCCATAGGCGGCGATGGAGAGCGTCGCCATGCTGTCCATGAAGCAGGCGGCGAGACGGCCGAGGCCGCCATTGCCGAGCGCCGCGTCCGGCTCCACCTGCCGCAGCCGGTCGAGATCGACGCCGAGATCGCCCAGCGCGGCGCGCACCGTGTCGAGCAGCTCCAGATTGGTCAGCGCGTCGAACAGCAGCCGGCCGATGAGGAATTCCAGCGAGAGGTAATAGACCCGCTTGCGCCCCTCCGAATAGGTCTGGCGCGTGGAGGTGATCCAGCGGTCGACGATGCGGTCGCGCGTGGCGAAGGCCGTGGCGAGGAACCAGTCGCGGTCGCTCGCCGCCGCCGGATTCTTGCCCACCGCATAGGTGAGCTTGGAGATCACCGCGGCGCGGAACTTGGCGACGTCGTCGCTCGCGGCAGGCGCCAGCGGGCGGGCGGGGGTCTCCGGCTTCTCCAGCATCTTGTCTTCGGCCTCAACTGACATCGAGCTTATGCTCCCATTCCGGCCTTCCGCGCCCGGCTGAACCAGCACGCGGGGCCGCCCGACTTCATGCAACCTTTTGGCCAACTCAACCGGCGCGATCACCACGCTGGAAAGCAGCCAGGGCAACGACGACCCATCCGGCGATCAGCATAGTCCCGCCAGTGGGGGCAGCCATAGGAAAAATCGCGATATTCCAGAGCGCTCGCACCGCCAGCGCACTGCCGAACAGCAGCGTCCCGAGAGCGACCAGCCCCGCCCCCGCATCGGCGATGGCAAAGCGCGGGCCGCGCGCTGCCGCCAGAGCGACCACACCGACCGCCCCTGCGGCACCCAGCATGAGGAAGTTGGCGGCCGTGGCGAGGTTCGGATCGGGGTTCATGTGAGCCCCGGCCGCAGCCGCGGCCACGCCCGCCGCGCCCATCAGGCCGGCGAGGAGGACGATCAGGCGGCGAAACAGATTCATGGCTCACTCCGTGGCGATGACATGGAAGAAGGTGCCCGATACCCGCCCGCGCCGGCTGCCGCCGGGCCCGAGCGGTTTACCCTGACCATCCGCCAGATCAACCAGCGCCGCATCGTCGCCCGGCTGTGTGACGCTGGCATAATGGAACTCGTGCCCGCGAAATGCCGTGCCGGCGGGACCGAGCGCGGAGGGCGCGCGTGTCACCGCGCGGCGGTAGCCGAGATTGAGCCGGCGCTTGGCAAAGCTGGTGGCGTGGCCGAGCAGGCCGAGCATCGGGTGAACCCCGCCCTCGGCATCCTCCAGCGCCTCGCCCAGCACCATGAAGCCCCCGCACTCGCCATGCACCGGCCTGTCCTTCGCGACCGCGCGCACCCCCTCAAGGAATCGCGTCGCACCGGCGAGGCGCCCGGAATGCAGCTCCGGGTAGCCGCCGGGTAGCCACACCGCGTCGCAACTTTCGTCCGGCGCCTCGTCGGCGAGCGGCGAGAAGGGCAGGATCTCCGCCCCGGCGCCGCGCCAGCCGGCGACCAGATGCTCATAGGCGAAGGAGAAGGCGACGTCCCGCGCGAGCGCGATGCGCTGGCCGGGCGGCGGCACCGCCGGGGAATTATGGGTGAGGTCGGCAAGAGCGGGCGTCACGGCCAGCGCCACCAGCGCGTCGAGATCGACATGCGCCTCCGCCGCCGCCGCCAGCCGGTCGAGATGGGCCTCGAGCCCCTCATGCTCCACCGCCTGTACAAGACCCAGGTGCCGCTCCGGCAGTCCCATCGCCGCGTCGCGCGGCAGGGCGCCGAGCACGGCAAGGCCGGTCGCGGCAATGGCGTCGCTCGCCTGCACGCGGTGCCGTTCGCTCGCCACCTTGTTGAGGATGACGCCGGCGATCCGCACCGCGGGATCGTGCAGGGCAAAGCCGCGCGCCACCGCCGCCGCCGATTGCGACTGGCCGGAAATGTCCATCACGAGCACCACCGGCAGGCCGAGCCAGGCCGCGAGGTCCGCCGCCGCCCCGGTACGCCCGGCCTCGCCGACAATGCCGTCGAACAGGCCCATCGACGCCTCGATGACCAGCAGATCGGCTGCCCCCGCCGCTTCGCCAGCCAGCGCGGCGATGAGCGCGGGCGACATGGCGAAGCTGTCGAGATTGAGCCCCGGCGCGCCGCTCGCCGCCGCGTGGAAGGCTGGGTCGATATAGTCCGGCCCCGACTTCGCCGCCCGCACGCGAAATCCCCGCCGCGCCAGCGCGGTGATGAGACCGAGCGTCACCGTGGTCTTGCCCGAGCCGGAGCGGGGCGCAGCGATGATAAAGCCTCGCGCGGTCATGCGGCGGCTCCCCGGGGAGCGGCAACCCGAGCACCGTCATGGCCGGGTTTGGTCCAGCCATCCACGACTTTTCTGTGCGCGCGGGCAACGGCGACGTCGTGGATCCCCGGGCCAAGCCCGGGGATGACGACCATGCGGTGCATCCTCATTCCCGCCCCCGGAAACGGCGCTGATAGGTGGCGTCATAGAGCGCGCTTTCGCGGAACGCCTCCGCCGCCAGCGCTCGGCCGACCATGATGAGCGCGGTACGCTCCACCGGTTCGGTCGCCACACGCTCGCGAATATCAGCCAGCGTGCCGGCGATCACCCGCTCGGTGGGGCGTGTCGCCTCCACCACCACGGCGACGGGACAATCCGCGCCATAGAGCGGCGTCAGCTCCGCCACCACCTGATCGAGCGCGTGAATGGCGAGGTGGATGGCGAGCGTCGCCCCCGTCGCGCCGAAGGCGGCGAGCCTCTCGCCCTCCGGCATGGCCGAGGCGCGGCCGGACACGCGGGTAATGACGAGGCTCTGCGCCACGCCGGGCACGGTCAGCTCACGCCCGAGCACCGCGCTGACTGCGGCGAAGGCCGGCACGCCGGGCGTCAGCGTATAGGCAATGCCCGCTCGCTCCAGCCGGCGGATCTGTTCGGCCACCGCCGAATAGATCGACAGGTCGCCCGATTGCAGGCGCGCCACATCCTGCCCCGCCGCCGTCGCCGCGAGGAACTCGGCTTCGATCTCGTCCAGCGACAGCGGCGCCGTATCGACGATGCGGGCACCCGGCGGGCACCAGCCGAGCACCTCCGGCGGCACGATGGAGCCGGCATAGAGGCACACCGGGCAGCGGGCGATGAGATCGCGCCCGCGCAGGGTCATCAGGTCCGCCGCGCCGGGGCCGGCGCCGATGAAATGCACGGTCACGGCGTTTCCGCCTCCCTCGGCTCTGCGGCGGGCACGCCCTTTTCCGCCTCGCGCGCCAGCGCGCAGGTGACGGCGCCGAGCACGAAGCGCGGGCCGATCAGCGTCGAGCGCCGCCCGGCCACGGCGAGCGCGGCCGCCTCCGCCACCGAGGGCACGCCCATCAGCGCCACCACGCGCTCGGAATGGGTCAGCACGCGCTTGCCGGCGGCCTCCAGCTGCGACTGCGGCACCATCACCAGCAGAAGCCCCATGTCGAGCGCGGCCTTCATGATGCCGGCCTCGCCGCCCTTCAGCGCCGGGGTGGCCATGAGCGCGATGTCGCACAGCTTCACGTCATGGCGCTCCATCGCGCCACGCACGGCGGCGCACACTTCCTCGGCCGTCACGCCGCGACGGCTGCCGACGCCGGCCACGATCATGCGCGCATCCTCACGGCTTGACCCAGCTCCACTGCATCACCGGCATCGCCGCGCGCCAGCCGGTCAGCCCGCCCACCGGCTCGGCGCGGGAGACGGCGAGGCGCATCAATTCGCCGCCGCGCACCGCGTGTTCGGCGATCAGCAGCGCCTCGGTCTCCAGCGTCACCGAATTCACCACCAGCCGCCCGCCGCAGCGCAGGGCGATCAGCGCCGTCTCCAGCACGCCGCGATCCCCGGCGCCGCCGCCGACAAAAATGGCGTCGGGCGGCGGCAGGCCCTCCAGTGCGGCGGGAGCGGCCCCCTCAATCACTTCCAGACCGGGAACCCCAAGCGCGGCCGCGTTGCGCCGCACCCGCGCCGCCCGTTCGGGGCGCTCCTCAATGGCGATGGCGCGCAGCGACGGGTCGGCCAGCATCCATTCGATGCCGATCGAGCCCGAGCCGGCGCCGATATCCCACAGCACCTCGCCCCGGCGCGGCGCAAGAGCCGACAGCGTCACCGCGCGGATTGCCCGCTTGGTGAGCTGGCCGTCATTCTCGAAATAGGCGTCCGGCAGCCCCGGCGCGCGGGGAATGACGCGCGCGCCCTTGCCGGCCTCCACCTCGATGCCGACGAGGTTGAGCGGATCGACCTCGCCGAGATCGAACGCCTCGGCTTGGGCGGCACGCACCCGCTCGCGCGGTCCGCCCAGCGCCTCCAGCACATGCAGCCGCGAACCGCCAAAGCCGGTAGCAGCGAGCAAGGCAGCAATCTCGCCCGGCCCGGCGCCATCGGAGGTGAGCACCAGGAGCCGCCGGCCGGGATGCAGATGCGCCCGCACCAGATCGAGCGAGCGGCCATGCACGGTGAGGCAGGTGGTATCCGCCAGCGGCCAGCCGAGCCGGGCGGCGGCGAGGCTGAAGGCGGAGGGCGCCGGCAGCGTGCGCATCTCGTGGCGTGGGACATGCCGGGCCAGCACCGCGCCGACGCCATGCAGGAAGGGGTCGCCCGAGGCGAGCACGCAGACCTTTCGCCCGCGCAGCGCCACCACCTGTTCGACCCCCTGCTCGAACGGGCTCGGCCAGGCCCGCGCCTCGCCCGCCAAGGCGGCGCCGGCGAGATCGAGATGGCGCGCGCCGCCGAACACGAACTCGGCCTCCCCGATCAGCGCCCGCGCCAGCGGCGAGAGGCCATCCAGCCCGTCCTCGCCGAGGCCGACGATGGACAACCAGCGCGTCTCCTGCGCATCGTCGCCGCGCGCCGCGCCCGAGGAGCCGGCCCCGAAGGTCTCAAGCTGCGTCATGATCGCCCCATCCCCATCCCGGTCCGAACCGTTGCGCGTGCTGATCCTCGGCGGCACCGGCGAGGCGCGCGACCTCGCCACCGTGCTCGCCGGGCGCCCGGAATTCACCCTCAGCCTGTCGCTTGCCGGCCGCACGCGCAACCCGCTCGATCTGCCCGGCGCCGTGCGATCCGGCGGGTTCGGCGGCGCGGACGGGCTCGCGGCGCATCTGCGCGAGGCGCGCATTGACGCCCTGATCGACGCCACCCACCCCTTCGCCGCGATAATCTCGGCCAATGCCGCCCGTGCGGCCGAACGGGCAAGCGTGCCGCTCCTCGCCCTCGCTCGCCCATGCTGGGAGCAGATGCCGGGCGACCGCTGGACGCCGGCGGCGGACATTCCCGAGGCCGTCGCCCGCCTTGGGGTGACGCCGCGCCAGGTGCTGGTCGCGCTCGGCCGCAATGAGGTGCGCGCGCTGGAAGCCGCCCCGCAGCACCATTATCTCGTCCGCAGCATCGACCCGGTCGAGCCGCCGCTTGCGGTGCCGGATGCCCGCTACATTACCGCGCGCGGGCCGTTCCCCCATGAGGACGAACGCACCCTGCTCATCACAAACCGCATCGACGCCGTGCTGTCCAAGAACAGCGGCGGGCCGGCGACCTATGGCAAGATCGCTGCGGCGCGGGAGTTGGGCATTGAGGTCGTCATGGTCCAGCGCCCGCCGCGCCCAAAGGTCGAGACGGTCGGCAGCGTGGCGGAGGTGATCGTCTGGTTGGAGCGCCTCGCCCATCAGCGCCCTCCGCTGCGACGCGGCGTGTAGACCAGCCCCGGCAGGCCCGCCCGCTCGACGATCCGCGTCTCCGGCGAGCCGACAAGGATGCAGGTCGCCATATCCGCCATGTCGCCGCGCGCCGCGCTCAGCGTCACCACGGCAAGGCGCTCATCCGCCCGCCCCACCGCGCGGCCGAAGATCACCGGCACGCTGGCGGGCAGTTCCTCGCGCAGAATGTCGAAGGCGGTGTCGAGCTGGTGCGGGCGCGCCTTGGACACCGGGTTGTAGAACGCCATCACGAAGCCCGCCTGCGCGGCGAGGCGCAGCCGTCGCTCGATCATCTCCCAAGGCTTGAGATTGTCCGACAGCGAGATGGCGCAGAAATCATGGCCGAGCGGCGCCCCGGCCTTTGCCGCCACCGCCAGCATCGCGGTGATGCCCGGCACGATATTTAGTTCCAGCGCCCGCCACTCCGCCGGGCCCGCCTCGATCGCCTCGATCACGGCGGCGGCCATGGCGAAGACGCCGGGATCGCCGCCCGACACCATCGCCACCTTGGCCCCGGCCGCCGCATGGACGAGCGCCGCCCCGGCGCGGGCGAGTTCCTCGCGGTTGTCGGAGGCGTGGCGGGTCTGGCCATCGCGCACCGGCACGCGGTCGAGATAGGGGATGTAGCCGTAGAGCGCGTCCGCCTCATGGAGCGCGGCGGCGGCTTCCGGGGTGAGAAAGCGCGCCTCGCCCGGCCCGATACCAATAACGCTCAGCTTTCCCCGGCACTCACCCGTCGTCATGCCCGCCCGCTCCAGCCGGGCACCAGCACGATGGCGAAATAGGGCGCCGGGCTCTCGTCGCGCGCGGCCAGCGGCATAGTGTGGGTATCCGTCATCGTGCCGCGCTCGACATAGACGGCGCGTTCCAGCTTGCCGGCGGCCGCGAGCGCGCGGCGGATCTTCGGCAGATTACGGCCGACCTTCATGATGACGGCGGCATCGGCTTCCGCCAGACGCCGCGCCAGCTCCGCCTCCGGCAGCGTGCCCGGCAGCACGCTCAGCACGTCGTCGCCCTGCGCGATGGGCGCGCCGGCCTGCGACCAGCAGCCGGACATGCCGGTGACGCCGGCGATCACCTGCGTGTCGTAGCGATCGGCGAGGCGCACATGCAGATGCATGTAGGAGCCGTAGAACATCGGGTCGCCCTCGGAGAGCACGGCGACCGTGCGGCCGGCATCGAGATGCGCCGCCACCGCCTGCGCCGAGGCGTCGTAGAAGCCGGTAATGGCGGATTTATAGGGCGCCTCGTCCTTCGGCATCTCCGTGGTCACGGGATAGCCGAGCGCCAGTTCCACCGCTCCCGCGCGGAAATGCGGGTGGGCGATGGCGCGGGCATGGCTCGCATTGCCGAGCTTGGCGAAATAGGCGACGACATCGGCCTCGCCGAGGGCGCGCACGGCCTTCAGCGTCATCAGCTCGGGATCGCCCGGCCCGACACCGACGCCGATCAGCCGGCCGGAAACAGGCGCGCTCATAGGCCCGGCCTCGCCAGCGCGTTCACCGCCGCCGCCGTCATGGCGCTGCCCCCGAGCCGCCCGCGCACCACCAGCCACGGGATGCCGTGATCGCCGGCGGCCAGCGCGTCCTTCGATTCCGCCGCGCCGACAAAGCCGACGGGAATGCCGAGAATGGCGGCGGGCTTCGGCGCGCCGGCATCCAGCATCTCCAGCAGGCGAAACAGCGCGGTCGGCGCGTTGCCGATGGCGATGACGGCGCCGTCCATATGGTCGCGCCACAGCTCCATCGCCGCCGCCGAGCGGGTGGTGCCGAGGCGTGCGGCGAGGTCGTGAACCTGCGGATCATGCAGCGTGCAGATCACCCGGTTCTGCGCCGGCAGCCGCGCGCGGGTGACGCCATGGGCGACCATCTCCGCATCGCACAGGATCGGCGCGCCGGCCTTCAGCGCATTGCGGGCGGCGCGCACGAGATCGGGCGCGAAATCGATGGCGAAGGCGGCTTCGACCAGCCCGCAGGCATGGATCATGCGCACGGCGACATCCGCCTCCTCCGGCGTGAAGCGGCCGAGCTCGGCTTCCTCGCGGATGATAGCGAAGGAACGCTCATAGATCGCGGTGCCGTCACGCACATAGTCGTAGGGGATGGACACTCAGTCGCCTTTCTCAAGCCAATGCGCGACGCCCGCCCGCAGCCCGGCCAGCGGCAGGACGCGGCGCGGCACATCGCGCGGCGTGCCTTCGACCACGAGACCCGCCCCCGCGTCCAGTCCCACGACGGTCAATCGCGTCCGCGCCGGGTGCGCGCAGCCCTTGATGCAGCCGGAGACGTGCAGCTCGCCCTCGCCGATCAGCGGCGCGAGAGCGCGGGCGAGAGCGTGCGTCTCGATCCGCGCGGAGGCACAAGCGGGTTGCCCGGCGCAGGCGGAGACGCGGCGCAGCGGATCGGCGGGATCGGTGAGGAAGCCGAGCCGGGTGGCCTCGCTCTGAAGGGCGCGCGCCGCCTCCGGTGCGAGGCCGGTGAGCAGCAGCGCCCGCCCCGCCGCCGGTTCGACATCAGCAACGCCCGCCGCGCGGGCGGCCGCGACGAGGGCGCTCAGCGCCTCCGCCCGCATCTGCCCGAAGGCGAGGCCGATGCCGAGGGCGTGCGTGCCGTCAATGAGCTCATGAATTCCGACCGGATCGACGCTGACCCGCGCCGCCTCAGTCGTGAGCGGGGACAGCCCGGCCGTCTCCGCGAGGGTGGCGAGCCCTTTGCCCGCGACCAGCCCCGCCATGCGCGCCGTCGGCCCGGCCTCGGCGAGAAGCGTCAGCAGGCGCAGGATCGCGTCCGCCGCGCGGGCGGTTTCCACCACGCCGGCCGGTTGCCCGGCAAGGTCGATCCGCCAGCCGCCGGGTATCGCGGTGGCGGCGATGTCGGCCTTCAACGCAGCAAGCGACAGGCGCCCACCGGCATCGATCACCACCGAGGCCTTCGGCGCCAGGTGCGGCACCAGCCCGGCCGCGCCCTGCCCCACTCCTTCTGCGAGCGGACGCGGGTCCACGAGGCCGGATGGGTCACGTCCCGCGAGTGCGCTGATCTCGACGGGAAAACCGTCCGGCAGGGCAATGCCGAGCGCCGCCACGCCCGCCTCAAGCTGTCCCGCCGTCTCAGGGGAGAGCCCGCGCAATTGCAGCTTGCCGCGCGCGGTCACCTCAAGGATGCCATTGCCGAGCACGCTCGCGAGCCGGGCGAGGCCCGCCAACTGGTCGAGCGTCAGCGGCGCGGCGGGCTGAAGCCGCGCCAGCAGGCCGTCGCCGGTCGGCATCGGTTCGGGCAGCGACGGGCAGGCGCCGCGCCGCAGCGTGTCGATGTCGGAAGCCGCGCTCATTCCGCCGCCTCCCCGGACAGCACCGCGAGATCGCCGGCGACATCGTTGCGGCGCGGGTGCCAGAGCCCCTTGTCGCGCGCCCGCTCGAAGCGCCCGGCGATGAAGCGCGCCGCCTCGGGCGAGGTCTCCATAAGGAAATCACGCACGCGGGCGTCGCCAACATAGGCGCCGTGCAAGAGGTCGACGAGATGGCTCGGCACCGCGCGCGTCGCCTCGGCAAAGCCGATCAGCCGGTCCACCGTCTCGGCCATTTCCGCCGCCCCGCGCGGGCCGTGGCGCATCACGCCCTCGATATAGCGCGGATGCGCCCGGCCGCGCACGATGCGGGCCAGCGCCTGCGCCAGCGGGCGGGCTTTGGGGCGCGCGGGGTCGCTGGTGTCGAGCACCACCACATCCGGCAGACGCCCGAGCTTTGCCGCCGCCGCCGCGAAGCCGCCGATGAAGGCGAGGTCCGCGTCGCCCTCCAGAAGATCGCGGCCGGGATCATCCGCGCCATGGATCAGCAGTTCCGCCGCCGCCACCCGCGCGGCGAAGGCGTCGCCGGCCACACGGGCCGCGCCCTCCGCCCCGCCATAGGCGTGCGAGGCGCTGGCGAGATAGGCCGCGCCGAGCGCTTCGGGCTCGATCTCGCCCGCGCGCAGCCCCGCGCCATAGGCCCCCGGCGCGGTGCCGAAGATGCGCAGCGCGTCAGGCCCGGCGGCGTGCAGCGGGTTTTCGTCCTCGCTCTCGTCCCGCGCCGCCACCGCCCGCACGGCGGCGTCGAGCAGCGTGATCTGCGCCGGGAACAGGTCGCGGAACAGGCCGGAAATGCGGAAGGTGACATCGACGCGCGGGCGCCCCATCGCCGCCGGTGGCAGCACCTCGACGCCGGTGACGCGGCCCGAGCCGGCATCCCAGACCGGGCGCGCGCCGATCAGCGCCAGCCCCTGCGCGATCTCCTCGCCGCCGGTGCGCAGCGTCGCGCTGCCCCAGAGGTCCAGCACGAGGGAGCGCGGCCAGTCGCCATGTATCTGGGCATGAGCGCGCAGCACCTCCTCCGCCGCGAGACGGCCAAGGTCCATCGCCGTTGGCGTCGGCAAGGCGCGGGGATCGACGGTGAACAGGTTGCGCCCCGTCGGCATCACGTCCGTGCGTCCGCGCCCCGGCGCACCGGCCGGCCCGGCGGCCACCCGCCGGCCATCGAGCGCTGCCAGCAGCCCGTCGCGCTCGGCCTGCCCGCAGGCGCCGCGGCCATAGATATGAAAGCCGTCCTTGAGCCGCATCTCCTTGATGTCGCAGAGAAAGGCGTCGATCTCCTTCAGCGCCTCGTCCGGCGATGCCGTGCCGGTCAGCCCGGCGTCGCGGGCGATCCCGGTGCGCTCGGCCTCGGCGACGATCAGCGTCGCCAGACGCTCGCGCCGGCGCCGGTCGAGCCCGTCGGCCTGCGCGTACTCATCGACCAGCCGCTCCAGCTCGGCCGCGTCGCCGGCAAGTCCGGTCTCCAGCGTCGGCGGCGGCAAATGGCCGAGGGTGACGGCGGCGATGCGGCGTTTGGCCTGCGCCGCCTCGCCGGGATTGGAGGTGATGAACGGGTAGGCGACGGGCAGCGCCCCCAGCACCAGCTCGGGGAAACAGCCGCGCGTCAGCGCGACATGCTTGCCCGGCAGCCATTCCAGCGTGCCATGCGCGCCCATATGCACCAGCGCATCGGCATTCTGTTGCAGCCACAGGCCGAAGGCGATGAGCCCGTGGCGCGGCGGCAGGGCCGGGTCGTGATACTGCGCCCGCCGCTCGCTTACATCGCCCCGCTCCGGCGCCAGCGCGACGGTGATGTTGCCGAAGCGCGCGGCGCGGAAGCGGAAGGCGCCGTCGGTGAGGCTCGGATCATCCTCCGGCGGGCCCCACGCGGCATGAACGGCGGCGACGGCCTCCGTGGGAAGGCTCGCGAGATGCGCGCGGTAGGCGGCGAGGGGGAGAACACCGTCATGCCCGGCCTTGGGCCGGGCATCCACGTCTTCCTCACGACCGGGTGCGTCGCGGCCAAGGCGTGGATGGCCGGGCCAAGCCCGGCCATGACGGTCGGGAGCGGTCACCGCCTCCAGCAGCGCCCGCTCATCGGCCGGCACGCCCTCCACCCGATAGCCCGCCGCCGCCATGTCCCCGAGCAGCGCCCGCACGCTGGCGGGCACGTCGAGGCCCACCGCCCAGCCGGTGCGGCCGGGGGCATTGGCATAATCGGGCATGAGAACCGCCACCCGACGCTCCGCGCGCGGCGTCACCTGCAGCCGGGCCAGCGCCGCCACGCGGTCGGCGATGGCGGCCACGCGGTCGGGCTCGGGCCGGTTCACCAGCAGCGTGAAGCCCGGCACGGCGGCACTCTCCGTCGGCGCCTTGAAGGACAGCGCGCCCGCCAGCACGCGTCCATCCAGTTCCGGCAGCACGACATGCATGGCGAGGTCCGCGCTGGTCAGCCCGCGCACGCCCTCCAGCCACGCCTCGCGCTTGGTCGTGGCGACGATAGCCTGCAACACCGGCACGCCCGGCGTATCGAGCACCGTCGCCTCGCCCGGATCAGCGGCGGCGAAGGCGGTGAGCGTGACGATTGCCGCCGGGCTCATCCCCGCCAGTGCCTCGCGCAGAAAGGCGATGGAGACCGGCTCCTTCAGGCTGGCGACGAAAATCGGCCGTGGCGCGAGCCCGCGCGCGGCCAGCGCGGCACAGAGCGCATCCACCGGCGCGGTATCACCGGCCAGCCACATGGAGCGGTAGAAGATGAGGGGGATGGTGGGGGCGGAGGTGGTGGAAGGCCCCTCACCCCAACCCTCTCCCCGACGGGGAGAGGGAGCAGGGAGCGTCGCACCGGCGGAAAAAGCCCTCTCCCCCTGGGGGAGAGGGTTGGGTGAGGGGGAAGCCCCGTCCCGTGAGGGGGAAGCAACGCCCGTGGAAGGAAAAGCCCCGCTCGCTTCCGAAGCCCCCCCGCCCCACGCGTAAAACCCCGCCAGCGGCACCGGCGCCGGCTCGCCCGCCTCAAGCGCCCGCCCGGCGAAACCCGCCATACGCCGCAGCAGCGCGCGCATATTGTCCGGCCCGCCGGCGCGGAAATAGCCGAGCAGCGCCGCCAGTTCCTCCACCGGCACGGTCGAGGCCTCGGCGAGCCGCGGGTCGTCGCGGTCCTCGCCCGGCAGCACGGCGAGGTGAAAACCGCGCGCCCGCGCCTCCGCCCCCAGCCGCTCGACGCCATAGCGCCACCAGTCCAGCCCGCCCAGCAGCCGCACCACGACGAGCCGGGCCTGCACCGCCACGCCCTCGATCCACAGATCGACCGACATCGGGTGCTTGAGATCGCGCAGGCTGGCGAGGCGCAGGCTCGGGAGTGCTCCGGGCACCCTTGCCTCCTCAGTCTCCTGCGCCCGCGCCAGCGCCGCGAGGTCGCTGTCGGTAAAGGAGACGACCACCACCTCCCCCGGCGTCTGGCCGAGGTCCACCGGCTCGGCGAGATCGTCGAGGCTGGTCGAGGTGGTGGTGAGGATGTGCATGGGGTGGCGGGTCTCCCGTCAGAACGCCGTCATCCCCGGGCTTGGCCCGGGGATCCACGACTGTTCGCGCCGGTGCTCCGGCCGAAGGTGTGGATGGCCGGGCCAAGCCCGGCCATGACGGTTGGCAAGGGGATGGGGCCGCCTCACGCCGCCACGCTCTCGCCGGCGAGGATGGCTTCCACCTTCGCCCGGTCGAGACCCTTCAGCCCGATGGCGACGAGGCGGCCGGTGCGCGCCTCGCTGCCCCAGGCGCGGTCATAATGATGGGCAACGCGCGGACCGACCGCCTGCACCAGCAGCCGCATCGGCTTGCCGGCGACGGGCAGGAAGCCCTTCACCCGCAACACATCCGCCTCGTCCGCCGCGCGGGCGATGCGGGCGGCGAAGGCGGCGGGATCGGCGATCTCCGGCACCTCGACGACGAAGCTGTCGAAATCGTCATGGTCGTGGTCCAGCTCGTCATCGTGATGGGTCTTGCGGTTCTCGATGTCGTCCTCGGTGCCGACGCCGAGGCCCATGAGCACCGCCGGGTCGATCCGCCCCTCGGTGATGGAAACCACGCGCACGCCCTTGGGCAGCTCGCCCGCCAGCGCCGCCTGCGCCGTGGCGAGGCCCGCCGCGTCGATCAGGTCGGTCTTGGTCATGATGACGAGATCGGCGCAGGCGATCTGGTCGTCGAACACTTCCTCGATCGGGTCGTCATGGTCGAGGCTGTCATCGGCCGCGCGCTGGGCGGCCAGCGCGTCATGGTCATGCGCCACGCGGCCCGCCGCCAGCGCTTCGCCATCCACCACCGCGACGACGCCGTCCACCGTCACCCGGCTCTTGATCGCCGGCCAGTGGAAGGCCTGGACCAGCGGCTTGGGCAGCGCGAGGCCCGAGGTCTCGATCAGGATGTGATCGACCTTCGGCACGCGGGAGAGAATGGCGTCGAGCGCCGGCACGAAATCATCCGCCACGGTGCAGCAGATGCAGCCATTGGCAAGCTCGACGATATTCTCCTCCGGGCAGGTCTCGATGCCGCAGCCGCGCAGGATCTCGCCGTCAATGCCGACATCGCCGAACTCGTTGACGATGACCGCGAGCCGCTTGCCCTTGGCGTTCTCCAGCACATGGCGGATCAGCGTCGTCTTCCCCGAGCCGAGAAAGCCGGTGACGATGGTGCAGGGCACCCGCGACAGGGAGTTAGGAACGGCGCTGCTCATGATGGCGTCTCCACGCAAGCCAATCGGTTGACGGGATGCGCCGGTCGCGGCGGGAATCGCCACGCGAGAGGCCGCCAAAGGCGCGGCTCTGCCTGACAGCCGGGCACCCCGCCGGCTTTCAGCACCGAACCTTCGGCAGGTCTCCTGGCTCGCGGGTCGCCGCCTCGTCGCCGCCTTCCCGGGGGATGTCCCAGTGGCTTTCGGCGCAGGCTCGCCGCTCACAGTTGCGGGGGCAGCCGCGGATTAGGAGGGTCCGAACCCTCCGCACCGCATTCCCTCTTCGTCCCGCGCCCGAAGACGCGGAAACCGATGGTCACCGGCACTAAAGGGGCCTTGGGCGGGAAAGTCAAACCGCCCACACCCGCCACGGCGCGGTTGCCCGGCGGACCGCCCCCGCTATAGTCCGCCGCTCATCGGGCAGGGGTATGGGAAGAGTGATGACGATACGCCGCCTGTCGGCCACGGGTGACTCATGGCGCTGACGCTCGTGCTCGGCGGCGCCCGTTCGGGCAAGAGCCGTCATGGCGAATCCCTGATCGAGGCGCTCCCCCCGCCCTGGCGCTACATCGCCACGGCGCAGGCCTGGGATGACGAGATGGCCGCCCGCATCGCCGAGCATCGCGGCCGGCGCGGGCCGGGCTGGGAAACGATCGACGCCCCGCATGATCTGGCGGCGGCGGTGAGCGCCCTGCCCGCCGGCGCGCCGGTGCTGGTCGATTGCCTGACGCTGTGGCTCAGCAACCGCATGCTGGCCGACGCCGACCTTGCCACCGAATGCGCGGCGCTGGTGGAGGCGCTGGCCACCCATGACGGGCCGGTGGTCGCGGTCTCCAACGAGGTGGGCCTGTCCATCGTGCCGGACAACGCGCTGGGCCGGCGTTTTCGCGATGCGCAGGGCCGGCTGAATCAGATGGTCGCCGCCCGGGCGACGCGGGTGATCTTCATGGTCGCCGGGCTGCCCATGATGGTGAAGGACGAGAGATGAGCGCAATTTCCCCGGAAGAGGCTGCCCGCCACCGCGCCAAGATGGAAAAGCGCAAGGCGGTGCAGGACGCCGAGGTGGCGGAGAAGACCATCGAGAAGGGCCTGCTCATCGTCCATACCGGGCCGGGCAAGGGCAAATCCACCGCCGCCTTCGGCCTCGCTCTGCGCACGCTCGGCCATGGCGGGCGCGTCGGCGTGGTGCAGTTCATCAAGGGCGCGTGGGACAGCGGCGAGCGGGCGGCGCTGGAGAGCTTCGGCGACCGGGTCGAGTGGCATTCCATGGGCGAGGGCTTCACCTGGGAGACGCAGGACATCGCCCGCGACATCGCCGCCGCCACGCGGGCGTGGGAGAAGGCGCAGGAGCTGATGGCCGACCCGAGCATCGGCCTGCTCATCCTGGACGAACTGAACATCGCCCTGCGCTATGAGTACCTTCCGCTGGACACACTGGTCACCACACTGGCCACGCGGCGGGAGGGGCTGCACGTCGTCGTGACCGGCCGAAACGCCAAGCCGTCGCTGATCGAGGCCGCCGATCTCGTCACCGAGATGGCGCTGGTGAAGCACCATTTCAAAGCCGGGGTGAAGGCGCAGAAAGGCATCGAGTTCTGATGCCCCCCGAGCCACGCCGTGTCGAAATATCCCGTGGCGCCTGGCCCGTGCGATCTCGAAATCCGGCACGTCGCTTCCTATCTCTAGGAGGACGCCGGCTGTCGCGGCGTGTTGACATGACGGAGCAATGCCCCGATGCGATCCACCCCGGTCGCCTATCTGTTCTGGTTCTTCGGCCTCATCGGCGTCTGCGGCATCCACCGCTTCTACGCCGGCCGCTACTGGACCGGCGCGCTGTGGCTTCTGACCCTCGGCCTGCTCGGCATCGGCCAGATCATCGACCTGTTCCTGATCCCCGGCATGGTGCGCGAGTCCAATCTCGAGCGGCGCGTGGACTATCTGGAAACACGGCGCGGCTGAGGCCCCTCGTCACGCCGTCATCCCCGGACGTGGTCCGGGGGCCCACGATTTCGGTTGAATCGCGTGCGCGATCAAAGACATGGATGGCCGGGCCAAGCCCGGCCATGACGACGTTGAAGCGGGGAGCGGGCGCGTGACATCTCCCCCTCGCCAGCCTTTGGCCCTCATGTTCCAGGGCACCGGCTCGGATGTCGGCAAGTCGCTGCTGGTGGCCGGCCTCGCCCGCGCCTTCACCTTGCGCGGACTGGAGGTCCGCCCGTTCAAGCCGCAGAACATGTCGAACAATGCCGCCGTCACCGAAGATGGCGGCGAGATCGGCCGCGCGCAGGCGCTGCAGGCGCGCGCCGCGCGGGTGGCGCCCTCGGTCCATATGAACCCGGTGCTCTTGAAGCCGCAGAGCGAGATCGGCGCGCAGGTCGTCGTGCAGGGCCGCTCGCGTGGCAACGCCCGGGCCGCCGACTACCAGAAGCTCAAACCCACTTTGCTCGCCGCCGTGCTGGAGAGCTATGCGCATCTGCGCGGACAGGCCGACCTCGTTCTGGTGGAAGGCGCCGGCTCGGCCTCCGAGATCAATCTGCGCGCCGGCGACATCGCCAATATGGGTTTTGCCCGCGCGGCCAATGTTCCCGTCATCCTGATCGGCGACATTGACCGCGGCGGGGTCATCGCCAGCCTCGTCGGCACAAAAGCCGTGCTTCCCCAAGAGGATGCGGCGATGATCCGCGGCTTTCTGGTCAACCGCTTCCGCGGCGACCCGGCCCTGTTCGCCGCCGGCATGGATGAGATCGCCGCTCGTACCGGCTGGCCGGCGCTCGGCCTCATTCCCTTCTTCCCCGATGCCCGCCGCCTGCCGGCGGAGGACGCGCTGGCGCTTGATGCCGCCACGCTGGCGAAGCCGCAGGCGAAGCTGCGCATCGCCGTGCCGCTGCTGCCGCGCATCGCCAATTTCGACGATCTCGACCCGCTCGACGCCGAGCCCTCGGTCGAGGTGATCCGCGTGCGGCCCGGCACCCCGCTGCCGGCCGATGCCGATCTCGTCATCCTGCCCGGCTCGAAGACCACCATTCCCGATCTCGCTGATTTCCGGGCGGAAGGCTGGGACATCGACCTCTTCGCCCATGTCCGGCGCGGCGGGCGGGTGCTGGGCCTGTGCGGTGGCTACCAGATGCTCGGCCGCTCCATCGCCGACCCGGACGGCATCGAGGGCCCGCCCGCGACCGTGCCGGGGCTCGGCCTTTTGGAGGTCGACACCGTGCTGGCCGGCGAGAAGCGCCTCGTCGCCGTCACCGGCACCGCCGATGGCGTGCCATTCTCCGGCTATGAGATGCATATGGGCGTGACGGAAGGCCGAGGGCGCGCCCGCCCCTTCGCGGTGATCGACGGCGCGGGTGCGGAAGGCGCCAGAGACGAGGGCGCCATCTCGCCCGATGGCCGCGTCATCGGCACCTACGCCCATGGCCTGTTCGCCGACGACCGCCAGCGCCGCCACTGGCTCGCCCGCCTCGGCGCGCCGCCCTCCGACCTTGCCTATGAGGCCGGGGTGGAGGCGACGCTCGATGCGCTGGCCGCGCATCTCGAGCGCCATGTCGATCTCGACCGGCTGTTGGCGATCGCGCGGGGCTGAGCCCGCCTCAAATCGCCAGTGCCATCACCACGATGGACAGCACCGCCACCATCACCCCGTCCGCCGCGCGGTAGAGCTGGAGCGCCCGGCGGATGTCGGCGGCGGTGCAGTCGCGCCGTCCGCCCTCGCCCATGATGCCGTCGGTGGAGAGCTGCCCGCCATAATGGCGCGGCCCGGCAATGGCGATGCCGAGCGCACCGGCGAGCGCCGCCTCCGGCCAGCCGGCATTGGGCGAGCGATGTTTTTTCGCGTCGCGCCGCATGGCGATCCAGCCCGCGCGCGGCGAGGCGCCGGGCACGAATACGGCACCGGCGATCAGCAGCAGCCCGGCAAGGCGCGAGGCCGGCAGGTTCACCAGATCGTCGAACCGCGCCGACGCCCAGCCGAACTGCAAATGCCGCGCATCCTTATGGCCGATCATGCTGTCGGCGGTGTTCACCGCCTTGTAGGCGCAGGCGCCGGCGAGGCCCCCGACCGCCATCCAGAAGGCCGGCGCGACGATGCCGTCGGAAAAATTCTCCGCGAGGCTCTCAATCGCCGCACGGGCGACACCCGCCTCGTCGAGCTTTTCGGGATCGCGCCCGACGATCATCGACACCGCCTGCCGGCCCTCGGCAAGGCTGCGCTCCAGCCCGTCGGCGACGCGAGCGACATGCTCATGCAGGCTGCGCTGGGCGAGCAGGGTCGAGCCGACAAAGGCGGCGTAGAAAAAGCCCATGGGCAGCAGCAGCAACAGTTTCTGCGCCGCCGCGCCCGCCGTCAGCCCGACGGTGAGCAGCACCAGCAGCGTCGCCACCCCGGCGAATTTGCGCTCCAGCGGGCTGTCCGTGTCGCGGTTCACATGGGTGTCGAGCAGGCTGATGAGCCGCCCCACCCACATCACCGGATGGCCGATCCGCTCCAGCAAAATCCGCGGATAGCCCAATGCGGCCTCGAACAGCAGCGCAACGAGGGTTAAACCGAGGGTGAGCTCGAGGGCCATCCGAACTGATTCTCTCGAAAAGCCCGCGAATCCGTTCCGGGCGGCGTTACCATCTCCACCCGAGCCGGCGCTGCCAAGGGCGTTGCGCGACAGGGAGCACGACGAGCCCGCGATGAACATCCCCGTCCACCCCGCCATCGGCCTGCTGCCGCCCGCCATCGAGCAGGGCAAGTGGCAGAAGCTGGCCGAGGTGTTCGGGTTCGACCGCTTCCGCCCCGGCCAGCAGGAAGTTGTGGATGCCGTGCTGGCGGGCGTGCCGACGCTGGCGGTAATGCCGACGGGCGCCGGCAAGTCGCTGTGCTACCAGCTTCCCGCGCTCGTTTTTGGTGGACTGTCGCTCGTCGTCTCCCCGCTCATCGCACTGATGGACGACCAGGTAAACGCGCTGAAGCTGCAGGGCGTCGCCGCCGAGGCGATCCATTCCGGCAAGTCGCGCGAGGAAAACATCGCGATCTGGCGGCGCGTGGCGGCGGGTGAGGTGAGCCTGCTCTATCTCGCCCCCGAGCGGCTGCTCACCGAGCGTATGCTGGCGGCCATCGCCCGCCTGCCGCTGGGCCTCATCGCCATCGACGAGGCGCATTGCATCTCGCAATGGGGCCATTCCTTCCGCGCGGAATATCTGGCGCTGGGCAAGCTGCGCGAGCTGTTTCCCGCCGCGCCGCTGGTCGCGCTGACCGCTACCGCCGACAAGGCGACGCGCGACGACATCGTCGAGCGGCTGTTCGGCGGGCAGGCCCGTGTCTTCGTCTCCGGCTTCGACCGGCCGAACATCTTCATCGGCGTCGAGGAAAAGAAAGACCCGGCCCGGCAGATCGAGAGCTTCGTGCGGGCACGCGAGGGCGTCGCCGGCATCGTCTACCGCATCTCCCGCAAGAAGGTGGACGAGACCGCCGAGCGGCTGCAGGCGGCGGGCGTGCGCGCGCTGCCCTACCATGCCGGCATGAGCCCGGAGGCGCGGGCGGCCAATCAGGAAGTGTTCCTGGCCGAGGACGGCGTCGTCATGGTCGCCACCGTCGCCTTCGGCATGGGCATCGACAAGTCGGACGTGCGCTATGTGCTACACGCGGATTCGCCGGGCACGCTGGAAGCCTATTATCAGGAGATCGGCCGCGCCGGCCGCGACGGCCAGCCCTCCGAGGCGCTGCTGCTCTATTCCGCCGGCGACATCGCCACCCGCCGCCGCTTCCTCGACGAGGAGCCCTCCCCGCCCGAGCGCAAGATGGTGGAGGCCCGCCGGCTCGACGCCATGGTCGGCTTCTGCGAGGCGGTGACCTGCCGGCGCGCCGTGCTGCTCGGCTATTTCGGCGAGCGGGCAAAGGCGTGCGGGGCCTGCGATGTCTGTCGCGATCCGCCCAAGGTGGTGGATGCGAGCCGCGAGGCGCAACTGGTCCTGCGCCTCGTGCGCGCCACCAGCGAGCGCTATGGCGCGGCCTATATTGCCAGCCTCGTTACCGGCCAGCGCAACGACCAGATTTGCGGGCGCGGCCATGACCGCCTCGCCGATTTCGGCGCGGGCGGCGACAAGCCGGCGACCGAGTGGCGGGCCCTGCTGCGCCAGCTCGTCGCCACCGGCGCGCTCAATGCCGACCCCACACGCTTCGGCGCGCTGGTACTGACGGAGACCGGCCTTGCCGTGCTCGGCGGCACCCGCGCCTTCACCCTGCGTGCGCCCTCCAAGCGCCGGCGCGAGAAGCCCGGACGCGGCGAGAGCGCCACCGAGCTCGCCCCGGCCGAGAGCGCCCTGCTCGGCAAGCTTAAGGCGCTGCGCCGGGAACTCGCGGCCGAGCGCGGCGTGCCGGCCTATGTCGTCTTCGCCGACAAGACGCTGGAGGAGATGGCGGTGGAGCACCCGCGCAGCCGCACCGAGCTCGCCTCCGTGCGCGGCGTCGGCGCCGCCAAGCTGGAAGCCTTTGGCGCCGCCTTTCTTAAGATTCTCAAAGAATTCTCTTAAGAATTTCAAAGAATTTAGGTCAGGAAGTTTTCCACTCCGACGTGTATTCACGAACGGCAAATCCGGTCCTAGACTGAGTCCCAACGGGCGACAAAAGCCCGGAACGCACCCAGCCCCGGGATGGAAACGATGGAATTCAAACTGCTTACGGTGGCCGTTGCCGCCGCCACCCTTGCCGTTACCGCCGTCGGCGCCCATGCGCACGGCCCGACCCGCCAGAAAATCTCCGAGAAGATCATCATCAACGCCCCGCCGGACAAGGTCTGGGCCGTGGTCTCCAATTTCCAGGATGGCAGCTGGATCCCGGTGGTCGCCACCACCGAGGGCACGGGCGGCAATGCGGCCGGCGCCAAGCGCACCCTCACGCTGAAGAACGGCGCGACGGTGAAGGAAGAGGTCGCCAAGCTCGAGCCGGAAAAGATGACCCTGATGTACCGGATCGACGAGGTCGACGTGAAGGTGCTGCCGGTCACCAACTATTCCTCCTGGCTGGTCGTCACCCCCGCCGAGGGCGGCGCCAAGTCCGAGGTCGAGTGGCGCGGCGCCTTCTACCGCGGCTACCCCAATAACGACCCGCCGCCGGAGCTGGACGACCAGGCCGCGATCAACGCCGTCACCGGGCTCTACAAGGCCGGGCTCGACAGCCTGAAGAAGAAGATCGAAGGCGGAAGCTGAGGCGGTGGCGCCGGTGAATCCGCTGGCGCAACACGTCCCCTCTCCCCCATGGGGAGAGGGCTCTTCCCCACCTTGCTTTGTCATCCCGGCCGCGCGTCAGCGCGAGCCGGGACCGCCCACCGTCATGGCGCGATCCCGGCTCGACCTTCGGTCGTCCGGGATGACGACGATCCGGGTTCCGGGGCGTCTCGCCATCCTCCTCGCCGCCCTTCTCCTCGCCGCGCCCGCCCGCGCGGATGAGGCCTTCGTCACCTCGCAGCCGGCGGAAACGCTCTCCATCGTCGATCTGCCGACGGCCAAGGTGGTCGCCACCCTGCCCATCCCCGGCAAGCCGGCCGGCATCGCGGTGGACCCTTTGGGCCGGCGCGCCTTCGTCACCTCGCCGGACGGCAAGGCGCTGACCATTCTCGATGCCGCCACCCGCACCGTGGAGCACCGCGTCGATGTCGGCGGCGGGCCGCTCGGGGTCGCCGTGCACCCCTCCGGCAGCCCGGCCTATGTCGCGGACTGGTATCGGCACAAGATCGTCGTGGTGGATGCCGCGCGCGGGGTGCTGACGGGCGAGGTCGAGGTCGGCGATTCCCCCTCGGGTCTCGCGGTGACGCCCGATGGCGCGCTGCTGCTCTCGGCCGACCGCGATTCCGATCAGGTCAGTTTCATCGACACAGCCACGCTCACCCGCCTCGGCACGGTGAAGGTCGGCGCCCGCCCCTTCGGCGTCACCATTGATGCCGAGGGCAGGCGCGCCTACACCGCCAATGTCGCCTCGGACGACGTGACCATCGTCGACATCCCCGCCCGTGCGGTCGTCGGCACGGTGAAGGTCGGCCAGCGGCCCTATGCGGTGGCGCTGGCCAATGGCCGCGCCTTCACCACCGACCAGTACGCCTCGACCGTCACGGTGTTCGATACCGGCAGCCTCACCCGCCTCGCCACCATACCGGTCGGCGACTACCCCGAGGGTATCGCCGCCAGCCGCGACGGCACGCGCGTCTATGTGGCGAACTGGGAGAGCAACACGCTCAGCGTGATCGACACGGCGACGCTCAAGGTGATCGCCGATATCGAGGTCGCGGACGGCCCGCGCGCCTTTGGCGCCTTCATCCGGCGCACGGACCCCTGACGGCCACAGGCGAAGGGCGCGCCGGTCATCCGCCTGTCACACGGAACACCGACTCACAGGCTCGAGTGCCGAGCCCATGACATGGAACGATGTGGGCGCGCACGCGCAGGAGGTCGAGATGAATGAAGAGTTCTGGCACGGGCGCTGGCATAACAACCAGATCGGCTTCCACGAATCCGAGCCGAACCCGCTGCTGCTGAAGCATTTCCGCGCGCTCGACGTTGCGGAAGATGGGCGGGTCTTCGTCCCGCTCTGCGGCAAGTCGCACGATATTGGCTGGCTGATGGCGCAGGGTCACCCAGTGGTCGGGGCCGAACTCAGCCGACTTGCCGTCGAGGCGCTGTTCCACCAGCTCGGTCTCACCCCTGCCATCACCCCGCTCGGCCCGCTGGAGCGGTTCGAGGCGGCGGGGCTCACCGTCTTTGTCGGCAATCTCTTCGATCTCGACCGCCACGCCCTCGGTATCGTTGACGCGATCTATGACCGAGCCGCACTCGTCGCCCTGCCCGACCATATGCGCGCGGGCTATGCGGCGCATCTCATCCACCTCACCCATGCCGCGCCGCAGCTGCTGATCACCTTCGAGTATGATCCGTCGCTGGCGATCGGCCCGCCCTTCAGCGTCGACGCGCATGAGGTGCGCCGGCATTACGGCGCGACCTACCGTCTCGTGGAAGCCGCGCGCGAGCCGACGAAGGGCGGCGTCAAGGGCCACCCGGCACATGACGGCGTCTGGCTCATGCACCGCCGCTGACGGCGTCGCCCCGTCCTCGCGCCTCAGATGGCGTATTCGCCGGGCTGCTGCGCCGCCGGGGCGCGGCAATCGACGCCCGGCCCGCCATTGACGAAGAGACGCGCCCGGTCGAGCCGCACCGCGACCTTCTCGCCGATCGGCACGCGCACGGTCGGGGCGATGTCGGCCTCGAACAGCGCGGAACCCACCTCGATCTCCACCCGGCGGATCGCGCCATGGCGGCGGAAGCCGCGCACCTCGCCCTTGAGGCCGGGCGTGCCGGGAAGACCCAGCGAGACGTCATGCGGGCGTACATAAAGCAGCCCCGCCCCGTCCGGCACCGCATGGGTGGCCGCCGCGATGGGCGTCGTGCCGGCAATGGCGACGCCGTCGCGCACCTCGACCTCGATCCGGCTCGATTCGCCCATGAAGCCGAAGACGGCGGCGGTGGCCGGCTTGTCATAGACATCGTCGGGCGTGCCGACCTGCTCGATCTTGCCCTTGCCCATCACCACCACGCGGTCGGCGAGTTCGAGCGCCTCCTCCTGGTCATGGGTGACGAACAGCGTGGTGTGGCCGGTGCGGTCATGCAGCTCGCGCAGCCATTTGCGCAGCTCCTTGCGCACCAGCGCATCGAGCGCGCCAAAGGGCTCGTCGAGCAGCAGCACCTTGGGCTCGATAGCGAGCGCGCGGGCGAGCGCCACGCGCTGGCGCTGGCCGCCGGAGAGCTGGGCGGGGAAGCGCCCGCCAAAGGCTTCGAGCTGCACGAGGGCGAGCAGGTCCGCCACCCGCTTCTTGATCTCGGTGTCGGAAGGCCGCTCGGCGCGCGGGCGCGAGCGCAGGCCGAAGGCGACGTTCTCGGACACCGTCATGTGCCGGAACAGCGCGTAATTCTGGAACACGAAGCCGATGCCGCGCCGACGCACCGGCACGGAGAGCGCGTCATGCCCGTCGAACAGCACGCGGCCATGGCTCGGCTGCTCCAGCCCGGCGACGATGCGCAGCAGCGTGGTCTTGCCCGAGCCGGAGGGCCCCAGCAGCGCCACAAGCTCGCTCGGCTTCACCTCCAGCGACACGTCCGCCAGCGCCGGCGCACCCGTGCCGAAGGATTTGCCGACCTGGTCGATGGTCACCGCGACGGTCATATATTCACTCACATTAGATGTATTAAATTGAATTCACCGCAAGATATCTGAAAATTCGCCGCTGTGAACCCTTCTCGTGCGGCCCGGATGACGCTTGGCCCGTGATCTGCTAGGCGCAGGACGCCCACAGGAGCCCCCCCATGACCGAGACCACCGCCCACGCCAGCGCCCCTCCCGCCCCGCCGACGCTGGCCGCTGTGCCCCCCGGCAAGGTCGCGTCGATCGTCACCTTCCTGGAGATGCACGCCCAGCCCGCGCCCCTGCCGGCGCCCGACGCGCCCCATCTCAGCCTTCGCCACGTCGCGGCGCCCGAAACCGGCTGGTATCGCGACCTGTTCCGCCGCATCGGCGAGGACTGGCTGTGGTTCTCACGCCTGCAGATGAGCGAGGCGGAGCTTGCCGCCATCATCGGCAGCCCGGATGTCGAGGTCTACGCCCTCTCCCGCACCCAGCCGGATGGCACCAGCATCGACATCGGTCTGGTGGATGTGGATTTCCGCACCGAGGGGGAGGCGGAGCTGGCGTTTTTCGGGCTGGTGGCCGGGGAAACCGGCTCAGGCGCGGGACGGCTGATGATGAACCTCGCCACCGCCCGCGCCTTTGCGCGGCCGATCCGGCGTTTCTTCGTCCACACCTGCACGCATGACCTCCCGGCGGCGGTCGGCTTTTACCGCAAGTCCGGCTTCGTGCCCTATGGCCGCGCGGTGGAGATCGTCGACGACCCGCGCCTCGACGGCACGCTGCGCCGCACGGCGGCGCCGCATGTCCCGATCATTGAGTGAGAGGGATGAGGGGGCCGTCGGCAGCCGACACTGCCTAAAGGATTCAGCCAAAGAGTCTTCCGCTGGATCCCGGCTCGCCTTCCGCGGGCGCTACAGGCGTCCGGGACACGGTGTTGGCTCGACGCCTCGCTGAACGCCCCTCGTTCCCCGGACGAGGGGCGCCGCGCAACGATGATCCGGGGCCCAGGAGAGACACCGCCGAAGGCGGCGACATCCCTACCCCCCGGAACAACGCGAAAGCGGCCTGCGGGAGCCTCAGGCCCCCAGCGCCGCCCGGCCGCGACCGGCACGGACCGGGATTTCCACGGGAACCTCGAGGCCCCGTTCGCGCTCGCCGAGTGCCTCGACCTTCTTCAGCTCCTCCAGCGCCGCATCGAGCAGCGCCTTGGCGTCGTCGAGCTGCTGCTTCAGCTCATCGGCCGAGAGGCGCAGATTGTCGCGGCGCGTGGCGGCGGCGCGGGCATAGGTGGAATAGGCGAAATGCTGCGTATCGGTGATGCCGGTGCGCTGTTCCTCGGCCTCGATCTCGCGGTCGAGGTCTTTCGCCATGCGGTCGAAATCGCCGATCATCGATTGGATCTGCGCGAAATGGCGGCGCTTTTCTTCCGCCTGGAACCGCTTGAGGCGGATGAGTGTATCAAGCGACTTCATGGTCGGCTGTTACTCCACTCTGTCGGTCCGGCGCCTGTCCCTGTCATCCTCATCGGACGTCCCCCGCACGCAACCGGTTCGAGCCGCCTTTACGCGGCGGCAGAGCCATATTCGCCGCCAGATGTTGCCGCTTCCTTACTCCTGTGGAGCCAAACGGTAGCGCGAGGCGGAATCTGCGACTCTTCAAGGCGATGGAAACGATTTGTTTACCGGCCTCGTTAATGATCGGGGCATCGTCCGGTGCGGACAGTCGATGCGGCGAAAGCAGAGTCGACTGACTCACTTACCAGCACTTCTTAAGATTCGACTCCAGCCTCTGGGTTGAAAAATTCTGGTTCAATGCCAGCCGCTTGCGGAAAGACTCGAAGAAAATTTCGAGACCCCGCTTGTGCGCGAGAATCAGATTTTGTTACCCCTAATGCACGAGTGAACGAATCGGGTGTGCCGGGCCGGGCGCGGGGAGGGGTGGCGCGCGGACCAGAGTAGTCCGACGGGCTGAACCCCCCGGGGCCATGGCGAGGGAAGGGGATTGGCATGCGCGTCTTGCTCATCGAGGACGACCGCGCGACCGCGCAGAGCATCGAATTGATGCTCAAGTCCGAGAGCTTTAACGTCTACACGACGGATCTCGGCGAAGAGGGTGTCGATCTCGGCAAGCTCTACGATTACGACATCATCCTGCTCGACCTGAACCTGCCGGACATGTCGGGCTACGACGTGCTGAAGGGTCTGCGGGTCGCCAAGGTGAAGACGCCCATCCTCATCCTCTCCGGCCTCGCCGGCATTGAGGACAAGGTGAAGGGCCTCGGCTTCGGCGCCGACGACTATCTCACCAAGCCGTTCCACAAGGACGAGCTGGTCGCGCGCATCCACGCCATCGTGCGCCGCTCCAAGGGCCACGCCCAGTCGGTCATCACCACCGGCGACCTGGTGGTCAATCTGGACACCAAGACGGTCGAGGTCGCGGGCAACCGCGTGCATCTCACCGGCAAGGAATACCAGATGCTGGAGCTGCTCTCGCTGCGCAAGGGCACGACGCTGACCAAGGAGATGTTCCTCAACCATCTCTATGGCGGCATGGACGAGCCCGAGCTGAAGATCATCGACGTATTCATCTGCAAGCTGCGCAAGAAGCTCGCCAACGCCTCCGATGGCCACAACTTCATCGAGACGGTGTGGGGCCGCGGCTATGTGCTGCGCGAAATGGGCGAGCAGGACCAGCGTATCCCGGCCTGAGGGGCCCGCCCCTCGCCTGCCATCAGCCGCTGCTGAAAGCCCCGCCCCGGCGGGGTTTTTCGTTGTCGGGGCCGGCCGAAACTGGTGACGCGACCGTCATCACCCTGGCGAGCCGTCATCACCACAGCGCCGTCATCCCCGGACTTGATCCGGGGATCCATGACTTCCGCCAGCGGCAAGCGCTGAGGGTTTTTGCCAAAGAACTCTGCGCTGGATCCCGGCTCGGCGCTCCGCCTACGGCGTCGCTGGGCCGGGAAACGGAGGCGGAACGCCGCCGTTCGCGTCCCGGACCAGCCGCACGCAGCGCGCCGCCATCCACACAGCACGCCGTCATCCCCGGACTTGATCCGGGGATCCATGACTTGGGTGCGCGCGGGAGTCGTGGATGGCCGGGCCAGGCCCGGCCATGACGAGGTTGGTGGGTGAGGTGAGGAAGAACCGTCCTATTTCGCGTTTTTCGCCAGCCAGGCCTTGAGGAAGGCGATCTCGCTCTCCTGCGCCTTGATGATCTCCTGAGCGAGCGCGCGCAGTTCCGGGTCCGTGCCGTATTGCAGCTCGATCCGCGCCATATCGATCGCACCCTGATGATGCGGGATCATGCCGCGGGCGAAGTCGACATCGGTATTTCCGGTGAAGCCGATGCCCATGTCCTTGTGCATGCGGGCGTTGGCGGTCTCGAAGGCCTGGGTGGACGGCGCGCCGGCCGCCGTCGGGGGCGTCGCGCCGGACGTCATCGCGCCATGATCCATGGCGCCATGGTTCATGCCGTCCATCGGCATGGTCTGGGCAAAGGCTGGGGCCGCGGCGAGCGAAAGGCCGGCGAACAGCGCGGCCGCGAAAAAAGTCTTCATGATGTGTCTCCGAATGAACTGATCGTGCCCGGCCACAGCCGGACGGCGAGGCGATCAGGCCGGTCGGGGTGGCGGCACCGGAATGGCCGGCACGCGGCCGATCAGCAGCGAAGCGCCGGGTACGGCGCGCGTCGCGACCTGCCACAACGGCGGCTCCAGTGTGGGCGCCACGAGAAGTGGCGCGACGATCTGGGCGAGCACGCAGCACAGATGGCGGCTGGCGGAATCAAGCTTGTCCGCCGTCGCCGCGTGTGGCGCGGTCACGGCGGCTGCGTCCGACACGCTTTCATGGCAGGGCATCGGCGCGGCGCGCAGGGAGGTCGCGGCAAGCCCCGCTCCCGGTCCCGCCAGCGCGACCGCAAGCGCCAGCAGCGCCACAATAAACCGTAAGTGTCGGATCAGCCGCATCGGCCGCGCCCGCATGGTCATCATGGCGTGACACTAGCAGCCGGGAGCGTCGGCGTTGAGACCGCAACACCCCTCATGCCGCATCCGTGAAGTGTGATGTCGCACCCGGCGTCAGGCGACCGCCGCGTTGCCCGGCAGCAGGGCGGCGATCAGCCCGACCACATCGCCCGCCGGCACCACCGCGTGGAAGCCGGGCGGCGGCGCCGTCTCGCGGGTCGCCAGACCGATGCGCCGCGCCGCACCGCTCGTGACGGCAACCGCGCCATAGGCATCAAGATCGACCAGGATGATGTCGAAGCGCCCGCCGGCGAGTTCCGCCGCGCGCGGGTCGTCCGCCAGCGAGACGTCGTGCCCCATGGCATGCACGAGGTCGCGCAGTTGCTCGCGCGCAGGCCCCTGGGGCGCGGCGACCAGCACGCGGCCGGTGCGCGTCGTGGTCGGCACGGTTTCCCCGGGCTCCAGCAGGCGGAAGCGCCCGGTGCCGGTGGCGAGATAGCGCGCTCCGTCCACCCGCTCCACCCGGCCGGGCGGGGCGAGGCCCAGCACCTCGTCGACGGCGAGCGCATCGCCCTCCCCGCCGATCAGCAGCAGCATGCGCCGGCCCGGCTTGAGGCTGACAATGCCGGCGCCGCGATGAATGTCGTCGATCGGGCTCATGCCGCGCAGGCTGGCGAGGCGCACCGCCTCCGGCTCCGCCCGGCCCGCCCGCACCAGCAGATGCGCGCTGTCGCGGCTGGCCTCGGGCACGCGCGGGCGCGGCAGGGCGACGCCGATCGGCAGGTCGACCAGAGCGGCCTGCGTGCCGTCCGGGAGGCGCGCGACGCCGCCGATCAGATCCTCGCAGGGCCAGAAATCCTGCCGCCAGGCCGGCGGCATCACCTCGAGAGAGGCGCTCATGCGGGTCGGCAGGTCGTCGAGCAGTACGGTCGCCCGCACCTTGCCGGCCTCGCCGAACAGCACGAGCGCGCCGCGCGCCGGGTGCTCGACGGTGAAGCCCAGCCGGGTGGAGAGGCGGATCAGCGGTAGGCCGCTGACGCCGAGCGTGCCGGCGGCGGCCATGCGGGCCATCTTGTCCCAGCGCGCGCCCTCGAGCGGCACCACCTCGACCACGCGGGCCGCCGGCAGGGCAAAGCGCATCTTGTGGAAGGCGAAGACCATCACCTCCGTCCGGGCCGCAGCGCGCGCCGCCCCGCCCATGGGAACGCGCAGGCTCGCGGCGGCCTCGGCCGCCACCGCGGACAGGCTGCCCATCCCGGCGCGGACCGCGGGGGGCACGGAGGTCGGCCCGGCGGATGTGAGATCAGAACGCGACATGAGGCGACCAGCGGTACAAACGAGGGCACATGCCCACAGCATGGGCAGCCCCAGTGTCGCCGGATCGCGTTAATGTCTTCTGAAAGACGCTCACCTAACGGGAGCGGGAGGCAACGCTGTCCCCGACGGCGTCGCTCAGCCGCGCTCGGCGGCGATCACCACCGTGTCACCGTCAAGCGCGAGGGTGACGGCATAGCCGGTCGCCCGCGCCAGCAGGCCGGTATAGTGCGGCTGCACCGCATGGGCGTCGAGCGCCCCGCCCTCGGGCGCCGCGCCGGCCAGCAATTCGACCATATGGGCGGGAATGCGCGAATGGCTGCCCTGGGTGCGCAGGCGGAAACCGCCCTCCTCGCCCTCGCCGGTCGCCTCGATGCTGATGCGCCCGCCGCGCGGAATGGTGGAGGTCGCGACCATGAGCAAATTCAGCAGCAGCTTCACCTTGTTCTTCGGCGAGAGCGTGCGCGGCACGGTCCATTCCAGCGTCGTGCGATCGTCCTGGATGAAGCCGCGCGCGACATTCTCGGCGTCGCCCGTGTCGATCTGCGCGCCGGCCGAACCGGCGGCACCGAAAGCGAGGCGGGCGAACTGGAGACGGGCCGAGGCCTGCCGCGCGCTCTTGGCGATGAGGTCGAGCGCGAAGGCCTTCATGCTCGGGTCGTCCTCGTCCTCGAGAACCTCCAGCCCGTTGACGATGGCGCCCACCGGGCTGATGACGTCGTGGCAGACGCGCGAGCACAGCAACGCGGCGAGGTCGAGCTTGTCGAGGTTGACGACGGTGGTCATCGCGTCTCCTTGCGGAAATCGGCGGATCGGTACGGCGAATCGCGCGCAAATCACCCGCGCTGGTTTGCGGGTGTGATACACCGCCCCCCCGACCACGCCAACCTTCGCCACAATCGCGCCACACCGGGTTTCGCCATGACGACCGCGCTCTCCTCCCCGCCCCCGCTCTTCTCGGGCGATCCCGCTCTTCTCGCGGCGCTGGCGCAGGCGGCGCTGAAGGCCGGCGTCGAGATCCTGCGCATCCGGGCAGAGGGCATGAGCACCCGCTACAAGGCCGATGAAAGCCCGGTCACCGCCGCCGACCTCGCCGCCGAGGAATTGCTCCGCGCCGAGCTGGCGCTGCTGCTGCCGGGCGTGCCGGTCATCGCCGAGGAGGCGGTCGAGCAGGGGCGCGGCGAGGCGCCGGCCGACACCTTCCTGCTGGTCGATCCGCTCGACGGCACGCGCGAATTCATCGGGTCGAGCGGCGAATTCACCGTCAACATCGCGCTGGTCGAGGCCGGCGTGCCGAGCCTCGGCATCATCTACGCCCCGGCGGTGGAAAAGCTCTATGCTGGCGGCAGCTTCGCCTCGGGCGAGGCCCGCGCCTTCCGCGCCGCCCGCGCCGCCGGCGCGCCGGTGGATGCGGCGACGTGGGAGCCGATCCGCTGCCGGCCGATCCCCGATGCCGGGCTCATCGCCATCGCCAGCCGCTCGCATCTCGATCCCGACACGCGCGAACTCCTCGCCTCGCTCGACATTGCCGAGAGCCTGAGCTGCGGCTCGGCGCTGAAATTCGGGCTGGTGGCCGAGGGGCGGGCGGACATCTACCCGCGCCTGTCCACCGTCTGCGAATGGGATGTCGGGGCCGGCCATGCGCTGGTGCGCGCCGCGGGCGGCAGCGTGCGCCGGCCGGACGGCAACCCGCTGCGCTATGGCCGCACCGAGGCCAAGTACCGGGTGCCGGCCTTCATCGCCTACGGCGCGCAGGGGTGAGCGCGCGAGCCCGCATCGGCACCGGCATATCGTTGGGGAAGGCGGTGCGCGGACGGACGAAGGTAGTCGTGTCTGCCTTCCTAAGGTCGCACTCCGTGCTATTGATAGGCTCCGGGTTCTCTTGGCAGGGCGACCGGTTCGGCCGTTAGGTCAGCCATCGCGCGTGCCGCCATTCCTTTTTCGAGACCAACCGCGAGACCGACAATGCCGACCTTGCGCGCCCTTCTTGCCTGCCTTGCGCTCCTTGCCCTTCCCGTCCTCGTCAGTCCGGCCGCCGCGCAGTACAAGCAGCCCGGCCCCTCGAACAGCACCTATTCGAGCGACGAACTGGTCCAGCAGGGCCATGGCTTCTTCGGCGAAGTATCGCGCGGGCTCGCCCTCTCCATCGAGAAGGCGGTCTCCCAGTGGGGCCAGCCCAATGGCTACATTCTCGGGCAGGAAGGCTCCGGCGCCTTTGTCGGCGGCCTGCGCTACGGCGAGGGCACGCTCTACACCCGCAACGCCGGCGACCTGAAAGTCTTCTGGCAGGGCCCCTCGCTCGGCTGGGACTTCGGCGGCGATGGCGCCCGCACCATGATCCTCGTCTACAACCTCAACTCCATCAACGACATCTTCCGGCGCTTCGGCGGCATCTCCGGCTCGGCCTATTTCGTCGCCGGCTTCGGCATGACGGCGCTCGGGGCGGACAATATGGTGGTGGTGCCGATCCGCTCCGGCGTCGGTGTCCGCCTCGGCGCCAATATCGGCTATCTCAAATTCACGCCCACCGCGACCTGGAACCCCTTCTGAGCGCGGACGGGGCTTTTCGACAGGCGGCCGGGACAACCCGGCCGTTTTGGTGTCTGGTGGCCCGTTCCCGCGCGTTCCGCGTGGAAATGCGGTAACGATCTTTCGTAACGCTCGGCCAAGCGCTCTCGGCTATGAGAGAGGCGGGGCGTCAAGAGGCGGCGATCCGCCGCCGCCCGTCGGGCACTGCCGGCGGGACCGCGTAGAAGAGTGAGACTCGCATGATCGAAGTGATCATGTACTGCGCCATCGGTTTTCTCGCGGCGACGCTGCTCGCGCTGCTGACCCTTCCGGCTGTCTGGCGCCGCGCCGTGCGTTTGACCCGCCGGCGCATCGAGAGCGCCCTGCCCGTCTCCATGGCCGAAATCCAGGCCGACAAGGACGAGGCACGCGCCGCCTTCGCCCTCGCCGTGCGCCAGGCCGAGATGCAGACCCAGCGCCTGCGCGATGAGGCCGCGCTGCGCCTCACCCAGATCACCGGCCAGGCCGAGGAGCTGGTGAAGCGCCAGACGCGTCTCGACGAGCTGACCACCGCCCTCGCCGACCTCGAATCCCGCCATGCCACTCTGACCGAGCACGACCGGCAGGTCACCGACGAGCTCGCCCTGCGTAGCGGCGATCTCGCCGAGACCCGTGCGGCGCTCGCCCAGACCCGCACCGAGCTCGCCAGCACCCGCCGTACGCTGGAGGCGACCGCCGGGCGCGAGGAGGAGCTGAAGGTCGAGCATATCGCGCTCACCACGCTGCGCGACACGCTGAAGGACCGCATCACCGATCTCGACCGCCACCTCACCGCGGCCAATGCGCATCTGTCCGCTGAGCGCGAGCGGCTGCGCCAGACCACCGACAACCTCGTCACCGAGGTCGCCCGCACGCGCGATCTGAAAGAACGCCTCGCCGCCACCGAAACCGAGCTTGGCGCCGTGAGCACGGAAGCCTCGGCGCTGCGCGCGGAGCTGGCCGGGCTGCATCTGAAGGTCGATGACCTGACCCGCCGCACCCACGCCGCCGAAACCCGCCGCGCCAGCGTCGAGGCTGATGCCGCGCGCCGCATCTCCGACGCCAGCTCCGCCCGCGAGATCGCGCAGGCCGAAGCCCGCCACGCGCAGGACATGGCCCGGATGGTCGGCGCGGAGAAAGCAATGCTGGAAGGCGCCCTCGCCAAGGCCCGCGAGGACCGCGCCAGCCTTCAGCAGCGTCTCGACGGCCTGCTCCCGGTTGCCACGGCCGGCCGGGCCGATGGCGCGCTGCGTCAGCACATCAGCGAGATCGCCGCCGAGGTCGCCCAGCTCACCGCCGCTCTGGAAGGACCGGGCTCGCCGATCAACGCTCTGCTGGCCGAGGCCGCGCCCACCCGCAAGGGCGCGCCTCCGAGCCTGGCCGACCGCATCCGCGCGCTGCAGGACAAGGCCCGCCGCCGCGCCCCGCTGCCCACCGGCGAGGGCATTCCCGTCGATCCGGCGGCGATGGAAGCGGCACGCGACGTCGCCCGCGAGGCCGCCCGCGCGCGCGAGACGCAGCCCACGCCCTCCGCCGCCGAGTGAGGCGCGGCGCCGCTCCGGTGCCCCTCCATCCCGCTTCCGCGCCCGCCTGCCGCGCCAACGGCAGCCGCGCGCCTCGCCTCAAGGGTGCGGCCACAGCACCCGCCATCCGGGAGACACGCCGATGAATCTCGCCCGCCTGCTCAAGGCCCGCGCCACCGCCGGCCGCCCGGTCCGCGTCGGGCTCATCGGTGCCGGCAAATTCGGCTCGATGTTCCTGTCGCAGCTGCGCACCACGCCCGGCCTGCATTTGCTGGGGATCGCCGATCTCTCCGTGCCGCGCGCCCACGCCGCGCTGGAGCGCACCGGCTGGGATGTCGAGGCGGCGCTCGCCCCCTCCTTCGCGGAGGCGCTGGCGAGCGGGCGCACCATGCTGACCGAGGATGCCGAGGCGCTGATCGCCGCAGACGGACTCGACGTGGTGGTGGAGGCCACCGGCAGCCCCGCCGCCGGCGCCGCCCATGCGCTCACCGCCATCGCCCATAAGCGCCATGTAGTGATGGTGACGGTGGAGGCGGACGTGCTGGTCGGCCCGCTGCTCGCCGCCCGCGCCCGCGACGCCGGGGTGGTCTATTCCATGGGCTATGGCGACCAGCCGGCTCTCGTCTGCGAGATGGTGGACTGGGCGCGGACTTGCGGCTTCAACGTGGTCTGCGCCGGCAAGGGCACGAAATACCTGCCGAGCTACCACGCCTCGACCCCCGACACGATCTGGAGCCTGTACGGTCTCACGCCTGAGCAGGCGGCGGCGGGCGGCATGAACGCGCAGATGTTCAACTCTTTCGCCGACGGTACGAAGTCCTCCATCGAGATGGCCGCCATCGCCAATGCGGCGGACCTGCGCGCCCCCTCGGACGGGCTGCTGTTCCCGCCCTGCGGGGTCGACGATCTCGCCCATGTGCTGCGCCCGCACGAGGCCGGCGGCATTCTCGAACATGCCGGCACGGTCGAGACCGTCTCCAGCCTCGAGCGCGACGGGCGCCCGGTGTTCCGCGATCTGCGCTGGGGCGTCTATGTCGTGTTCGAGGCCGAGCGCGGCGCCTCCGGCGATTATGCGCGGCGCTGCTTCAAGGAATATGGCGTCGTCACCGATGCGTCGGGCCGCTACACCGCGCTGTACCGGCCCTATCACCTGATCGGGCTGGAACTCGGCATCAGTGTCGCCTCGGCCGCGCTGCGCGGCGAGCCAACGGGCGTCACCGAGCATTTCAACGCCGATGTGGTGGCGGTCGCCAAGCGCGCGCTCAAGGCGGGGGAAAAGCTCGACGGCGAGGGCGGCTACACGGTGTGGGGCAAGCTGCTGCCGGCGGCGAGTTCGCTGGCGCGCGGCGCCCTGCCCATCGGCCTCGCCCATAATGTCACGCTGGGCCGCGACATGGTCGAGGGCGAGGTGATCGGCTGGGCCGATGTCACCATCGCCGATACGCCCATCGTCCGCCTGCGCCGCGAGATGGAGCGCGCCTTCTCCGCCCCCTTCAGCCCCATCGCCGATTAGACCGGACGGCACGCCGCGCGGTGAACCCGCCGGCTGCCCCGCGCGTAGGAAGGGGATGACGCGCCCCTCCCCTCAGCCAATGCGCCCCGGCGGCACGCTGCGCCTCGTGCTCGGCGACCAGCTCAGCCGCTCGTTAAGCGCGCTCGACGGGCTCGATCCGGCCCGTGACACCGTGCTGATGATGGAGGTGCGGGCGGAGGCGACCTATGTGCGCCACCATGCGCAGAAGATCGCCCTGTTCTTTTCCGCCATGCGCCACTTCGCGGCGGCGCTGGGGGAGGAAGGCGTGCGCGTCGACTACATCCGCCTCGATGATCCCGCCAACAGCCAGAGCTTCGCCGGTGAGATCGCCCGCGCCGTTGAGCGCCACGCGCCCGCGCGCGTCATCGCCACCGAGCCCGGCGAATGGCGCGTCGAGGACGCGCTGCTCGCGCTCCGCGAGGAACTGCCCATCCCGCTGGAGATTCGCCCGGACAGCCGCTTCTTCGCCACGCGCGGGGATTTCGAGCGCTGGGCGGAAGGCCGCCGCAGCCTGCGCATGGAGTTCTTCTACCGGCAGATGCGCCGCGCGCACGGCCTGCTGATGGAGGGCGAGGCGCCCCTTGGCGGGCGCTGGAACTTCGATGCCGAGAACCGCGAGGCGCTCCCCAAGGACGTCCACGCCCCCACCCCGCCGCGCTTTCTCCCCGACGCGATCACCGCCGAGGTGCTGAAGCTCGTCGCCCGCGAATTCCCCGGCCATTTCGGCACGCTGGACGGTTTCGGCTGGGCGGTGACGCGGGAGGACGCCCTCACCGCGCTCGATCATTTCATCGCCCATGTCCTGCCGCGCTTCGGCGACTATCAGGACGCGATGCGCGCGGGCGACCCGTTCCTGTTCCACGCCATCCTCTCGCCCTATCTCAATCTCGGCCTGCTGGAGCCGCGCGAGGTTTGCGCGGCCGCCGAGCGGGCCTTCCATGAGGGCGCGGCGCCGCTCAACGCGGTGGAGGGCTTCATCCGCCAGATCCTCGGCTGGCGGGAATATGTGCGCGGCATCTATTGGCTGAAGATGCCGGACTATGCCCGCTCCAACCATTTGGGCGCCACGCGCCCGCTGCCGCGCTTCTTCTGGGACGGGCAGACCGACCTCGCCTGCCTCGCCCATGTGGTGGCCGACACGCGCGCTCACGCCTATGCCCACCACATCCAGCGGCTGATGGTGATCGGCAATTTCGCCCTGCTGGCGGGGCTCGATCCGGCGGCGGTGGAGGAATGGTTCCTCATCGTCTATGCCGACGCGGTGGAATGGGTGGAGCTGCCCAATGTCCACGGCATGGCGCTGTTCGCCGATGGCGGGGTGCTCGGCTCCAAGCCCTATGCGGCCTCGGGCGCCTATATTGACCGCATGTCGGATTATTGCGGCAGCTGCCGCTACGACCCGAAAGTGAAGTCCGGCCCGAAAGCCTGCCCGTTCAACTATCTCTATTGGGACTTTCTCGACCGCAACCGGGAGACGCTAGCGCGCAACCCGCGCCTCGCCATGCCCTATCGCAACCTCGCCCGCTTCGACGAGGCCCGCCGCCACACAATCCGCACCGACGCCGCCCGCTTCCTCAACGGGCTGGAACCGGCGCAGGCCGGCCGCGACTGGTAGAGCGGCACGGGTAGAGCCGCGCGGACCAACCATGTTGCGCCGCAGCGCGTATCGGGTTAGGTGAGGGTCATTCGTCTGGACCCGGTGAAAGTCCGGGTGGCTCTTCCGGCCGCCAATCCGCCGGATCACGCACAGTCAGCGCCCGTCCCGCCCGCCTTTCCGGCGGACGCCCGCTCTTTGCGAAGTTGCCCTCACATGACATCGACCACCAAATATCTGCGCCAGTGGACTGGCAACATCCGCGCCGACATTCTCTCCGGCATCGTGGTCGCCCTCGCCCTCATCCCGGAGGCCATTGGCTTCTCGGTGATCGCCGGCGTCGACCCGAAGGTCGGCCTGTTCGCCTCCTTCGCCATTGCCTGCGTCTCCGCCATTGTCGGCGGGCGCCCCGGCATGATCTCCGCCGCGACCGCGGCGACGGCCGTGGTGATGGTCTCCCTCGTGCGCGACCACGGGCTTCAGTATCTGTTCGCCGCGACCATTCTGATGGGCCTCATCCAGCTCGTCGCTGGCGCGCTCAAGGTCGGGCGGCTGATGCGCTTCGTCTCGCGCTCGGTCATCACCGGCTTCGTCAACGCGCTCGCCATCCTCATCTTCATGGCGCAGCTGCCCGAGTTGATCGGGGTGCCCGTCGAGACCTACCCGATGATCGCGGCGGGCCTCGCCATCATCTATCTGTTCCCGCGCCTCACCAAGACGATCCCCTCGCCGCTCGTCGCCATCGCCGCCCTCACCTTGTTCGCGTGGTGGAGCGGGATGGACCTGCGCACCGTGGGCGATCTTGGCGAGCTGCCGTCCAGCCTGCCGGTCTTCACCCTGCCGGATGTGCCGCTCACGCTGGAAACGCTGCGGATCATCCTGCCCTATTCACTGACGCTGGCCGCGGTCGGCCTGCTGGAATCGCTGCTCACCGCGCAGATTGTCGACGACATGACGGATACGCCGAGCAACAAGAGCCAGGAATGCGTCGGCCAGGGCACGAGCAACATCGCCTCGGCGCTGATCGGTGGCATGGGCGGCTGCGCCATGATCGGCCAGTCGGTCATCAACGTCACCTCCGGCGGGCGCGGGCGGCTCTCCACCTTCGTCGCCGGCGCCTTCCTGCTGTTCCTCATTCTGGTGCTGGACGACATCGTGCGCATCATCCCGATGGCGGCGCTGGTGGCGGTGATGATCATGGTGTCGATCGGCACCTTCTCCTGGCGCTCGCTGCTGGAGCTGCGCAGCAACCCGCGCTCCTCCTCCATCGTCATGCTGGCGACCGTCATCACCGTGGTGGCCACGCATGACCTCGCCATCGGCGTATTGGTGGGCGTGCTGCTGTCCGGCGTGTTCTTCGCCGGCAAGGTGGCGCAGCTGGTCAGCGTCGGCGAGATCATCGACGCGGCGAGCGGGCGCCTCACCTTCGTCGTCTCGGGGCAGATCTTCTTCGCCTCGTCCGAGGTATTCCTCGCCGCCTTCGATTTCGAGAACCCGGCGCGCGAGGTGGTGATCGACGTCACCCATGCGCATTTCTGGGACATCACCGCCGTCGGCGCGCTCGACAAGGCGGTGCTGAAGTTCCGCAAGGCGGGGGCGAGCGTGGAGGTGATCGGGCTCAACGAGGCCAGCGCCACCATGGTCGACCGCTTCGCGGTCCACGACAAGGACGGCGGCACCGCCTCGGCGCTGCACTGATCACAACACGGGCCGCACTTGGCGGCCCGTATTATCGCCCTCAGGCGACCACTTCGCGGGTCGCTTCCACCCATTCGCGGGCGCGGGCTTCCGGGTTGGCGTTGAGCAGCACGTCGGTCACCACCGCCACGCTGTCCGCGCCGGCCTTCAGCACGCCGGGCGCGCGCTCGATGGTGAGCCCGCCAATGCCGACGAGCGGAATGTCGCCCACCCGCTTCTTCCAGGCGGTGACGCGCTCCAGCCCCTGCGGGGCCCATTTCATCTTCTTCAGAATGGTCGGATAGACCGGCCCCAGCGCCACATAAGCGGGCTGCGCCAGCAGCGCGACTTCCAGCTCCGCATCGTCATGCGTGCTGATGCCGAGCCGGACGCCCGCCTTGCGGATATAGGCGAGATCGGCCTCGGCGAGGTCTTCCTGGCCGAGATGGATGAAGTCGCAGCCGAGCTCGATGGCGAGCTGCCAGTAATCATTGACGATGAGCTGCGCGCCATAGCGGGCGCAGACCTCGCGGGCGAGCGTGATCTCGGCACGCAGCTGCGCCGCGTCCATGTCCTTGGCGCGCAGCTGCACCAGCTTCACGCCCTGCGGCAGCAGGCGCGGCAGCCAGGAGGCGCGGTCGACGATGAGATAGAAGGGATCGAGCTTCATCGAATTACCTGCGTCTTCACTGGCCGAAGGCGGCGCGGCCCATCACGGGCGTCGAGGGCGCCGCCATGTCGCGCACCTCCATCGGATCGGCCAGCAGCCCCTCGCGGCCGGCCTCGATGGCGCGGGCAAAGGCGCGGGCCATGCGCACGGGATCGCCGGCCTTGGCCACCGCCGTGTTCAGCAGCACCGCGTCATAGCCGAGCTCCATCGCCAGCGCCGCATGCGAGGGCACGCCGACGCCGGCATCGACCACCAGCGGAATGCCGGGAAAATGCGCCCGCATGGAGCGCAGGCCATAGGGGTTGTTCAGCCCACGCCCGGAGCCGATCGGCGCGCCCCAGGGCATCAGCACCTCGCAGCCGGCGGAAATCAGCTTCTCGGCCACGACGAGGTCTTCCGTCGTGTAGGGGAACACCTGGAACCCCTCGCGCGAGAGAATGCGCGCGGCCTCGACAAGGCCGAACACGTCCGGCTGCAGCGTGTCGTCCTCGCCGATCACCTCGAGCTTCACCCACGGCGTGTCGAACAGGTCGCGCGCCATCTGCGCGGTGGTGACGGCTTCCTTCACCGTCTTGCAGCCGGCGGTGTTGGGCAGCACCTTCACGCCGAGATCGCGGATGAGCTGCCAGAAGCTCTGGCCGGCCTTGGCCACCCCGGATTCGCGCCGCAGCGAGACGGTGACGATCTCGGCCTTCGAGGCGCGGATCGCCTCGGCAAGGATCGCCGGGGACGGGTACTGCGCGGTGCCGAGCAGCAGGCGCGAGGCGACCCGGGTGCCGTAGAACTCCACCGGGTCGGCCAGCGTACCGGCGAGGGTGTTCGTGGTCATGGCGTCCATGTCAGGCTCCCTCAGCCTCCCTGCATCGGCGCGAGGATTTCCACCCGGTCGCCGTCGCTGATCGCGGTCTCGCCGCGTTTTGCCTTGCGCACCATCGCGCCGTTCACCGCCGTCGCGACCATGGCGTCGGCGAGGTCGAGCTCATTGAGGAGATCGGCCAGCGTGCCCGCCAGGGTCTGCGCCGGCTCACCATTCACGATGATCTTCATCCATCACCTCCGGGCAACGGGCCCCGTCAAACACCAGGTCGGCCGCGCGTCGCGCGAGCGCGGGGGCGGCGAGGAAACCATGGCGGTAGAGCCCGTTGAGATAGATCGTGTTGCCGCGCCGGCGCAGGCGCGGAATGTTGTCGGGAAAGGCCGGGCGCACATCCGCGCCGATCTCGACGATCTCCGCCTCGCCAAAAGCCGGGTGCAGCGCATAGACCGCGCCGAGAAGCTCCAGCATGGAGCGGCCGGTGACGCGCCCGCGCTCGTCATTCTCGATCGAGGTCGCCCCGATCATGAAATGCCCGTCGCCGCGCGGCACGATATAGACGGGGATGCGTGGGTGCAGCATCCGCACGGGGCGCTTGAGCGAAATCTCGGTCGAGTAGAGGACGAGCATCTCGCCCTTCACCCCGCGCAGGTCGGCAAGCTGGTCGCGCGCGCCGAGGCCCCGGCAATCGAGGATCACATCGGCCTGATCGGCCTGATCGTCCACCACATCGAACCCATCGGCCTCGTAGCGGATGGTCACATTATACTCGTTCACCAGCCGCTCGGTGAGCGCCGCCAGCGCCTTGCGCGGCTCCAGATGCGCCTCGGTGGGGAAGAACAGACCCTGGTCGAAACGCCCCTCAAGGTCCGGCTCCAGCGCCGCAATGGCCGCGCCATCCACCCACTCGAAGCCCTCGGTGCGGCGGGAAAAGCGTTTGAGATCAGGTAGATCGCGCGGCTGGGCGAGGACGAGGCTGCCCTCGTTCGGCACGTCCGGCACCGCCTCGCGCCAATAGGCCAGCGATTCGAAGCCGAGCTCGGCGATGATCGGCTCGGCGCTCTCGCGCTCGCACCAGGGCGCCAGCATGCCACCCGCATACCAGGAACAGCCCTGCCCCGTGGCGGATTTGCGTTCCACCAGAGTGACTTGCGCCCCCCGCCGGGCAAAGGCATGGGCGCTGGTCAGCCCGGCGACACCGCCGCCGATAACGCGCACGCGCATGGCATTGGGCGCCGGGTAAGTCGTTGCGGAACCGTTTGAATTTTCGTTTGTGCCAGACATGCAGGCCTCCCTCCGCCAGTCTCAACTGGATCAGGTTCAAAGGGTCGCCATGCCGCGTCCGCGCGATGATGGCCTCTCAGCCCCCTGACGGGGCTCCCCCGGACGGCACTGATATAATCACGCAAGGGCCGCTTGTCACCGTCGTGTCGTCGACAATATGCAAGCGGCGGTCACGGCGCTCAGGCGCTGCGGGGCGGAAAAGTCACGACATTGTCGGCCCTTGGCCGCGTCGCGCCGAGAATGGCCCGCTGCAGCATGTCGCGGCTGAACGGCTTGCCGAGCCGCACCATGTCCGGGCGCGCCTCCGCCGGCAGCTCGGCATAGCCGGTGCCGAGGATCACCGGCAGGCTCGGCCAGCGCTCCAGAATGATGGCGGCAAGCTGGATACCGGTCATGCCGGGCATCGCCTGATCGGTGAGAACGACGTCGATCCCCGCGCCATTTTCCAATGTTTTCAAGGCCTCCGCGCCCGACGAGGCCTCGGTGACGGCAAAATCGAGGTCTTCCAGCATCGCCGCCGTGGCGGAGAGCACCAACGGGTCGTCATCGACCACCAGCACCCGCACCGCACCCGGCTCCGGCTCGATCGGCGGCGGCAGGGGCGGCACCGCTTCCGGCGACGCGGCGGGCGCCGGCGAAGCCACCGCCACAGGCTCGACAATCGGCAAATGGATGGTCGCCGTCGTCCCCTCTCCCAGCCGGCTCGCCAGCGCCAGCTTGCCGCCCGATTGCGCGGCGAGGCCGTGAACCATGGCAAGGCCGAGGCCGGTGCCCTTGCCGACGCCCTTGGTGGTGAAGAACGGCTCGGCGGCATGGGCCAGCGTCGCCTCATCCATGCCGGAGCCGGTATCCGACAGCGACAGGCAGAAATAACGTCCCGGCTTCAAGCCGTTAGCGCCATCGCCCTCGTCAGTGACGGCGACCTCAGCCTCATGCGCGCTGATGACGATGGCGCCGCCCTCGGGCATGGCGTCGCGGGCATTCACCGCGAGATTGAGCAGAGCCAGTTCGAGCTGGTTGGCGTCCACCCGCGCCTTGGGCAGGCCGAGCGGAAAGCGCGTCTCGATCCGCACGCTGGGCCCGATGGAGCGGCGCAGCAGATCGGCCATGCCGAGAACGAGTTCCGGCACATCGACGGGCTCGGGCTTCAGATCCTGCCGGCGGGCAAAGGCGAGCATGCGCTGGGTGAGCGCCGCGCCGCGCTGGGCGGCCTGCAGCGTGTTGTCGATCAGCGTCTGCAGGCGCGGCTCGTCCGGCGCGCGCTTGCGCACCAGTTCGAGATTGCCCATGATGACCGCCAGCAAGTTGTTGAAATCATGCGCGATTCCGCCCGTGAGCTGGCCCACGGCCTCCAGCTTCTGCGCCTGGCGCAGCGCTTCTTCGGCCTGACGGCGGTCGGTAATGTCGATGAGGCCGCACAGCGTCTTGACCAGTGTGCCCTGCGCATCACGCTCGGCCACCGCGGAGAGCACGCAGTCGAGACGCCGGCCCTCCTTGGTCACGAGCTGGTACTCCGCCTCGCGCAGTTCGCCGGTGCCGAGCAGGCGCGGCCAATGCTCCTCATGGCGCTGCCGCGCCGATTCCGGCGACATGAAATCGGTCAGCGGCCGGCCAACCACCTCCTCGCGCGCATAGCCGAGAAGCTCGAGCCAGCGGTCGCTCACCTGCTCGATGCGCCCATCCGCACCAAGCGAATGCAGCGGCAGCGGGGTACGGCGGTACAGGTTGCGATAGCGTTCCTCGCCCTCGCGCCACATCGCGGTCTCGCGCTGCGCCAGAAGCATGAAGCGCCGGTCATAGATCGCGGCGAGCAGGGCGGCGGCGCAGATGGTGAAGCTCACCGCCGCGACGGCGATGACGAGATGGGCATTATCGAAGGCGCCACCGCGCACGGCGACGACATGGCCCTCGCCGGGGAGAAAGCTCACGCCGGCCATGGCGACATAGTGCATCCCGGCGATGCCGAGCCCCAGAGCCACCGCGCCGGCCACGCGCTCGGCGAGACTGTGATGGCGGAACGCCAGCCACAGCGCGGCGATCGAGGCGGACACGGCCACGATCACCGCGGCGCCCGCGTAGAGGAAATCATTGGCGATGGCGCCGGTCATGCGCATCGCCGCCATGCCGGTGTAATGCATGCCGACAATGGCGAGGCCCATGAACATGCCGGCCAGCACCAGTCGCGCGATGGGGATGCGCGGCTGGCTCGCGGCGATCAGCGCCAGTCCCGTCGCCACGACGGCGATGAGCAGCGACAGCGCGGTGAGCTCGAGGTCATAATGGATGGCAAGGCCGGCATTCAGCGCCAGCATGCCGACGAAGTGCATCGCCCAGATGCCCCCGCCCAGCACGACGGCGGCCAGCGCGAGCCAGCCGACCCGCGCGAGGCCGGAGGCCACAGGAATACGGCCCGCAAGGTCGAGCGCCGTGAAGGAGGCGGCGATCGCGATCAGCACCGACAGCGTCACAAGCCCCGGATCATGGGTCGCGACGTGATCCATCATCCCCGGCCAGCTCCCCTGTGCGGCACGCATGCTCTCCTTAGGAGAGACGATAGATCGAAATCACCGCTATTCAGTCAAGACACAGCTGGGCGACCGCCGCAACCAAGCACGGCTGCGCTGGTGTGTCAGCTCAGATAGCCGAGGAACCAGAGGATGAGAATAATCGGCAGCGGAATACCCAGAAGCCACAAAAGTCCACCCTTGAACATGTCGTTCTCCCGGTCTGCTGGATCAGAAGCACTGTCCGCTCGGGTCACCCCCTGTGAGCGCCGATGCACGAGGGGAACCTCCGGCCGCCATTCCGGTTCCATGGGTGGCGCCCTACCTAAGGCAGGAGACGGCCGGCACGCGATTGCCGGCAGGGCCCAATCAAACGGTGGTGCATGAAATCATCCCTGTCCGTCGTCCCGCGCTGGCTCATGGCCGAGTTCAGCGTTTTCCTCGCGATTGCCGGCGCCGCCGCCGGGCTGCTCGCCTTTGCCCAGCTCGCCGATGGCGTGGTTGAGGGCGAGACCCACGCCTTTGACGAGGCGGTGCTGCGCGCCTTCCGCGCACCGGGCGACCCGGCCGATCCGCTGGGGCCGCTCTGGCTGGAAATCGTGATGCGCGACATCACCGCGCTCGGCAGCACGACGGTGCTGACCCTCATCACCGCCGCCGTGGTCGGCTTCCTCATCATGGACCGCAAGGCGGGTGCGGCGCTGTTCGTGGTGGCGGCGGTCGCCGGTGGGGGAGCCCTGAGCTACCTGCTGAAGATCGGCTTCGACCGGCCGCGCCCCGACCTCGTCGCGCATCTGGTGGACGTTCACACGCTGAGCTTCCCGAGCGGGCACGCCATGGGCGCCGCCGTGACCTATCTGACACTGGCCGCCCTCATCGTGCGCACCGAGCGCCGCCGGCGGCTCAAGGCGTATGTGCTGTTCGTCGCCGTCAGCCTCACCCTGCTCATCGGGCTGAGCCGCATCTATCTCGGCGTCCACTGGCCAACCGACGTGCTGGCGGGATGGTGCGCGGGCAGCGCCTGGGCGCTGATCTGCTGGCTCGTCGCGCTGTGGTTGCAGCGGCGCGGGCAGATCGAGAAGGAGGACGGCACCACCCAGGCTGACGCGAAAAGCTGACGGACGCTCTCAACTCGCCATGGCTTTCGGCGCGGCGCCGGCTATCCTTGGCGCGATGAGGCCGCCAGAGCCTCCGCCAGTGCCAAGGAGAACCACATGTCGATCAGCCCGCCGGAAGGCCAGCTTATTCCCGAGATCGGTGTGATTGAGACCACCGAATCGGACAACGTCCTGCATTGGGATGGCGACGAGCTTTATGTCGAGCAGGACGTCTATCACAACGGCCAGCTCGTGCACCGCAAGTACCGGCGCCGCGTCACCAAGCAGGTGGCCCAGGCCATCGCACGGATGCTCGCCCAGCACTGACGACGATGACGAGCTGCGGCATTGATCGGCCGGCGCTGCCGGCCGGTCCGAGAGCGCCCGACGACTAAAGCGGCAGAAGAATCGCCAGCAGCACCAGGGCGAGCCCGGCCATGGACGCCAGCCAGACGGCCGAGCGGAGATAGGGCACGCCGAGCGCGTAGAGCGGCACGTAGATCACCCGCGCTGCCAGGAAGAGGCTCGCCCCCAGCGCGGTAAGCGTGCCCTCACGTCCCGCCACATGGGCGATCAGCACCGCCGCGATGAACAGCGGCAACGTCTCGAACAGATTCGCCTGCGCCCGCCGCAGCCGGCCGGTCACGACGCCGACCGGTGGTCCCGGCTCGTCGCGGGCGCTGGCATTATAGGCGACGCCTGTCTCACGATTGCGACACATCGCGGGTAGCATGATCTGAATCACAGCCAGAACGAGTGACCAGGCGAGAATCGTCAGTTCCAACGTCATGTGCACCCCTGCCCTCGGGAAATGTCGCAATCCGCGCTGCCACCCCGACGAAAAATGTCGCAATCCGCGCCATGTACACTAGATTGGTTCACCATGGCGAAAAGCAAGCAACATAACCGCCAGGCGAAGGATGGCCGTGTACTCCAGCAGGTTGCGGCCTTGCCCTACCGGCTTTCCTCCGAAGGGCGCCTGCAGATCCTCGTCCTCTCCTCGCGCGAGACACGCCGGGCGGTCATCCCCAAGGGATGGCCGATCAAGAATCACAAGGATTGGAAGTCGGCCCAGATCGAGGCGTGGCAGGAAGCCGGCATTGTTGGCGATGTCAGCCGCAAGAAGCTCGGCCAGTACCGCTACTGGAAGCGGCTGGAGAGCCATTTCGCGCTGGTCAAGGTCTCGGTTTTTCCGCTGGCGGTGCGCCGGCAGCTCGACGACTTCCCCGAGCGCGGCGACCGGCTGCATGTGTGGATGAGCCCGGAGGATGCGGCGCTGATGATCGACGAGACCGATCTCGGCACGCTCATCACCGCTTTTGCGGCCTCGGCCGAATGGCGCAAATCCGCCAGCGCGCATTTTCCCGAGGCCGCCGCGGTGCCGAGCCTGGCGCCGGCCCTCGCCACGGCCTGACGAACGACCCCGGCGCGCCCCTCGGTTCGGGGAGCGAGCCGAACGTAACGAGAGGGCTGGTCAGGACCGGGCGGGGGCGCCGCTGGAATGGAACAGCCGCCCACGCTCGGCAAACAGCACCCAGCCCAGGGCGCCGATGCCCAGCGCCGCAAAACCAAGCGTCAGCGGCAGCGTCGTCCCGTCGAAGAGCTGGCCGAGGCCGAAGCCGAGCAGCGCCCCGCCCACCGTGCTGACGAAACCCAGCGCCGAGGAGGCGGTGCCGGCCACATGGCCCACCGGCTCCATCGCCATGGCGTTGAAGTTCGACACCATGAGGCCAAAGAAGAACATCATCAGCGCCTGCAGGATCGAGAAGGTCCAGATCGTCTCAACGCCCGCCAGCACCACGACGGCATGGATCAGCGTCACCGTGAGATAGCCGAGCAGCGCTGCGTGGGAGACCCGGCGCATGCCGAGCTTGCCGACGACCTTGGAGTTCAGCAGCGAGGACAGCGCCATGAACACGGCGATGAGGGCGAAGATCAGCGTGAACAGCTCACTAGCGCCGAAGGCATCGGCGAACACCTGCTGCGCCGAATTGATGAAGCCGAACAGGCCGCCCATCACCATGGTCATGGCCAGCATATAGCCGACGGTCACGCGGCTGCGGAACACCAGCCCGAAGGCGAAGGTGATGCCGCGCACCGAGATCGGCGTGCGGTTCTCCTCCTTCAGCGTTTCCGGCAGGCGGATCGTCGTCCAGATGAACAGCACCGCGCCGAACAGGAAAAGCATGAAGAAGATCGCCTTCCACGGCGCCACCAGCATGATCAACTGGCCGATGGAGGGGGCGACGATCGGCACGGCGAGGAACACGATGAAGGCGAGCGACATCACCCGCGCCATCTGCCGGCCGGAGTAGCAATCGCGCACGATGGTAATGGCGAGGATGCGCGTGGCCGCCGAGCCGACGCCCTGAATGGCGCGCGCGGCGATCATGATGCCCAGCGACGGCGCGAAATAGCAGGCGACGGAGGCAATGGTGTAGATGCCAAGCCCGACCAGCAGCACCGGCTTGCGGCCGAAGCGGTCGGCCAGCGTGCCATAGACGATCTGCGCCAGGCCGAAGCCGAGCAGATAGGCGGTGATGACGATCTGCGTGTGGTTGGCCGTATCGATGTTCAGCGCGCGGCCAATCTCCGGCAGCGCGGGCAGCATCGAATCGATGGCGATGGCATTGGTCGCCATCAGCGCCGCGATGTAGCCGACGAACTGGCGAAACCCCATGCCGGGATGCGGGGTGGCCGGGGCGGCGTCGGTTTTACTCATGGCGGTTCCGTCATCTGCGAGGCGGCGGCGCGCGCGCCGGGTGGAAGGCCCGCCTTATCGCGCAGATTTCGCACGGGCCCAATGCGCCGAAAGACACAGATTTGCGATTTCGCATTTACGAATATGTCTGGCGTGCTGGCCCTGCCTCAAAACTGTTGCCTATCATGAAACACCGCGCATCCACCCCTCGCCCGCGCGGGTGGCGTCACTGGAGCAAGCCCGGCGCCTCGGGGCACACAGGGGAGCGCATCATGACCATCTTCGACCCGACCAACTGGACGGGCTTTCACACCTGGCTGAGCCTCATCGCCCTCGCCACCGGGGTGTGCGTGCTCCTCGACCTGATCGCCGGCCGCGAGCGCGGCGCCTGGACCGCGGTCTTCATCGTCACCGCCGTGCTGACCAGCGCCACCGGCTTCGGCTTTCCGTTCACCGGCCTTCTGCCCTCGCACATTGTCGGGCTCGTCGCCCTCGGCGTGCTGGCGGTGACGATTCCCGCCCGCTACCTCTTCGGCCGCGCCGGCGCCTGGGGATGGATCTACGCCATCGGCGTCACCATCAGCCTGTGGCTGCTGGCCTTCGTCGCCGTCGCGCAGGCCTTCGCCAAGGTGCCCACGCAGAAGGCGCTGGCGCCGACGCAAGCCGAGCCGCCCTTCGCCATCGCCCAGCTGGCGGTGCTGGCGCTGTTCGTGTTCGCCGGCGCTCTCGCGGTGCGCGGCAGGCGCCCGGCGATCCACCGCCCCGCCTGACCCGCATCGGGAACTGACCCGCGCTGGCGACGGGTCCACAAACGAACATCCCGGACGCGCCTGTCGTCCGGGATGTGATCGCGAAATCAGAACTGCGGCGGGCCCATATTGAGCGGCGGCGGCTCCATCTGCGGGATGTCGAGCTGGATGGTCGAGGGATCGACCGTCGACCCGGCGCTGATCCAGTAGGTCACCGCCTCCGGCCACATGATGACCACCACCACCAGAATGAGCTGCATGAACAGCCACGGGATCGCGCCCCAGTAGATCTGCGAGGTGCGGATCGAGGGCGGGGCGATGCCGCGCAGATAGAACAGCGCGAAGCCGAAGGGCGGGTGCATGAACGCCGTCTGCATGTTCACGCAGAGCAGCACACCGAGCCAGATCAGATTGATGTCCAGCTTGATCGCCACCGGCACCAGCAGCGGCACGATGATGAAGGCGATCTCGAAGAAATCGAGGAAGAAGGCGATGAAGAAGATGAAGATGTTGACGAACACCAGGAAGCCGATGCGCCCGCCCGGCAGCTGCGACAGCAGATGCTCGATCCACAGCGCGCCATCCATGCCCTGGAAGACGAGGCTGAACACGGTCGCGCCGATGAGGATGAACACCACCATCGAGGTGATGCGCATGGTCGAGGCCATGGCCTGACGGATCAGCGGCCAAGTCAGGCGCCCGTGCAGCGCCGCCAGAACGATGGCGCCGACCGCGCCCATGGCGCCCGCTTCCGTCGGCGTGGCGAGGCCCATGGCCAGCGTGCCGAGCACCAGCATGATCAGCACGATGGAGGGCACCATGCCCCACAGCACCTGCCGGATCAGCGGCCAGCCGCCCTCCCCGCGTGCTTCCGGCGGCAGCGGCGGCATGGTCTGCGGCTTGATGAGCGAGAGCACGAAGACATAGGCGAGGAAGATCGCCACCTGCAGCAGCGAGGGGCCGATGGCGCCGAGATACATGTCGCCGACCGGCTTGCCGAGCTGCTCGGCGAGGATGATCAGCACCAGCGAGGGCGGGATGAGCTGGGTGATGGTGCCCGAGGCCGCGATCACGCCGGTGGCCAGCTTCTGGTCATAGCCATAGCGCATCATTACCGGCAGCGAGATCACGCCCATGGCGATGACAGAGGCGGCCACCGTGCCGGTGATCGCGCCAAGGATGGCGCCGACGATGATGACCGCATAGGCGAGGCCGCCCGGCACCTTGCCGAACAGCTTGCCGGTGCCTTCCAGCAGATCCTCGGCAAGGCCGCAGCGCTCCAGAATGGCGCCCATGAAGGTGAAGAACGGGATCGCCAGCAACAGGTCGTTGGAGATGATGCCGTAGAAGCGCAGCGGCAGCGCCTGCAGGAAGGCCGGGTGGAAATGGTCGGTCAGGACACCGAGGGTTCCGAAGAACAGGCCGACGGCGATGAGGGAAAAGGCCACCGGAAAGCCGGCCAGCATGAAGCAGATCATGCCGGCGAACATCAACGGGGGCATCACGCCATGAGAGAACATGAGAGGGCTCGTCGGTCGTGGTGTCGGGGAGCAGACAGGGCGATGGCGGCAGCCGCGGCGAGGTCAGCGTCTATTGCAGCGGCTTCTCATAGGTCGTCTCGACCTCGATAACGCCGGCAAGACCACCGATGCGCTTGATGAGTTCGGAAACCGCCTGAAGCGTCAGCAGCGCGAAGCCGAGCGGCAGCAGCAGCTTGGCCGGCCACAGGATCAGCCCGCCGGCATTCTGCGACATCTCGTCGGAGAGAAAGGACTGCCAGAAGAAGGGGAAGCTGAGCAGCGTGAGATAGATGCCGGCCGGAATGAGGATCACGACGAAGCCCACCGTGTCGATCCACAGGCGGGCGCGCGGCGAGACCGCCATGTACAGCAGATCCACACGCACATGCTCGTTCTTCTGCAACGTGTAGGGCGCGCCGAGCAGCACCAGCGCGCCGAACAGATACCACTGGATCTCCAGCAGGCCATTGGTGCTGTAGCTGAGGAGGTAGCGCACCGTCGCATTGCCGGCACTGATCAGGCATGAGGTCAGCACGCACCAATCGGCGATACGGCCGAACTTCTCATTCAGCCAGTCAATGACCCGGCTGAAGGCAAGCAGAGCCCCCATGCGACGTTCCCCTCCAATTCGCGCCGACTTTTGTCGTTGCGCAGGCTAAAGCGTGCAATCGCCTCCTGAGCCACTTTCGGCAAGATAGACCATGGTCTCACGCAATTAAAACCCGCGCGACCGCAATCAACGGCCGGCAGGCTATATGACGTAAGGTCATGTCGGGTAAAGAAAACCCGTCAGGTGCCGCAAAGCGGCACTGTCACTGGCTTCGCTGGGGACACGTACCGTCAGGCGATCCGCGCGACCGCAGCCGAGGCTCGGCGTGGATGCTCGGGCCGCACCAGCGGCGGCAGCTTCCAGCCCATCAGTTCGCAGGTGATGAGATGGTCCTGCGGATCGCGAATTTCCACCGGCCGCTGATTCCCTGAACGACGCATCTCCATTGCCCGGTGGGCCGCCTCGCGGACCGAGGCGTAGCGGGCGCGCTTCATGGGGCCCATGACACCCGAGGTCGAGGCTTCCGCGTAATAGAGGATGTAATAGGGGCACGTATCCTGCGGGGACGAGCCCCCCAAGGAAGCGGATGTGACCGGAGTGGACGCCGCCGGAGCGGATGTCACGGGCTGCGGCTCACCCGGCTTTTCCTGACGCCTGTTGCCTGCTGCGTTCGGTACGCCTGCCTCAGACATCGCGCGACATCTCCTGATTGATCGAAAACGTTTGTTCGGACAGCGCGAGGAAACGTCTGCCGCACGGAAGGGTCAATCAGTTTATTTTCGTACAGCCTTGGAACAAAAGTATCGAGTTCGGATTCCACTCACCACGACTGTCGACCCGCACTACATAATTACCGTTTAAAGGTAAAACTACGTAGTTACGCGTAGTAAATACCACCAGATCACCGAACGATGATCGCACAGCCAGCCACAGGCAAGCCTCGCTGGCTACCCCACAGGGCATCCCCCATGCCGCAGGCCCAGCGGAGACCTCATGAGCCCTGCTTCTCTTCATACCCTCCGTCAGCACCCGCGCTGGCGCGCCGTCGACACGACCCTGATCGACGGCCTGCCCGCCGCTGTCCTCATGTGCGACACGCAGGGCATCGTCCGCTACGCCAACCCGCAGGCCCGCGAGGTACTCGGCGCCATCCGCCACGCCTTGCCAATGTCGATAGAGGCGCTCGTCGGCTCCAGCCTCGCCCTCTTCAACCTCGATCTCGGGACCGACGGACATCGCCTGGCGCGGCCGAAGAACCTGCCCATCGACGAGATCGTGACAGTCGGCGACCAGCAGCTGCGTGTGCGCGTCGGCGCGGTGCCCGCCAAAGGCCTTCACGAGCAGCTCCAGATCGTGCTCAGCGTCGAAACCGAAACCCTTGCGGCCCAGCACCGCAACCGGCGCCTGCAGCAGATGGTCGAGCAGATGCCGATCAACGTCATGACCTGCACGCTCGACCTCACCATCGACTATGCCAACAAGACCAGCCTCAACACGCTTGGCCGCATCGAGCAGTTCCTGCCGATCAAGGCGTCGGAGCTCGTCGGCTCCTCCATCGACGTCTTCCATAAGAAACCCGAAATGCAGCGGCGCATGCTGGCCGATCCGTCGAACCTGCCGCACCGCGCGCGCATCAAGGTCGGCCCGGAAACGCTGGACCTCAACGTCTCCGCGCTGACGACCCCCGAGGGCGTCTATGAAGGCCCGATGCTGACCTGGGCGGTCGTCACCGACGCCGTCAATGTCGCCTCCAATGTGACCGCCGCGGTGAATGAGCTCGGCGAGTCCTCGCAGGCCATGGGCGCGGCAAGCGACCAGCTGACCTCGCTGACCGCGCAGAGCGAGGAAATGTCCTCCACCGTCGCCGCGGCGGCGGTCGAGATGTCCGTCTCCTTCGCCGAGGTCAGCAAGCAGATCCATGGCGCCACCCAGATGGCCGGGCAGGCTGCCGCGCGCGCCGATTCCGCCAACGGGCTGGTCAGCGGCCTGGTCGACAGCATCGAGCGCATCGGCAATGTCTCCTCGATGATCGAGCGCATCGCCTCGCAGACCAATCTTCTCGCGCTCAATGCCGCCATCGAGGCGGCGCGTGTCGGCGAGGCCGGCCGGGGCTTCGCCGTGGTCGCCTCCGAGGTCAAGGAATTGGCGATGCAAACCGCCAATGCCACCAAGGAGATCAGTTCCCAGGTCGAGAACGTCCAGCGGGCGAGCAGCACGGCGGCGCACGCGGTGGGCGAGATCACCCAGAATGTCGGCACCATGCGCGACGTTTTCGCCAGCATCTCCGCCGCCGTGGAAGAGCAGAGCGCGACCAACGGCTCGGTCAGCCAGAGCATGAACAGCGTGAGCGGCGTGGTCAGCCAGATCCGTGGCGCCGCCGGCGACGTGCGCCGCGTCTCCACCTCGCTGACCAGCGTCGGCGACCGGCTGCGCGAGGAAGTGCGCGTCCTGCTGGCGCGCTGAGATTGCCAACAGCAAAAGGCACGACAGGCACCCCGGCGGGGTGCCTGTTTCGTTTGTGCGGCCTAGTATCAGCTATTTGGTATCACCTATTTGCCGTCGAACCACGCCTTCCAGAGCGGGATGGCGGTGGCGTAGGTTCCCCGGTGATCGGTCGGCCCGGTCGAGATCGCCTCGACCTGCATGTTGCCGGCGCCGATGCCGCGCTGATAGGTCATGGCGAGCTGCCCCAGACCCGGCGTGATCACCTCGTCCTTCTCGCCATAATAGTTGCGCACCGGGCTGCGGATGATCCAGCGATAGGCCTGCGTCTCGTTGAGCAGGATGCGGCCATAGGCCGAGGCGCGGAAGAAGCGGGCGTCGAAATACTCGGCCCGGACCAGATCCTTCACGGCCGTGGGAATATGCGAGGGATCATACGGTTTGCGCTCATAGGCGGCGCGGGCGACGTCGTAATAGCTATCATTGATGAGCGAGCGCGCAAGGCCCGGCACGCCGTAGTAATTCTCGAAGGAGAAGGCGGTGAGGATGAACAGCGTCGTCACCCAGGTGGCGTCGTTCGGGCGGGGAAAATCGAGAAAGCCGCTCAGCGCCGCGTAGCCGTCAAAGGGCGCGCTCGCGGTGGCGGCGCCATCCACGGTGATGCCGGCCTCCTCCAGCTTCTGCAGCATCGCCATGGTGACAAAGCCACCCTGCGACCAGCCGCCGAGGAACAGCTTGGTCGTGGTGATGTTCATCTGCGCGAGCACGGCGCGGCTCGCCAGCAGCATGTCATAGGTCGCCTGCTGGTGGCTCGCCTTGACCAGATAGCCCTCCGGCTCAGAGCTGGCGCCCATGCCGAAATAATCGGCGCCGATCACCGCATAGCCCTGACCGGCGAAGAGGGCGAGGGCCAGCTCCGTCTCCGGCGACTGGTCGGGGAAGGAGGGCACCTGCTTTTTCCCGTACACCGTGCCGTGCTGGTAGGACAGCAGCGGGAAGCTGGTCCCTTCCGTATCGGGCAGGGCGAGCAGGCCGGTGGTGATGATCGGCCGGTTGCCCTGCTCCGGCACCACGGAGGGGTAGGTGACACGGTAGAGCCGCACGGCGTTGCGGGCGGGCGCATAGGCGACGGTGATTCCGAAGAAACGCGGCGCTTCGGTGGTGAGAACCGCGTTCAGCTTGTCGACGTCCCAGCGGCCGATCAGCTCATAGGAGACGCCGGAGGGAACGGCGGTCGCACCATCCGCCCGCGCCGTGAGGCTCCCGCCCGCCAACGTAAGCGCCAGTCCCAGCAGCGCGCGCGATATCCAACCCATGACCGTCTCCCCGGCGCCAACCAAGGCGCGTCGGCACACGGTATCCCGCCGCCGCGCGGTTTCGACAAGGGGGCGCTCAACGCAAAAGGGCCCGGCAACAGCGTGCCGGGCCCTCGCTTTTCAGAGCGGATGGTGGAAAATCAGGCGGCTTCAAACAGCCGGCGCTCGACAACCGGCGTGCCGCGCAGACCGCCCAGAGCCTTGGCGGCGGCGAGCACGGCGAGGTCGACCAGTGGCTCGACGATGATGACGAGCATATAGGCCGCGCCGAAGGAGGCGATGGACGCGCCATTCTCGACCGTGAAGCCGTGGCCGTAGAACGCCCAGAACGCCACCCACACGACGATGCCGGCCTGATAGGTGGTGGAGAGCGCCAGCGCCTGCCGGTACTTCAGCTCGATATAGGGCGTGTTCGGCGCGATCACCTGCTTGGCCAGCGCCATCAGCGCGAAGAGCGGCACCAACAGCGTGGTGACGTTCATGCAATATTGCGGCAGGTCGAAGGGGGCGAAGAACAGGCCCTGGATCAGCAGGCCGGCGGCAAGGCCGATGGCGGCCGGGGCGACGCCGAAGATCAGGAACAGCGTCGAGCCGAGGATCAGGTGAACCTCGGAAACGCCCACCGGATGATGCGGCAGGAGCTCAAAGAAGGCGAACACCAGCGCGGTGGTCGCGATGCTGCGCGCCGCCAGCGAGGCGAGGCCGCGCGTGGCGATCGCCTCACCCGCGAGCTTGAGCGTGTAGGCGCCGGCGCCGGCCGCCGTCACATAGCTGAGCCAGATCTTCCCTTCGGCCACGAGGCCGGGTTCGATATGCATAGTCGTCTCCTGTGCCGTCTCACCCGACGGCGTGCGTGTGGACCCATGCGCATGGCCGGTCTCCTGACTCGCGGGTCACAGCACGCCTTCCGCCTTCCCGGCCTCCCCTTGCGGGTCGAGCCAGTGGCGTGATGGAAGGCGCTCGCCGCTCACAGTCGCGGGGGCGGTCGGGGCTTCGGGCTTTCGCCCTTCCCCGTTCCCGTTTCACCCGGCCGAGTCATCCCCGGCCGGACACCATGTGCAACGCCCATCAGCACGCGCGAACGGCTCTCGAGTCAAGCATCGTGTCACGCGCGCCGCACCGGCGCAGGAAAACAGCGGGGATGGCGCGTCAGGCGACGCCCATCTCGTCGAGCGCCATCGGCGACTCGGGCAGCACCTGCCCGCCATCGATCACCATGCCCTGCCCGGTGATGTAGCCGGCTTCCTCGCTGGCGAAGAACAAAGCGGTGTTGGCGATGTCGAACACCGTGCCGAGCTTCTTCATCGGCACGCAGGCGGCGGTGGAGGCGATATAGGCCTCGCCCATGCCCTCCATGCCCTCGGTAAGGATGTTGCCCGGCATCACCGCGTTCACCGTGATGTTCCACGGCGCCAGCTCGATCGCCGCCGTGCGCATGAAGCCCATCTGCCCGGCCTTCGAGGCGCCGTAATGGGTCCAGCCGGGAAAGCCGGTGATCGGCCCGGTGATCGAGGAGGTGATGACGATGCGCCCCTTCTTCGCCGCCTTCATCGCCGGCAGCACGGCGGAGACCGAGAGGAAGGTGCCCTTGAGGTTGGTGTCCATGACGAGGTCGAAATCGTCCTCGGTCATGGCGCCGAGCTTGGCCGCCGGGAAGATGCCGGCATTGGCGCAGAGCACGTCGATGGCGCCGTAGCGGTCGAGCGCCGCCTGGGCCATGGCGACCGTGTCGGCGGTCTTGGTCACGTCGGCGGCGAAGGCGGAGGCGCGCGGGCCGATCTCGGCGGCGACCTTCTGCGCCTCCTCCAGCTTGCGGCTGACCACCAGCACGTTGAGACCAGCCTGGCCGAAGCGCAGCGCGATCCCGCGGCCGATGCCCTTGCTGGCGCCGGTGACGATGACGGTTTTTCCCTCAAGCGACGTGAACATGGTCGGGTAGGCCCTCTGGATTTCGTTGTTTTTCAAAGGACTGGCAGCCCGGCGGCGGTGAGCGCCTGCCCCATGGTCACGGATTAGGCTGCCTTCCTTTTCATCAGGGTGCGCTGCAAAAATGGTGTTGTAAAGCCCAAATGGCAATGTTTAGGATCGCACACAGTCCAACATAAGAACCACATCCACTCACCAGGGATGCGGTCAATCCCGCGCGGCGGCGGCCCGTCCGTGCCAACAATCCAGAGGACGTCGACATGTCAGGCATTTCCAGAAGGTCGCTGCTCAAGGGCATGGGCACCGGGCTCGGCGCGCTCGCCGCCGCCGGTCCCATGTTCTCCGCCAACAAGGCGTTCGCCGCCCGCGAGAAGGAGCTGAACATCCTGTGCTGGGAGGGCTACAACTCCGCGCAGGTGCTCGACCCGTTCCGCTCCAAGACCGGCGCGACGGTGAAGGCCGAGAGCCTCACCAACGATCCCACCATGATCAACCGCCTGCGCGCCGGCGAGATCAACACCTGGGATCTGATCAATGTGAACAATCCCTGGGCCCGCAAGGTGATGATGCCGGAAAAGCTCATCAAGCCGCTGCCCAAGGCCGAGTTCGAGCCGTTCTTCGACAAGATGCTGCCCGAGTTCAAATGGCCCTATAAGTGGGCGATGAGCGATGACGGGAAGGATCTCGTCGGCATGGCCCAGCGCTTCGGGCCCTACAGCTTCGTGGTCAACACCGACAAGATCAGCCGCAAGACCGCCGAGGATACCGGCTGGGATCTGTTCAACGACCCGGCGCTGGCCGGCCGGTACGGCATTCTTGAATCCGATGACTGGAACGTCTTCGGCATCTTCATCATCGCCGGCATCGACCCGTTCAAGAGCCACACGCCGGAGGAGTTCGCCAAGTTCGAGGAGACCGCCAAGCGCGTCTTCAAGGGCGCCAAGCTGATCGGCGACATCGCCTCGATGAACCAGGCTCTGATCTCCGGCGAGATCGACCTGCACATGACCGGCGGCACCTATTCGGTCTCGCCGGCCCGCGCCGACGGCCACCCGAACCTGCGCGGCATCACCCCGCTGCGCGGCCCGCTGCCGGGCGGCAAGGGCGGCGTCGCCTGGATCGAGATCACCTCGACGGTGAACAACCCGAACCTCTCGCCGCTGGCGCTCGAGTTCCTGAAATATGTGCAGGCGCCCGACGTCGCCCACACCGTCGCCTTCGCCGAGGGCACGTTCAACCCGGTGGCGCAGATGGGCACCAAGGCGTGCTTCGACCTCTTCACCAAGGACGAGCTGGATGCCATCCAGTGGGACAGCCTGCAGGAAGAGATGGACCGCTCGGTGCACTACGACATCGTGCCGGATTACGACAAGGCGCTCGACATCATGAACGCCGCCAAGCGCCTGCGCGGCTGATCGTTCCTCGTCATGGCCGGGCCTGGCCCGGCCATCCACGCCTTAAGTCGCGCGAGCAAGTTCAGGTGCACCTCGAAAGACATGGATCCCCGGGCCACGCCCGGGGATGACGTGGAGGAAACGGCGACCGCCACTTCCTCGTGCCCCGGCCTCCCAATGGCACCTGCACCCACACCACCTGTCCACGACCCGGAAGAACCCGCATGCTCCAGACCACGCCCGCCGGCGAGACGCCCAAGCCGATCCTGCAACTGGTGGGGGTGCGCAAAACCTTCGGTGGCTTCAATGCCGTGGACAACATCGACCTCGACGTGCGCGAGGGCGAGTTCCTCACCATTGTCGGCCCGTCGGGCTCGGGAAAGACCACGCTGCTGCGCATGCTGGCCGGCATGGACACGCCGACCGAGGGCAACATCACCCTGCATGGCGAGCTGATCAACGACATGCCGCCCAACAAGCGGCCGACCTGCCTCGTCTTCCAGTCGCTGGCCCTGTTCCCGCACAAGAGCGTCGGCGAGAACATCGCCTTCCCGCTCAAGGTGAAGGGCGTCGACGCGAGCACCCGCAAGGCGCGCGCGCTGGAGCTGATGCGCGTCGTCCGCCTGCCGGAAAACTACTACGACAAGAACGTGATGAAGTGCTCGGGCGGTGAGCGCCAGCGCGTCGCCCTCGCCCGCGCCTTCGCCTATGATCCGCAGGTGCTGTTCTTCGACGAGCCGCTCTCCGCCCTCGACTACAAGCTGAAGAAGGCGCTGGAGAAGGAGCTGAAGGATCTGCACCGCGAGACCGGCAAGACCTTCATCTACATCACCCATTCGCTGGAAGAGGCGATGGTGATGAGCGACCGCATCGGCGTGATGCGCGCCGGCCGCCTCGTGCAGGTCGGCACGCCCGAAGAAATCTATGGCGCGCCGGTCGACCGCTTCGTCTCGGAATTCGTCGGCGAGGTGAACACGATCAAGGTGAAGCGCGGCGCCGATGGAAGCTGGTCCGGCGTCGACGTGCCCGGCCGCTTCACCGTCCGCCCGCCGCAGGATGGCGCGACGCTGGACGAGGCGTTCGTGGTCGTCCGCCCGGAATATATGCGCTTCCTCAACCCCGGCGATGTCGCCGACAACCGCGTCGAGGGCACGGTCTACAACGAGTATTCGCTCGGCTCGCGCATTCAGTACCAGGTGCGCGTCGGCGCGGGCGCGGCTGAGAAGGTGATGCTGGTCGAGCTGTCGCGCTCGCGCGCCCTGCCCCCCGGCGCCGATCGCACGGTGACGCTCGGCTGGGACGCCGCCGACGCCTTCACGCTGGGGAGCTGACCTCATGTCCAGCCTCGCCGTCGCCTCCACCGCCGCCCCGCCGGCCGAAAGCCCGCGCGCCCTGCGCCAGCAGCACATGCTCTCGCTCGGCGCGCGCTGCGCGCTGCCCGTCGCGCTCCTGCTCGGCATCGGCTTTCTCGCCCCGCTGGTGGCGATCCTCGCCTATGCCTTCGCCAAGCCGCGCAGCTTCGACGTGTTCACCAGCTTCACGCTGGAGAACTTCGCCGGGCTGTTCGACCCGACCAACACGGTGTGGATCTCCTTTGCCTGGTCCTGCGGCTTCGCGCTGTTCACCGTGGCGATCCTCGCCGTCATCTCCTACCCCATCGCCTATGGGCTGAACGCCGTGTTCGGGCGCTGGGCGGGGCTCATCAGTGTGTTCTTCGTCTTCCCGCTCTTCGTCTCGGAAAACGTCCGGCTCTATGGCTGGGTGCTGTTCTTCATCAAGAACGGCGTGCTCGACGGCTCGCTGAAATGGCTCGGTTTTTCCGGTGGGCCGGAAGTGCTGTTCACGCCGGGCATCACCCTGTTCGGCATGGTCTACACCTACCTGCCCTTCATGCTGTTCCCGATGACGCTGGGCCTCGCCCTCGTGCCGCGCGACCTCGTCGACGCCGCGCGCGACCTTGGTGCCGGGCGGATCTTCATCTGGCGCGAGATCGAGCTGCCGCTGGCCATGCCCGGCATCATGATCGGCATGCTGCTGACCTTCGTGCTGGCCATTGGCGCGACGGCGGAGGCCAAGATCCTCGGCGGGCAGTCGATCATCGTCATCTCGCACGATATCGAGATTGCCTTCACCTATTCGCAGAACTGGCCGCTCGGTTCGGCCCTGTCGGTGCTGGTCACGCTGTTCATCGGCGCGCTTACCTTGTTCGCGCTGTCGAAGCTCGACCTCGACCGCATGCTCGGGAGGCGCTGAGCCATGACCCACAAGCGCACCAATGCCCTGATCTGGATCTGGACGATCCTCGTCATCGTGGTGATCTACCTGCCGATCGTCTGCGGCGCCCTCGCGAGCTTCAACAAGAGCCGCTATTTCGGCTTCCCCATCAAGGTCTACTCGACTGAATGGTGGGACAAGACCATCGCCTCGATCGAGATCGGCATGATCGTGCGGAACTCGATCGCCATCGCGCTGCTGGTGACGGTGCTGTCCGTCATCATCGCCACCTGCGGCGCGCTCGCCTTTGCCCGCTATGACTGGAAGGGCCGCCGGCTGTTCCAGAAGCTGATCATGCTGCCGATCTTCTTCCCGCAGCCGGTGCTGGGCCTCGCCTTGCTGCTCGGTTTCAGCGCCGTCGGCATCCAGACCAGTTGGATGACCGCCGTCTTCGCCCATCTGGTCTGGATCGTGCCGGTGGTGACGCTGGTCATCGCCATCCAGGTCTATGGCTTCGATCCGGCGCTGGAGGAAGCCGCGTTCGATCTCGGCTGCACCCGGCTGCAGGTACTGCGCGAGGTGACGCTGCCCATCCTGTGGCCGGGCATCTGGTCGGGAATGCTGTTCGCCTTCCTGCTGTCGTGGAGCAACTTCCCGCTGTCGCTCTATACCGCCGGCGCCGACTCGACGATTCCGAAATGGCTCTATGCCAAGATGGTCGCCGGCTACACGCCGATGGTCCCGGCGCTCGGCACCATGGCGACGCTGGCGGCGGCGGTGCTGCTGCTGGTCGGCGGGCTCGCCGGAATCCTCCTGCGCAGGCGCGCCGCAGCATGAGTGAGGACGACGCAGCCCGCGAAGAAACCCGCGAGCGGCGCCGCCCGCGTCTCGACAAGGCATCGCGCCATGAGCGCATCCTGGCCGAGATGATGGCGACCCCGACCCTGCGCGTCGGCGACCTCGCGGCCGATCTCGAAGTCTCCACCGAGACGATCCGGCGCGATCTGTTCGAGCTGCAGGAGCGCGGCCTCATCAACCGCACCTATGGCGGGGCCGTGCGCCCCTTCGCCGCCGAGCCGGCGGTGACCGAGCGCCACGGCATGATGGTGGCCGAGCGCGAGGCCATCGCCGCCATGGCGGTGAAGTTCATCAAGCCGAAGGAAGTCATCGCCATCGGCGCGGGCGCGACCACCACCCATGTCGCCCGGCGCATGGCGGCGGAGTGCCGGGACATCACCGTCATCACCCATTCCTTCTCGGTGGCGACGGTGGTGGCGGCCAACCCGACCATCGACGTCATCATGTGCCCCGGCCGCTACAATGCCCGCGAGGGCATGATGGTCGGCGTCGAAGCCGTCGAGTTCCTGCAGAACTATAACGTCAACCGCGCCATTCTCGGCATTTCCGGCATCACCACGGACGGTCTGGCGGACGCCGAGGCGCCGGCCGCTTCCGTCTACAAGGCGATGATGAACCGCGCGGCGGAGACGCTCGTCGTCTCCGACCACAAGAAATTCGACGTGCAGGCCCTCGCCATCTGGGCCCGCATTCCCGACATCCAGCGTCTGGTCGTCGATCAGCCGCCGGGCGGCGCCGTGGCGCGGGCGCTGGCGCGTGCCGGTGTCGAGATCACCGTGGCGAGCCGGCGATGAGCCCCGCCGAGACGACGCAGAACCGGACGACGCAGAACCGAGGTGCCGCGTGAGCTGGAAGACCGAGAACCGCTCCTTCTACTATGCGCTGGCGCCCGAGCCGGACGATCCGGTGCTCGCCCCCGCGACCACGGCACTGCTCGTGATCGACGTGCAGAACACCTATCTGGAGCGCCCCGACCGCGCGTCTCTCGCCACCGAGGCGGAGCGCGCGCATTACGATGCGTGGACGCCGTTCCATGAGCGGATGCACGGCACGGTGATCCCGAACATCGCCGATCTGCTCGCGCGCTTCCGCGCCCGCGGCATCGAGTGCCTGTTCGCCCGCATCGCCTGCCAGACCCGGGACGGGCGCGACCGCTCGCTCAGCCAGAAGAAGCCGGGCTTCAACAATCTGCTGCTGCCCAAGGATGAAGTCGCCTCGCAGATGGTGCCGGCGCTGGCCCCGGTCGGTGACGAGATCGTCGTGACCAAGACCACGGACAGCGCGCTCACCGGCACCAATCTGCGGCTGATCCTCGCCAATCTCGGCATCCGCACCGTCGTCTGCGTCGGCATCTTCACCGACCAGTGCGTCTCCTCCACCGTGCGCAGCCTCGCCGATGAGAGCTTCGACGTGGTGGTGCTGGAGGATAGCTGCGCGGCGGCGACCGACGATCTGCACCGGCGCGAACTGGAGATCATCAACATGATCTATTGCAACGTGATGCGCGCCGCCGACCTCAAAACCCTGATGAAGCTGTAACGCCGCCGATGACCCAGCCCATGTATGATGATGCGTTCCTGGCGAAGCTGGAGGCCGGCCTGCGCGGTGCCCTGCCCTTCTGGGGCCTGTCGGACGCCACCGCGCTGAAGCTGCTGACCATTTCCGAGAACGCCACGTTCCGCGCGCATGACCCGGACAGCGGGCGCCATGTCGTGTTCCGCGTCCACCGTCCGGGCTACCACACCCGCACGGAGATCGAATCCGAGCTCGCCTGGCTCACCGCCCTCGGCCGCGACGGCGTGGTGGCGACGCTCACCCCCGTGCCCAAGACCGACGGCACCCTGATCGCCGACATTGACGACGAGGGCACCACCCGCCACGCCGTCGCCTTCGAGCTGGTCTCGGGCCGCGAGCCGGCTGAGGGCGAGGATCTGCCGCGCTGGTTCCGCGAGCTCGGCGCCATCAATGCCCGGCTGCATGCCCACGCCAAGAGCTGGCAGCCGCCGGATAGTTTCGTGCGCAAGCGCTGGGACTACGACGCCATGCTCGGCAGCGTGCTGCTCTGGGGCGACTGGCGCGCCGCGCTCGGCCTCACCGAGGAGGGCCGCGCGATCCTTGAGCGCACCGCCCTCGTGCTGCGCGATCTGGTCGCGGATTACGGCACCGCGCCGGACCGCTTCGGCCTCGTCCATGCCGATATGCGCGTCGCCAATCTCTTGGTCGATGGCGACCGGCTGTCGGTGATCGACTTCGACGATTGCGGCTTCTCCTGGTATCTCTACGACTTCGCCGCCGCCATCAGCTTCGTCGAGCACGAGCCCTATATCCCGCAGCTTCAGGCCGCCTGGATCGAGGGCTACCGCACCGTCGCGCCGCTCACCGACGAGGAGTGCGCGATTTTGCCGGTGTTCATCATGCTGCGCCGGATGCTGCTCACCGCCTGGGTCGCCTCCCATGCCGAGACGCCCACCGCGCAGACCATGGGTGAGGCCTACACCCATGGCACGGTCGCGCTCGCCCGCGACTTCCTCGCCCGCTACGACGCGGGCCTTCCGGCCACCGGCAACGAGAGGGCCGCCTCATGAAAAGCCGCGAACTGCAGATCCTGTCGCTCAACGCCTTTGACGGCGCGGGGGCGGGCCTTGCCCCGGACATCGCCGCGCTCGTCGAGCGCCGCCGGAAGAACTATGGCGCGGCCTCCGTGCTGTTCTACGAGGAGCCGTTGAAGATCGTCCGCGCCGAGGGCGCCTATCTCTACGCCTCGGACGGGCGCGGCTATCTCGACTTCTACAACAATGTCCCGACGGTCGGGCACTGCCACCCCAAGGTGGTGGAGGCGGTGCGCCAGCAGATCGGCGCCTTCAACATCCACTCGCGCTATCTGTTCGACGTGGCGCATGACTATGCCGAGAAGCTGCTCGCCACCTTCCCCGCGCCGCTGAGCAATCTCGTGCTCGCTTGCACGGGATCGGAGGCGAACGACCTCGCCCTGCGCATGGCCAAGCGCCAGAGCGGCGGCACGGGCTTCGTGGTGACGCGCACCGCGTACCACGGCAACACGGCGGCGGTGACGGAGGTCTCGCCCTCCTCCTACAAGCGCGGCGCCCCGCCCCCGCATGTGCGCCTCGTGCCGCCGCCCGACCCGGCGCTGTTCGGCAATGATGTCGCGCAGGGCTTTGCCGACGCGGTGGCCGCCGCCATCGCCGCGATGGAGGCGGACGGCATCAAATTCGCCGGCCTGCTGGTCGATTCCATCTTCTCCTCGGATGGCGTCTATGCCGACCCGCCCGGCTTCCTGAAGGCGGCGGTCGAGGTGGCGCACAAGGCGGGCGGGCTGTTCATCGCCGATGAAGTGCAGCCCGGCTTCGGGCGCACCGGGGCGGGCATGTGGGGCTTTTCCCGCCACGGGCTCGTTCCCGACATCGTCACCATGGGCAAGCCGATGGGCAATGGCTACCCCATTGCCGGCGTGGTGACGCGGCCGGAAATCCTCTCCGATTTCTGCGACGATTTCGGCTATTTCAACACTTTCGCGGCGACGCCCGTCGCCACCGCCGCCGCCCTCGCGGTGCTGGAGGCGATCGAGGAAGACGGGCTGATCGCCAATGCCGCGAGCGTTGGCCGGCACCTGATGGGCCGTCTCAAGCACCTTCAGGCGAAAACCCCAATCACCGCCGTGCGCGGCGCCGGGCTCTATCTCGGCGTCGAGTTCGGCGACGAGGCGGGCCCGTCGCCGGCCACCGCCACGCACCTCATCAATGGCCTGCGCCAGCGCGGCATCCTCATCGGCGCCGCCGGCCAGTTCGGCAATGTGCTGAAGATCCGCCCGCCGCTCTGCGTCACCCTCGCCCATGCCGACGAACTGGTCGACGCGATGACGGAACTGCTGGCCTAATCCCGCGCCGGCGGCGCGCCGATCCACTCGGCCGCCGCCTGCCGCACCGCCGCCAGCACGCAGGCGCCCACCGCCTCGCCGACCGCCGTGTGCATGCCGGCATAAGGTTCGCCAATCGGTGCGTCGGGCGCCGCCATCACCACGCAATCCGTGCCCGTGCCGGTCACCGCCGCATCCATCCCCGCCGGGCGGTAACCCGCCTCGATCAGCGCCACCGTGCGCGCCTGCACGGCGAGCGCGCTCGCCTCCAAGAGTGCGGCATCGGTCAGCGGCCGGTCGACATAGGCGAGGATGTTGATCGTCCCCGCCCCTTCCCGCGTCCCGGATCCCTGCGCCATCGCCCGCCGGGTGCCGATCCGCTCGCCATTGCGCAGGCCGAGCGTGACGATGGCGCCGGCGCGCACGCCTTCCACCTTCGCCGTCCCGCAGACATAAGAGGCGACATTGCGCGCGGTGAGCATCCCCACCGCGTCCGTGAGCCCCGCGCCCGCGAGTTGATCCACGAACCAGCGGCCAGCATCGACCTCCGGCCCCAGTTCGCCCGCGCCGACCTCGCGCCACGCCACATCGCGCGCGGTCACGAAACCCGGCCGGTGCGGTGCCCAGCTCACCATGCGATGAGGCGCGGCAAAGCGGACCGTGAGCCAGGGCCTCCGGCAATCGATCGCCAGCATGGTCACGCCTGGTCGAGATAGCGCCGGGCGAGATGCGCCTTGAACACCTCAGCGTCGAGCGGGCGGCCGGTGGCGCGGGTGAGCAGTTCATCCGTCGAATAGAGCGAGCCCTGGCTGTGGACATGGGCGCGCAGCCAGCCGACCAGCGGGGTGAAATCACCGCGCCCGATGCCCGGCAGCACGTCCGGCTCGGCCCGGCAGGCGGCATCGAACAGCTGCGCCGCCGTCATCGCGCCCAGCGTGTAGGTCGGGAAATAACCCCAGCCCCCGCTCGGCCAGTGAATATCCTGCAGGCAGCCCAGCCGGTCATTGGGCGGGACGATGCCGAGCAGGTCGCGCATCCCCGCATTCCAGGCGAGCGGCAGCTCGCTGAGCGGCAGGTCGCCGGCGATCATCGCCTTTTCCAGCCGGTAGCGCAGGATGACATGGGCGGGATAGGTCACCTCGTCGGCATCGACGCGGATGAAGCCGCGCTCGACCCGCGTGTAGCGCCGCCACAGGCCTTCCGCCTCCCAGCCCGGCCCCGACCCGCCAAAGGCCTCGCGCATCAGCGGCGCGGCGAAGTCGAGGAAGGCGCGCGAGCGGCAGGCCTGCATCTCCATGATCAGCGACTGGCTCTCATGCACGCTCATGCCGCGCGCCGCCCCGACCGGCTGGCTCATATAGGCGGCGGGCCGGCCCTGCTCATAGAGCGCATGGCCGGTCTCGTGGATCACCCCCATCAGCGCCTTGCTGAAATCGGCCTCGTCATAGCGGGTGGTGATGCGCACATCATTATCCGCCCCGCCGCAGAAGGGATGGGCGGAAATGTCGAGCCGGCCCCGGTCGAAATCATAGCCGAGCGCCGCCATGATCTTGAGGCCGAGCTGGCGCTGCGCCTCCACCGCGAACGGCCCTTCCGGCAGCGGCGGTTCCGGGCGGCGGGCCTGCGCGGCGAGCGCCTCTTCGGTGAAGCCGGGCAGGAACGCCGCGAGGTCGTCGAACAGCGCGTCGATCTGCACCGAGCGACCGCCGGGCTCGTAATCGTTCAGCAGCGCGTCATAGACCGAAAGGCCGAGCTTCTCGCCCTTGGCGACGCCGGCCTCGCGCTGGAGCCGCAGCACCTCCTCCATCAGCGGCAGCAGGGCGGGAAAGTCGGAATCGGCGCGCGCGCTGCGCCACGCCATCTCGCAGGCGGAAACCGCCCGGCTGGTGGCGGCGACGAGATCGGCCGGCAGCGCGGTCTGGATGGTCCAGTTGCGGCGGATCTCGCGCAGATTGGCCCGCTCCCACGCCCCAAGGTCGCCCTGCGCTTCGGCCGCGGCGAGCCAGTCGCCAATGCGCGGATCGACCGCCAGCTCATGCGCCATGACCCGCAACAGCGCCATGCTGTCGGCGCGCGAGGCGGCCGCGCCCTTCGGCATCATTGCGTCGCTGTCCCATTGCAGGATGCCGATGGCGTTGGAGAGGGCGGACAGGCGGCCGAAATGATCGGCGATCTCAGCATAGGCGCTCATGCGGAAGGCTCCGGGCGGGACTGACGCCCCTTCCTTCCCGCAGTTGCGGCGCCGGTCAATGGAATTGCGACTTACGCCGCCCGCGCACCCCGCGTCGCCGCGAGGCTGTCGGTCAGGAAGTCCACCAGCGGGCGGATGAACTCGCCCGCCGCGCGCTCCTCGCCGAGCAGCACGATCTCCGTCACCGGCAGCACCGGCCAGTGCTCGGGCGGGGTCAGCACCTTCAGGTCCGGCCCGGCGAAGGAACGGCCGAGCACGGTCACGCCCAGCCCGCCCGCCACCGCCGCGCGGATGCCGGTGAGGCTGGAGGCGGTGCAGGCGGCGAACCAGTCGCGCCGCACCTTGGCCAGCGCCTCGATCATCACCTCGCGATAGGTGCAGGGCGGCGGCAGCAGCACGAGAGGCGTCGGGCGCGAGAGGTCCGGCTCGTAATCGCCGGCGGCCAGCCACACCAGCGGCTCGCGCCAGATCACCCGCCCCCGCGTCGCCCCCTCCCCCCGCTTGGCGATCACCGCGTCGAGCCCGCCGCTCTCATGGGCGGCCAGCAGGTCGCAGCTCAGCCCGGTGCGCAGTTCAAGATGCAGGCCGGGATAGAGCCGCTGGAAGCGCGCCAGCATGCCCGGCAGCAGCGCCGGCATGAAATCCTCGGCGACGCCGAGCCGGAGATTGCCGACCTTCGGCTCCAGCAGCGTGCGCACGGCGACATCGTTCATCTCGATCATGCGCCGCGCCACCGCGAGCAGGCGCTCGCCATCCAGCGTCAGGGTGAGCGAGCGGCTGTTGCGCTCGAAGACGCGCCGCCCGACCAGTTCCTCCAGCCGCATGACCTTCTGGCTCACCGCCGATTGCGAGCGCCCGACCACATCGGCCGCCGCGGTGAAGCCGCCGGTCTCGGCCACGGCAACGAAGGCGCGCAGCAGATCGAGCTCAAGGTCGGGGTAGCGCATGGCCAGTCATTCGATTTTCCGCTAGGTCGAATTAAAACTATGCGCTGGCCTTCTTGAAGGCAAGCCCGCATCCTCCCCGCCGATCCCCCTTCCGCGCCGCTCCGGCGCCAACGAGGTTTGCCCCATGAAGGCCATCGGCTTCACCGCCCCCCACCCGATCGACGCGCCCGAGGCGCTGCTCGATCTCGATCTGCCCACCCCCACGCTGCGCCCGCGCGACCTGCTGGTCCGCGTCGAGGGCGTCTCGGTCAATCCGGTGGATGTGAAGGTGCGCGCCAGCGCCACCCCGCCGGCCGGCGAGGCCCGCGTGCTCGGCTTCGACGCGGTGGGCGTCGTCGAGGCGGTGGGGCCGGAGGTGTCGCTGTTCAAGCCGGGCGACGCGGTGTTCTACGCCGGTGCCATCGACCGGCCGGGCAGCAATGCCGAGCTTCAGGCGGTGGATGAGCGCATTGTCGGGCGCCGTCCGGCGAGCCTCACCACGGCGGAGGCCGCCGCGTTGCCGCTGACCGCCATCACGGCGTGGGAACTGTTGTTCGACCGCCTGCGCGTGCCCTATGGGGTGAAGGCGCCGGGCGGCGCGCTGCTTGTGGTCAATGGCGCGGGCGGCGTCGGCTCCATCCTCATCCAGCTCGCCCGCAAGCTCACCGGCCTCACCGTGATCGCCACCGCCTCCCGGCCGGAAACCATCGCCTGGGTGGAGGCGATGGGCGCGCATCACGTCATCGACCACCGCCGGCCACTGGACGAGGAACTGCATCGCATCGGTATCCCTGAGGTGCAGTATGTCGCCGGCCTCACCGGCACCGAGCAGCATCTGCCCGCCATCATCAACGCGCTGGCGCCGCAGGGCGCGCTGGCGCTGATCGACGATCCGAAGGTGCTCGACATCGCGCCGATGAAGCGCAAGAGCCTGTCGGTGCATTGGGAGCTGATGTTCACCCGCCCGCTCTTCACCACCGACGACTTGATCCGCCAGCATCATTTGCTGAACGAGGTGGCGGACCTCGTCGATGCCGGGGTGCTGCGCACGACGCTAAAAGAAGACCTCGGCCCGATCAACGCCGCCAATCTGCGCCGCGCCCACCGTCTGGTGGAAAGCGGGCGCAGCATCGGCAAGGCGGTGCTCACCGGCTTCTGAGCGGGCGGGCGCGCGGGCGCGTTGTCACTTCAGCCCGCGCGCCAGCACGGCGAGCCAGTCCGCCTCGGTGATGACGCCGACCGGCCGGCGCTCGGCATCGACCACGAAGACGGCATGGACCCGGTCCTGCGCGAAGCGCCGCAGCAGGTCCATGGCGGGCGAGTCGGGCGCGGCCGCCGCCGCCGGCGAGGCGGCCGTGACGACGACGCCCTGCGCGCCCACCAGTTCCGGCAGGCCGATGGCGCCGGCGAGGCGCCCGGCATCATCGACCACGGCGAGCCGGCGCACGTCGCGCGCAACCAGCAGGCGGCGCGCTTCCTCCACCGACGCGAAGACCGGCACGGTGATCACCGGCTCGGTCATCAGCTCGCGGCAGGTAATTTCGTGATAGGCCCGCGCCAGCGTGCGCCGCTCCACCGCCCGCAGCACGGTTTCAAGATCGCCCGGCGAAATGTCGTAGGTCTCGCCGATCTCGGCCAGTGTCGCCTCCATGTCGCCACGGCTGAAGGCGAAGGGCGCGGGCGCCATGGGTGCGGCGGCCGGCGCCGGCGCGACATGCGGGAAGGCATGGCCGGACACGCGGTGATAGAGATAGGCGCTGGCGACGAGGATCGCCGCGTTCAGCCCCACCGGCACGAGCGGGAAGAAATAGCTCGACGACGCCCCGGCGAAGAGACCCACCAGCGCCGCCGCCCCGCCCGGCGGATGCAGGCAGCGCAGGATCGACATCAGCGCGATCGCCCCGCCGACCGCCAGTCCCGCCGAGAGCGCCGAGAGCGGCATCACATGCGCGATGGCGACGCCGACCAGCGCGGAGATGACATTGCCGCCGATCACCGGCCAGGGCTGCGCCATTGGGCTCGCCGGCACGGCGAAGAGCAGCACCGCCGAGGCGCCCATGGGCGGCACGATCCAGATGAGCTCCGGCGTATGGCGCGCCGCCACCGCGCTGATGAGCGCGGTCAGCGCGATGCCGGCCAGCGCGCCGAGGGCGGCGAACAGCCGGTCGCGCAGCGTGGCGCCGGCGAGGATGGGACGAAAAAGCTTCAGGCGCGCAAAGGCGGACAAGGGGTCCACTCCAGATGATGGGCATGGGAGGAAAGGCCCGGCTCAGCCCGTGGGCACGGCGGCGGGCGGGGTTTCGCAGGCGCCCCGGTGCTGACCCTCCGGTGGAGCGTCGGGCGGGATTTGCGGGAGGCCGAGCGCGCGGATGATGGCGGCAAAGCCCTCGCCCCGGCTCATCACATCGGCCAGCGTGTAGCGGTCGAACACACCCAGAAACGCCGCAAGTGCCTCATCCAGAACGGCCGACAGCGCGCAGCACCCGCCCAACCGGCAATTCGGACAATCGACGAGGGCGAAATCTTCCTCGGTGTGGCGCAGCAGCGCGCCCATATTGATGGTCTCCGCCGGCCTGGCGAGCCGGAAGCCGCCGCGCCGCCCACGCGCGGCGGTGATGAAGCCGGCGCGGCCGAGATCGTTCATCACCTTCATCAGATGGTTCTGCGAGATGCCATAGGCCCCGGCAATCTCCGCCACCGAGCACGGCCCCTCATCGCGCGCGGCGAGATAGACCATGACGCGCATGGCGAAGTCCGAATAGCGGGTCAGGCGCATGGCCGGGCTGGAACTCGTTCAGCGGCGAAATAGATGTATAGAATATACATGATTTGCGAGGGAGGCCAGCCAATGACCGAGAATGAGTCGGGCGCCAAGGTAACCAGCGAAGCCGGCACCGCTTTGCGCCGCTCCACCATCGTCAGCAAGGACGCGGAAAGCGCGCTCATCACCTCCTTCAATCTTCGACCAGCCGACGGGGTTCCCCCGGCACCGCACCGCGCCGGCCAGCACCTGACGCTGTTTGCCGACCTTCCCGGCAAGGGGCGGGTGAAGCGCAACTATTCGATTTCCGCCGCGCCCAATGGCGAAAGCTACCGCATCTCGGTGAAGCGCGAAGCGCAGGGTCTGGTGTCGCGCTGGCTGCATGATGAGGCGGAGGTCGGCACGCCGCTGCTCATCGCCCCGCCCTCGGGAAGCTTCGTCCTGCCCGAAAGCGATGCGCGTCCTGTCGTGCTGCTCAGCGCCGGGGTCGGGCTCACCCCCATGGTGGCGATGCTGGAGGCGGCGGCGGCCGAGCGCCCCGATCTGCCCATCCATTTCATCCATTGCGCGCAGAACGGCACCGTCCACGCCTTCCGCGACCATGTGCGCGAACTGGTGTCGCGTCGGGCGAACCTGTCCGCCACCTTCGTTTATTCGCGCCCCGAGCCGGGGGACGAGATCGGGCGCGACTATGACGAGGCCGGCCCGCTGACGCTGGATCGCCTCGCCGCCCTCGCCACGCTGGCTGAGGCCGAGATCTATGTCTGCGGCCCGCTGCGCTTCCTGCGCGCCTTCGTGCCCGGCCTTGCCGCGCGGGGTGTGCCCATGGGGCGCCTGCATTACGAGTTCTTCGGCGCAATGGAGGATCTGTTCGGCGATCCGCCTGCCGAGGCGCCGACAGCCGGCACGGCGGCGCCCGGTCCCGCCTACACCGCCCGCGCCACCGCCGGCTTCACGCGGGAGACCATCGGCGCGACCCTCATCGACAGCGCGGCGGACGCCATCATCGCCAGCGACCGCGCGGGCGACATCGTGCTGTGGAATGCCGGGGCGGCGCGCATCTTCGGCTTCACGCAAGACGAGGCGCTCGGCCAGTCGCTGGACATCATCATCCCCGAGCCGTTCCGCGCCCGGCACTGGGAGGGCTATCACGAGACCGTCGCCTCCGGTGAAAGCCGCTACGGCGCCGGCGACATGCTCTCTGTCCCCGGCCTGCACAAGGAGGGACGGCGCCTCTCGCTCGAATTCACCATCGCCCTGATGAAGGACGAGGGCCGCGTCACCGGCATGGTGGCGAGCCTGCGCGACGTCACCGCCCGCTTCAATGAGACCCAGGCGCTGAAGAAGAAACTCGCCGCCGCCGAGGAGGCCGCGACAGCGGGAGTTCCCCCGCCCGGCTGAGGCGTGGCACCTTTCGTCGCGGTGGGAATTGACGAGACGGCCCACCCCCGCCGGTGCAGGGTGGCGACAACCCCGAGGAGACGCCCCGCCATGGCCGAGCAGCCCCAAACCTTCGATGCCATCATCATCGGCGCCGGGCAGGCCGGCCCCTCGCTCGCCGGGCGGCTCACCGGCGCGGGGATGAAGGTGGCGGTGATCGAGCGCCAGCATTTCGGCGGCACCTGCGTCAACACCGGCTGCAAGCCGACCAAGACCATGGTCGCGAGCGCCTATGCCGCCCGCATGGCGCAGCGCGCCGCCGAGTTCGGCGTGGTGCTCGCCGCCCCACCCGGCATCGACATGACGATCGTGCAGGCCCGCGCCGGCACGATCATCGCCGATGGCCGCTCCGGCATCGAGAACTGGCTGCGCGGCATGGAGGGCTGCACGGTGATCCGCGGCCATGCCCGCTTCACCGGCCCGCGCGAGGTGAGCGTGGACGGCGCGACGCTAACCGCTCCCCGCATTTTCATCAATGTCGGCGGCCGCGCCAGCGTGCCGGATTTGCCGGGCCTTGCCGACGTGCCCTACCTCACCAACACCGACATGGTAGAGATGGCCGAGTTGCCGGAACATCTGGTGATCATTGGCGGCTCCTATATCGGGCTGGAATTCGCCCAGATGTTCGCCCGCTTCGGCGCGCGCGTCAGCGTCATCGAGAGGAGCCCGCGCCTCATCGCCCGCGAGGATGAGGACGTCTCGGCCACGGTGCGCGAGATCCTGGAGGCCGAGGCTATCAAGGTCCACACCGGCGCCGAGATCCGTCAGGTGGCGCGCGACGGCGCAGGCATCGCCGTGCGGATCGAGACCGGCGGCGGCCGCCAGACCGTCACCGGCTCGCATCTCCTGCTCGCCATCGGCCGGCGCCCGAACACGGATGATCTCGGCGTTGAGGCCGCCGGCATCGCCACCGATGCGCGCGGCTACATCACGGTGGACGATCACCTTCAGACCAACGTGCCCGGCGTCTATGCGCTGGGCGACTGCAACGGGCGCGGCGCTTTTACCCACACCGCCTATAACGACTTCGAGATCGTCGCCGCCAATCTGCTGGACGGGCAGGACTGGAAGGTGAGCGAGCGCCTGCCGGGCTACGCGCTCTATATCGACCCGCCGCTCGGCCGCGTCGGCATGACCGAGACGGAAGCCCGAAAGACCGGCCGCAAGCTGATGACCGCCAAGCGGCCAATGACGCGCGTTGGCCGCGCCGTGGAGAAGGCCGAGACGCAGGGCTTCATGAAGGTGGTGGCGGAGGCGCAGACCGGGCGCATCCTCGGCGCGGCGATCCTCGGCACGGGCGGCGACGAAGCTATCCACGGCCTGCTCGACGCAATGAACGCCGATCTGCCGGCGCGCTTCTTCCAGCGCGCCGTGCCCATTCACCCCACCGTCTCCGAGCTCATCCCCACGCTTCTGGCGGATCTGCGTCCGGAAGTCTGAAACCGCGGACTGAACCGCCCTCAGAACCCCAGTGCGCAGCCGTCCTTGCGGGGGTCGGAGCCGGCCATCAGGAAGCCGGTGGCGGGGTCGCGGACGATGATTTGCCCGCCGCCAATGCCTTCCACCGCGAGCTTCACCGTGTGGCCGCGCGAAGCGAGGTCGGCGCGGACCTCCTCCGGCACGGCGGGCTCCACCTCGAGCGTGCCGTCAAAGCCGAAGGAGCGCGGCGCGTCGATGGCGCTCTGCGGGTCGAGCCCCCGGTCGAACAGGCCCGACAGCAGCGCCGCCTGCCCGGCGGACTGGTAGTGCCCGCCCATCACCCCGAACACGCCGACCGCCTCGCCATTCCGGCGCAGCAGGCCGGGAATGATGGTGTGCAGCGGGCGCTTGCCCGGCGCGATGGCGTTCGGGTGCCCCTCGATCAGCCGGAACGAGGCGCCGCGCGAGTGCAGCAGCACGCCGGTCTGCGGGTCGATCCGCGTCGAGCCATAGGCGTGGAAGATCGAGTTGATGAAGGACACCATGTTGCCGTCGCGGTCGACCGCGCAGACATAGACCGTGTCCTTGTGCTCGGGCTCGTCCCACAGCGCCGGCGGGCGGGCGCGGGCGATGTCGATCTGCGCGGCGAGGCGCTTGGCGGTGGCTTTCGACAACAGCTCCGCCACCGATACCGTCATGGCGGCGGGGTCGGCCAGCAGCGCGTCGCGGTTGTGATAGGCGATCTTGGTCGCCTCGGCATGGAGGTGGATGCGGTCGGCCAGCGACACATCCGGGCCGAGGTCGAACTCGGCGAGGATGTTCATCAACAGCAGCGCGAACAGCCCCTGCCCGTTCGGCGGGCATTCCTCGACCGTGTAGCCGCGGAACTCGGTGGAGATCGGCGTGGTGTAGAACGCAGCGTCCTTCATCGCCGCGAAATCGTCGAGCGTGTGCAACCCGCCAAGGCTCTGGAGATAGGCCACGAGCGATTCGGCCACCTTGCCTTCATAGAAGGCGCTCGCGCCATGGGCGGCGATCTCGCGCAGGCGCTGGCCGAGCAGCGGCTGGGCGTGCCGGTCGCCCGCCGCATAGGGGACGCCATCCTTGAGGAAGGCGGCGGCCGCGTTGGGCTCCTGCGCCAGCAGCGCGGCCTCGTCCGCCCCGTCGAAGGCGACGCGCTGGGCCACCGGGTAGCCATTCTCGGCATAGTCGATGGCGCGGGCGAAGAGCTGGTCGAGCGGCAGCCGGCCATAATCGGCGTGCAGCTTCATCCAGGCCGAGATGGCGCCGGGCACGGTCACGGCATGGGCGCTGGTGCGGGGAATTTCGGTGGTGAGCCCGGCCGCCTTCAGCGCGGCGACGCTCGCCGCCATCGGCGCGCGCCCGCTGCCGTTCATGGCGACGGTCGGCTTGCCGGCGGGGGCGTAGAGCACGAAGCAGTCGCCGCCAATGCCGGTCATCGCCGGCTCGACCACGCATTGCGCCGCCACCGCCGCGAGCGCCGCATCCATGGCGGTGCCGCCCGCCTGCAGGATCTCCAGCCCCGCCGCAGTGGCGAGCGGGTGCGAGGTGGCAATCGCGGCATCGCGCGCGAACAAGGTCGGGCGCGCAGGGCCGAAAAATTCCGGGCGGCGGGTCGAAATCACGGGAGATGTCCTGCTCGGGCTGGGGATCACGGGCGTACCCGCAGGTACGGTGCCCTTCTCTAGCACGATCCGGGCAAGGCGGCTGTGGCGGCGGCGCATCGGGTCGGCGGCGACACGCCGCAGCGTCCAAAGTCTGAGGGGGGAGTGGCACCGCTTTTGCTGGCTTTCTCGGCCCGGCGGGCCTCCAATGCGCCCGCCCCTTCACAGTTGAGTCCCCCGTCCCATGGGCCCCCAGGTCGTCCCCGTCGCTTCCGATCCCGTCGTCCCCACCACCGCCGATGTCGTCATTGTCGGCGGCGGCATCATCGGCACCACCAGCGCGCTTTATCTCGCCGAACGCGGCCTCAAGGTCGTGCTGTGCGAGAAGGGCCACATTGCCGGCGAGCAATCGAGCCGCAACTGGGGCTGGTGCCGCCAGGCCAAGCGCGACCCGCGCGAATTCGAGCTGATCCGCGAGGCGCTGCGCCTGTGGCGCGGCATGGACGAACATATCGGCGCGCCGACCGGCTTCACCACCACCGGCATCCTGTTCGCCGCCAATGACGCCAAGAAGGAAGCCTCCTTCGAGAGCTGGGTGCGCGAGGCCGCGCCCGCCGGCATCAAGGCGCAGATGCTCACGGCCGCCGAGATCGCCCGTGTCATGCCCGGCGACACGGCCCCGCCGAAAGGGGCGCTCTGGTGCGATTCGGACGGGCGCGCCGAGCCGCAAAAGGCCGCTCCCGCCATTGCCGAGGCGGCCCGCCGCAAGGGCGCGGTGATCCTCACCGATTGTGCGGTGCGCGGCATCGAGACCGGCGGCGGCCGGGTCATCGCCGCCATCACCGAGCGCGGGCGTATCGTCACCTCGAACATCGTGGTGGCCGGCGGCGCCTGGACGCGGCGCATCCTCAAGGATGTCGGCATCGACCTGCCGCAGCTCAAGGTGCGCGCCAGCGTGATGCGCACCTCGCCCGTGCCGGGCGGCCCGGTTCCGGCGCTGTGGGACCACGACTTTGCCATGCGCCGGCGCGAGGATGGCGGCTACACCATCGCCAATGGCCATGTGAATGTCGTTCCCATCGTGCCGGACAGCTTCCGCTTCTGCCTGGATTTCCTGCCGGCGCTGCAGATGGAATTCGCCTCGCTGCGCCTGCGGCTCGATTCCCGCTTCCTCACCGAATGGAGCGAGGCGGGCGCGCGCCCCTTCGACCAGCCCTCGGTCTATGAGGCCGCGCGCGTGCTCGATCCGGCGCCCGACGAGGGCTATCTCGATCAGGCCTTCGCCGCGCTCAAGCGCCGCTTCCCGATGTTCGGCGAGGCGCGCATGGTGCAGAGCTGGGCCGGCTTCATCGACGCCACGCCCGATGCCGTGCCGGTCATCTCGCCGGCCGAGGGCGTCAGCGGCCTCGTCGTCGCCACCGGCTTTTCCGGCCATGGCTTCGGCATCGGGCCGGGCGCCGGCCATCTCGTGGCGGACATCGTCACCGACATGGCGCCGATCGCCGATCCGCGCCCCTACCGGCTGTCGCGCTTCTTCGACGGCTCGCGCCCGCGTCCCATGGCGGGGCTCTGACCCCGCCTTATCAGCCTGAACGCACCGGAGACCCCCGCCGTGGCACAGACCATTGCCCGCCGCCCCCTGCCGCGCTCGCTCTATGCGAAGACCGCGATCCCCGCGCCGGAAACCACGGCGCTCACCGGCGACGTCACCGCGAAGGTGGCCATCGTCGGCGCCGGCTTCACCGGCCTCTCCGCCGCGCTGCACCTCGCGGAAGCCGGGGTGGAAACGGTGGTGCTCGACGCCAGCGCCATTGGCTGGGGCGCCTCCGGCCGCAATGGCGGGCAGGTCAATCCCGGCCTCAAATGGGAGCCGGAAGATCTCGTCGCCACCTTCGGCGCCGATCTCGGCGGGCGGATGGTGAAGCTCGGCGACGAGGCGCCGCAGCTGGTCTTCGACCTCATCGCCAAGCACGGCATCGACTGCGCGCCGCAGCGCGGCGGCACGCTCCGCGCGGCGATCTCCGAAACCGCGGCCACCGGCATCCGCAGCTTCCAGCGGCAATGGAGCGCGCGCGGGGCGGATGTGGTCCTCGCCGACGCCAAGGAAATGGCGGCGCTTACCGGCACCGGCGCCTATCGGATGGGCGCGCATGACCGGCGCGGCGGGCAGGTGAACCCGCTCGGCTATGTGCGCGGCCTTGCCGGCGCGGCGCTGAAGGCCGGCGCGCGCATCTTCACCGACACGCCGGCCGTGAAGCTCACGCGCGGGACGGGCGGCTGGGAAATCGCCACGCCCACTGGGACGGTGCGGGCCGAGCGCGTCATCCTCGCCACCAACGGCTATAGCGACGATCTCTGGCCGGGGCTGCGCCGCTCGGTGGTGCCGGTGTTCTCCTCGATCACCGCCACCGAGCCGCTGCCGGCGCAGGTGCGCGCGCCGATCATGCCGAACGGCGTGGTGCTCTACGAGATGTCCTCATCCTATGTCTATTACCGCCTCGACGATGCCGGCCGTTTCGTGATGGGCGGGCGCAGCGTGCTGCGCGAGGCGAGCGCGCCGGTGGACTACACCGCGCTGGTCGACCACGCGACGCGGCTGTTCCCGGTGCTCCGGGCGTTCGAGTGGACGCATCGCTGGAACGGGCAGGTCGCCGTGACCTGGGATCACCTGCCGCATCTGCATGAGCCGGAGGCCGGGCTGCATATCGGCCTCGGCTATAATGGCCGCGGCGTCGCCATGGCGACCGCGACCGGCCGGATGCTGGCGCGGCGCGCGGCCGGCGGCGGGCCGGAGACGCTCGACCTGCCGGTCACCCGCATCCGCCCCATCCTCGGCCACGCCGCCTGGCCGCTCGCGGTCAAGACAAGGCTGAAATGGGACCGTCTGCGCGAGACCTTCGCGCACTGATCCGCGCGCACTGAACCTCGCCAAAGAAAAAGCCCCGGAACGCGGCCGCGTTCCGGGGCTTTTTCGTGGACGCGGAAAGATCAGGCCGGCGTGCCGCGCAGGCGCTCGGCGCGGCGGCGCAGCAGTTCCAGCGTCATCATCAGGAGCGCGGCGAAGATGACCAGGAAGGTCGCCGCCGCGGTGATGGTCGGCGAGATCTGCTCGCGGATGCCGGAGAACATCTGGCGCGGCAAGGTGCGCTGATCCGGGCTCGACAGGAACAGCGCCACCACCACCTCGTCCCAGGAGGTGACGAAGGCGAAGAGCGCGCCCGACGTCACGCCCGGCGCGATCAGCGGCAGGGTCACGGTGCGGAAGGCGGTCCAGGGCGAGGCGCCGAGCGAGGCGGCGGCGCGTGTCAGCGAGCGGTCGAAGCCGGTCAGCGTCGCCGTCACGGTGATGACGACGAAGGGCGTGCCGAGAATGGCATGGGCGAGGATCAGCCCGAGATAGGTGTTGTTCAGCCCCACCGCCGCGAAGCCGAAGAACATCGCCACCGCCACGATCACCACCGGCACGATCATCGGCGAGATGAGGATCGACAGGATCAGCCCGGCGAAGGGCACGTTGCCGCGCGACAGGCCGAGCGCGGCGAGCGTGCCGAGGCCGGTGGCGATCAGCGTCGAGAAGAAGGCGACGAAGGCGCTGTTATAGAGCGCCACCCGCCAGCGCTCGTTGAAGAAGAAGTCTTCATACCAGCGCAGGCTCAGCCCCGGCAGCGGGTAGGTGAACCACGGCTCGCTCGAGAAGGAGAGCGGCATGATGACGAGGATCGGCCCGACCAGGAACAGGAAGACCAGCGTGCAGTACACGGCGAAGATCAGGTAGGACAGCTTCTCGCGCGGCGTGGCGTAAGACGGTGCAAGCATGTCGGTCAGCCCAGTTTCACCTTGTCGATGCCGACCACGCGGTTGAACACCGCATAGAGCACCAGCGTGATCATCAGGAGGATGGCGCCGAGGGCGGAAGCCTGACCCCAGTTCATTTCCTTGTTGGTGTAGAGCGCCACGAAATAGCTCACCATCTGGTCCTGTGGCCCGCCGACCAGCGCCGGGGTGATGTAGTAGCCGAGCGAGAGAATGAAGGTGAGCAGGCAGCCGGCGCCGACGCCGGGCAGGGTTTGCGGCATGTAGACCGAGACGAAGGCGGTGAGCGGCCCGGCGCCGAGCGAGCGCGCGGCGCGCAGATGCGAGGCGGGGATCGACTTCATCACCGAATAGATCGGCAGGATGGTGAAGGGCAGCTGGATGTGCGTCATCGCCAACACGGTGCCGAAGCGGTTGAAGATGAGCTGCACCCGCTCCGTGGTGATGTTGAGCGCCAGCAGGAAGTCGTTCAGCACGCCATTGCTCTGCAAGAGCACGATCCACGCCGTGGTGCGCACCAGGATCGAGGTGGTGAAGGGCAGCAGCACCAGGATCATCAGCATGTTGGCATGCTTGGGCGGCAGGATCGCCAAGAGATGCGCCACCGGATAGCCGAGCACCAGCGTCGCCAGCGTCACCATGAAGCTGATCCAGATGGTGCGGTAGAAGATGTCGAGGAAGATCGACTGGTCGGCGAAATTGCGCATCACCGCGCCGTTCGCGTCCTGGCGCAGGTCGACCGAGGTGAGCAGGTAATAGGGCGTCAGCGTCGCGCCGGCCCGCTTCATGATGGCCCAGAACTCGACCGAGCCCCATTCCGCGTCAGTGGCCAGGAACTTCTCTTTCCACGGCCCGCCGCCGCCGGCGTCGATCAGCCGGCCGGCCTTGAGAAAGCGCGAGCGCGCGCCCGGCACCTCGTAATTGATGCGCTTGCCGACCAGCGCGGTGGTGCGGTCCTTCTGGGTCTGGGTGAGGTCGTCGGCGAAGGCGGCGAACACATCCTCGCCCGGCGTCGCCTGCCCGTCCCAGGCCTGCAGCGACAGCATGGTCTTGGGCAGGCTCTCGCGCACTTCCGTGTTCTCGACCGCGCGGACCAGCATCAGGCCGATGGGCAGGGCGAACACCGCCAGCACGAAAAGCAGAAGCGGCGCGACCAGCGAAAAGGAGCGGGCCCGGTTCAGGCGCTCGGCGCGTCTCAGCTTGGTCTTGAGCGAGGTGCGGTCGACGCCGGTCACGGCGCCGCCTTCCAGGGCGGCTACAGCCATTCGATACTTCCCCTCGGCTGGTGTCGGCCGGCTCTGGCGGGCGTGTGCCGCGCGCGTCCGGGCCGATCGGTTCGTTCGGCCGGGGCGCCGCGAGGCCCCCGGCCGGCGTTCTCATCCCCCGTGCAGCGGGGGCCGGCACCGGCACGCCAGGGGAGCGGGTGCTCCCCCTGCCGGCCCGGCTCAGGCGAAGTGGGTCACTGAGCAACCCAGGTATTGAAGCGCTTCAGCAGCTCTTCCTTGTTGTCACCCCAGAAGACCGGGTCGTTGGCGAGCGCGGTCTTGGAGTTCTCCGGCGCGGTCGGCAGATCCTTCAGGATGTCCGGCGCGATCTTCGGCGTGGCGGCGAGCAGCGCCGGGCCGTAGGAGATGTACTTGGTCTGCTCGGCCTGGGCTTCCGGGCTCGAGGCAAATTCGATGAACTTGTAGACCGCGTCGAGATCCTTCACGCCCTTCGGGATCGCCCAGAGGTCGTAGTCCATCAGCTGGCCGTCCCAGACGATCTTGAAGTTCTTCTTGTCGACCTTGTTGGCGTTGAAGATACGGCCGTTCCAGGCGGTCGCCATCACCACTTCACCCGAGGCGAGCAGCTGCGGCGGCTGGGCGCCGGCCTCCCACCACACGATGTCCTTCTTGATGGTGTCGAGCTTCTTGAACGCCTTGTCGACGCCTTCCTTGGTCTTCAGCGTGGCGTAGACCTTGTCGGCCGGCACGCCTTCGGCCATCAGCGCGAATTCGAGGTTGCCGAAGGGGGTCTTCTGCAGCGCGCGCTTGCCCGGCCACTTCTTGGTGTCGAACAGGTCGCCAATGGTCTTCGGGCCGTCCTTGATCTTGTCCGCGTCATACGCGTAGATCGTCGAGTAGATGATGGTGGGGATGCCGCACTCGAAGGTGGAGCCCTTCACGAAGGCTTCCTTGCCACCGAACTTCGAGTAGTCGATCGGCGTCAGGAAGCCCTCGTCGCAGCCCTGCTGCGCGGTCGCGGCGTCGACGTCGATGGCATCCCAGGTGGTGTTGCCGGATTCGACCATGGCGCGGATGCGGGCCGCCTCGCCATTGTACTCTTCCTGGGTGATCTTCACGCCGGTCTTGGCGGTGAAGGGCTTGTAATAGGCCTCTTCCTGGCTCTTCTGGTAGGCGCCGCCCCAGGAGGTGATGGTCAGGCTGTCGGCCGCGAAGGCGGCGCCGCAGCTCGCGGACAGCGCGAGAGCGGACAGGGTCATCGTCAACGACTTGATCTGCATGGACATTCCCTTTGGGTCGGTTGTTGGCAAAACGGGTGATCGGCAGAAAGCAGGGTCAGGCCGCGTCGAGGGCGCGGCAGTCCTGCGCGCGCCAGCCGAGCGGTATGCGGGAGCCGATGTCGAGCACCGGCCGGTCCTCGACATTGCTGACCTTGACGACGACCTCGGCGCCGCTGTCGAGACGGCAGCGCACGCGGACATGGTCGCCGAGATAGATGATCTCGGCGATTTCAGCCTCGAAGCGGTTGTCGACCACGCCCTCGGCGGGGGCGATCTTCACCCGCTCGGGGCGAATGGAGAGCAGGCACTTCTCGCCGACGCCGGCGGCGCTGGTCAGCGTCGCGGTGACGGTGTCGCCATTGCCCAGCACCACCGTGCAGACATCGCCGCTGGCGGCCTCGATGCGGCCCGGCAGGCGGTTGTTCTCGCCGATGAACTGGGCGACGAAGGAGTTGGACGGGCTTTCATAAAGCTCGGAGGGCGGGGCGACCTGCTGGATGATGCCGGCATTGAACACCGCCACCCGGTCGGACATGGTCAGCGCCTCGCTCTGGTCGTGCGTGACATAGACCACGGTGATGCCGAGCCGCTCATGCAGATGGCGGATCTCCATCTGCATGTGCTCGCGCAGCTGCTTGTCGAGCGCACCGAGCGGCTCGTCCATCAGCACCAGCTTGGGCTCGAAGACGAGCGCGCGGGCAAGCGCGACGCGCTGCTGCTGGCCGCCCGAGAGCTGGCCGGGCATGCGGGCGGCGAAGGAGCCCAGCTCGACCATGCCCAGCGCCTTGGCCACGCGCTCGGCGATCTCGGCCTTGGGCAGGCCGCGCACCTTGAGCGGGTAGCCGACATTCTGCGCCACGCTCATATGGGGGAAGAGGGCATAGTTCTGGAAGACCATGCCGATGTCGCGCTTTTCCGGGGGGAGCGCGTCGATGCGGTTGCCATCGAGGATGATGTCGCCGGAGGTCGGCGTCTCGAAGCCGGCCAGCATCATCAGGGTGGTGGTCTTGCCCGAGCCGGAGGGCCCGAGAAGGGTCAGGAATTCCCCGCGCCGGATGCGCAGGCTGAGATCCTTCACGACAAGAATCTCACCGTCATAGGTCTTCTGAACGCCGGCAAATTCGACAAAGCTATCGTTGGCACTCACGGGAAGCCTCATGGATGCTCCTCAGCACTGGCGGGGGAGGATTGGCCGCTCCTCCCGGGCACGTTTGTCAGGCGTTCATGTGTTTCCACCCGCCGGAGCGAGCCCCCTGTCTTCCGCAAGCACCGTGCCAACCGCCCTCATGGGCCGCCGAACGCCCTACTTGAGCACCCCATCGTCAAAAAAGATAGATGTATTTCAATAGGTTATGGAAGGTTCGCCGTCATGACGGCATGGGCCCGGCATTGCGTGCCCATGGGGCCCCGCTCGGGTCGGCTTCCACCCTGTTGTCCGATGGTATGGCACACCGGACAGCGCCTGTTGCTGAAGAACTAGGCGCGCTTATTTTTAGGCCTCCGGCCCCGCGCCACCCTGCGTCATGACACGATCCGCGTCACGTGCCGGGGGTGCGAAGGCCAGGACGGCCACGCTCATGCTAGGGGCTTGCGGCGCTCCTTGGCAGGTGGAAGCCGTCACCCCCGTTGTCTTAAAGCGACGTCCGCCCAAGCGAGTGGCGCGAAAGCGCGCATGTGATGATTTTCGGGGCGATCCCGCTGCCGTGGCGGGTTTACATTGTGTTGCGGAGCAGCCCGTCGAGACCCAGGTCCGGGTGGTGTCCCGCCACCGCGTCGATATCCGCCCGCAGCCGCCGGGTGATCCAGTCGCGCAGATCCGCCACGATGGGGCGCAGCGGCTTGTCGCGCAGCCGCATGAACTGGCACTGGCGCCCCGTGGCGCTGGCGCGGCCGCCGAAAGGTATCAGAGCACCGGTCCGCAGCCCGTGACCGACCACGTTCAGCCAGCCGAGCGCCACCCCCTGCCCGAGCATCGCCGCCTGCACGACGATTCCATAATCGTCGAGGTCCATCGTCTCGGGCGGCGGGTCCATCGCCTCGGGCGGCAGCAGATGCGACCAGTCCGGCTCGGCCTCGCTCAGCCGGATTACCCTGATCGTCCGCCTGACTGCACTGACACTCCGCCCGTTTTCCACCCCCGCTTCCGCATAGGAAGGGCTGCACACCGGCAGCACGATCTCCGGCATGATGTAGCTCAGCTCATGGCGGGCATCGGCCCGGTCGACGAAGCGCATGCCGAGATCGACATCATGCACCGGCCCGCCCAGCGCCGACATGATGAGCTGGAAGCGCAGCTCCAGCTTGGGAAAATCCCTTTTTAGTTCAGCCATATGCGGCATCATCCAGTGCGTGGTGAAGCCGGTGGAGACCGACAGCGTCACCGTCTCGATGCCGATCCGCCGGTCTTCGATTTCCTGCAACGCCCTCTCGATACCGGAAAAGCCGCGCCCTACCGCCTCATGCAGGATGCGGCCCGGCTCGGTCAGCGCCACCCCGCCGGGCAGCCGGTCGAACAGCGGGAAGCCAATATGCTCCTCCAGCCGCCCGACCATGCGACTGACCGCCGCCGGCGTCACATTCAGCTCCTCCGCCGCCCGCGCGAAGTTCCCGCAGCGGGCCGCGGCCTCGAAAGTGAAAAAGCCGTTCATCGACGGCAACATCAGGCGGATCTTACGCATTTACATGATGTAACGCCTGCCCAAGCTTTTTTCAATTGAAGCAGGACGCCCCCGCTGCTCTGCTGGCCGCCATCGAAGCCCGGCGCTGCTGCGCCCTACCGACCGGAGTTCTCCGTGAAACTCACCGATTTCAAGGTCATGACGTTCGATGTCGTCGGCACGCTGATCGACTTCGAGACCGGCGTTCTGAATGCCATGCGCACGCTCGGTGGCCCGAAGGCGGAAGCGGCCACGGATGACGAGATCTTCGGGCCCTACACGCGCGGGCGGGACGCTTTCCACGGCCGTTCCTCCTTCGCCATGAAGGACGTCTACCTCTACGTCGCCAATGAGTGCGGCTTCGCCAATGACGAGACGACCGCCGAGGCGTTCCAGCTCGCCGTGTTCCGCTGGCCGGCCTTCGCGGACTCGGTCGAGGCGCTGAAGCGCCTGCGCCACAACTACCGGCTGGTCGCCATGACCAACACCGACCGCACCGTCTTCTCCGCCTATTCCGCCACCCTCGGCAACCCGTTCCATGACAGCGTGACCTGCGACGAGGCCGGCTGCGCCAAGCCTGATCCGCGCTTCTTCTCCTATAATCTCGGCCGCCAGTCGGCCTTCGGCTACCGGCAGGACGAGATCCTGCATGTCGCGCAGAGCCAGCATCACGACATCGGCGTCGCCCGCGCTGAGGGCTACACGGTGTGCTGGATCGAGCGGCGGCAAGGGCTTGTCGGCTATGGCGGCACGCCCGCGCCCAAGAGCTTCACCACGCCCGACCTGCATCTCTCCTCGCTGAAGCAGCTCGCCGACGCGGTCGACGCCGAACGCGCGGGCGCCTGATGCCGGTCGCCGCCCCGGTCTCCCTCGCCTGCGACACGCTGATCCTTGGCGGCGGCAGCGCCGGCTGCGTGCTGGCGGCGCGGCTGTCGGAGGAGCCCGGGCGGCAGGTCATCCTCATCGAGGCCGGGCGCGACATCACCCGCGCCGACATCCCGGCGGACATCGCCGGGCGCTACCCCGGCCGCGCCTATCTCGACACGTCGAACATCTGGGCGGGGCTCAATGCCTTGATGGGCGCCGGCAATGCGCCGCGCGAACCCCGGCGCTATGAGCAGGCGCGCCTGCTCGGAGGCGGCTCGGCGATCAATGCGCTGATGGCCAACCGCGGCGCGCCGGACGATTACGACGAGTGGGAGCGTCTGGGCGCGGAAGGCTGGGGTTTGCGCGACTGCCTGCCGGTGTTTCGCGCCATGGAGGCGGACCGCGACTTTTCCGGCCCGCTGCACGGCACGGACGGGCCGATCATCGTGCGCCGCATCGGCGATGGCGCGCTCTCGCCCTTCGTCCGACGGGTGATGGAGACGCTGGAGGCGCGCGGCCACCCGATCCAGCTCGACCAGAACGGCGCGTGGCTCGACGGCACCTATCGCGGCGCGGTGGCGGTGGACGATGAGGGCCGGCGCCAGCCGACCTCGCTGGCCTATCTCACGCCCGCGGTCCGCGCCCGGCCCAATCTGCGCATCATCACCGGCCATCAGGCCCACCACCTGCTCATGGCAGGGCGCCGCGTCACCGGCGCGGTGGTCGATGGCCCGGCGGGCCCCGTCACCATCACCGCCGGCGAGGTCGTTGTCGCGGCCGGCGCCATCCACTCGCCGGCGCTGCTACTGCGCTCCGGCATCGGCCCGGCGGAGGAACTGCAGGCGCTCGGCATCGGCGTGGTGGCGGACCGGCCGGGCGTCGGGCGCAACCTCATGGAGCACCCCTCCATCGCCGTTGCCACCTGGCTGCCGCCGGCCTTTCGCGAGCGCAACGGCGCCGAGCACCATGAGCAGGCGATCTGGCGCTACACCTCGGACCTTCCCGGCGCCCCGCCGGGCGACATGCACGCCGCCATCCTCTCGCGCGCCGGCTGGCACAGCGTCGGGCGGCGGACGGGCTGCCTGTTCTTCTGGGTCAATAAGAGTTTTTCGCGCGGCAGCGTGCGTCTGGCCGGGGCCGATCCGGCGCGCGAGCCGCTGGTCGATTTCCGCATGCTCAGCGACGCGCGCGATCTCCAGCGGCTGTGCGACGCGCTGCGCCGGGGCGCGCAGGCCCTGCTCGACCCCGCGCTCGATGGGGCGCGCGATGTGGTCTTTCCGGCGAGCTACACGCCGCGCGTGGCGAAGATCGCCGTGCCCGGCCGGTGGAACGCGCTCCAGCGCGGCACTCTCGCGGCGCTGCTCGACGCCGCCGGCCCGTTACGCGCGGCGCTGATCCATGCGGTCGTCACCGAAGGCATCACCATCGCCGACCTGCTCAATGACGCGGGCGCGCTGACCGATTTCGTGCGTCGCAATGTCGGGGGCACCTGGCACCCGAGCGGCACCTGCCGCATGGGCCGGGCGGACGATCCCGCCGCCGTCACCACCGCGCAGGGCCGGGTGATCGGCGTCGCGGGCTTGCGCGTGGCGGACGCTTCCGTCATGCCGGCCATTCCGCGCGCCAACACCAACATGCCGACCATCATGATCGCCGAGCGCATCGCCGGCTTCATGCGGGCGGGCGGCTGACACTCGTCAGGCCGGCGATTCCCCGACCGTGTCGGCCATCGTCGCGCCGCGCAGCCCCAGCGGCAGCGGCGCGCCGGTGGTGCTGTCGCGCGCCGTCTGGTGCTCGGCCTCGGCGTTGATCTGCGCCCCCACCAGCACGACGATGATGGAGATCCACACCCAGATCATGAAAGCCATGATGGCGCCCAGCGAGCCATAGGTCTCGTTGAAATCGGTGAGGTTCGCCGCGTACCAGGAGAACAGCATGGAGCCGGCGAGCCAGGCGCTGGCCGCGAACACGCTGCCGACGCTGAGCCATTGCCAGCGCGGGCGCTCGCGGCTCGGCGCGTAGCGATAGATCAGCGCCAGCCCGATGCTGACCGCGACGAACAGCAGCGGCCAGCGGCCCCAGCGGATCAGCAATTCGCCGGGCAGGCCCGGCAGCAGGGCGAGCACCAGCGGCAGCAGCACCACCGCACCCATGGCGAGCAGCATCAGCGCCAGCGCGCCGGAAGTGAACAGCAGCGACACGGCATTCAGCCGGATGAAGCTGCGTTTCTCGCTCTCGCCATAGACGATGTTGAGCGCATCAAAGAGCGCCTTCATCCCGGCATTGGAGCTCCACAGCGCGATGACGAGGCTCAGCGCAAAGGCAAAGCCGAGCGTGCGGTTGCTGCCGGTGGCGATGCGCTCGATCTGCCCGCTGATGATCTCCACCGCCGCCCCCGGCAGGATGCCGCGCCACTGGTCGAGCTCGCGAATGACCGCCACCGGCTCGGCATAAAGGCCGAACAGCGAGATGAAGGCGGCGAGCGCGGGAAACAGCGCCAGCATGGTGTAGAAGGTCACCCCGCCCGCCACCGCCAGCACCCGGTCCTCGGTGAAACCGGCATAGACGCGCCAGAACACATCGCGCCAGGCGCGGGCCGGCAGCTCCGCCGGGCTGTCAGCGAAGCGGCCGCGCCCATCATGCAGCGCGGCGGCAAGCGGCACGGCGGGCAGCGAAGCAGGCGCCTGCCCTTCCCGGCGCAGGGGCACCGGCCAGCGTGTAACCAGCGCCGCGCCCAGCACGAAGGCGGCTCCCGCGAGCAGCACATCCCCGCCACCCGCACGCATCCACGTCCGTCGTCCCATGTTTCCCTCCCCCACCCGCTACCTGTGCAGGGGATAAGCCCGAAAGCGCCGAAGGGTTGCGCAGCACCGCATCGACCGAAGGGCGAACACGCGACGGTAACGCGCGGCCGGCGGCCTTTATGCCTTCCTTATGGCGGGTCGCCGCATTCCGGATCGAACGCTTATCCGCCCCCGCCTAGATGAGAGACCGGCCCAACCAGGAACCTGGAACATGCTGGATTTTATCTACCTCGCCATCGCCCTCGGCTTCTTCCTGCTGATGGCCGCCTATGCCCGCTACACCGCGCGAGGCTAGGCCATGCTTGATCTCCTTCTGGGCGCCTCTGTCGCCCTCGCCCTCGCCGTCTATCTCGTGCTCGCGCTGCTGCAGCCCGAGAAGTTCTGACGCGCCCTCCCTCCCTGAAAGTCCCTCGCCATGACCGCTCTCGGCTGGCTCCAGATAGCCATCATCCTCGCGCTCGTCCTCATCGCCGCCGTGCCGCTCGGCGCCACTATGGCGCGGCTGTACGCCGGTGAGCGCACCCTGCTCTCGCCCGTGCTCGGCCCGCTCGAGCGTGGCCTCTATCGCCTTGCCGGCGTCGACCCCAAGGCCGAGCAGAGCGCGCTGGGCTACACGCTCGCCATGCTCGCCTTCAACGCGGCGGGCGTCGTCCTGCTCTACGCGCTGCTGCGCCTTCAGGGCCTGCTGCCGCTGAACCCGCTGGGCTTCGGTGCGCTGTCGCCCGACCTCGCCTTCAACACGGCGGTGAGCTTCGTCACCAACACCAACTGGCAGTCCTATGGCGGCGAGACCACGATGAGCCTGTTCAGCCAGATGGCCGGGCTCACCGTGCAGAACTTCCTCTCCGCCGCCACCGGCCTTGCGCTCGCCGTCGCGCTGGTGCGGGCCTTTGCCCGCTCGAACGCGCCCGGCCTCGGCAATTTCTTCGTCGATATGACGCGCTCGGTGCTCTACATCCTGCTGCCGCTGGCCATCATCACCGGCCTCGCGCAGGTGGCGATGGGCGTGCCGCAGACGCTTGACGCAAGCGTCGCCGCCACCACGCTGGAGGGCGCGCAGCAGACCATCGCGGTCGGCCCCGTCGCCTCGCAAATGGCGATCAAGCAGCTCGGCACCAATGGCGGCGGCTTCTTCAATGTGAATGCCGCTCACCCCTTCGAGAACCCGACGCCGTTCAGCAACGCGCTGGAAATCTGGCAGATGCTGGTGATCTCCGCCGCGCTGGTCTTCGCCTTCGGCCGTCTGGTCGGCGACCGCCGGCAGGCCCGCGCGTTGATCGGCGTCATCGCCATCATCCTCATCGCCGGCGTCGCCGTCGCCTATTGGGCGGAAGCGGCCGGCACCCCCTCGCTGGTCGCGGCGGGGCTCGACCCGGCGGGCGGCAATATGGAGGGCAAGGAGGTCCGCTTCGGCCTCGCCGCCTCCGCGCTGTTCGCCACCGTCACCACAGGCCTGTCGGACGGCGCGGTGAACGCCATGCACGGCTCCTTCACCCCGCTCGGCGGGCTGGTGCCGATGTTCATGATCCAGCTCGGCGAGATCCTGCCGGGCGGCGTCGGCTCCGGCCTCTATGGCCTGTTGGTCATGGCGATCATCGCCGTCTTCGTCGCCGGCCTGATGGTCGGGCGCACGCCGGAATATCTCGGCAAGAAGATCGAGGCGAAGGAGGTGAAGATGGCCATTCTCGCCGTGCTGATCCTGCCCACCGCCATTCTCGGCTTCTCAGGCGTAGCCGCCGTGCTGCCGGACGCGCTGGCCGGGCTCGGCAATGCCGGCCCGCACGCACTGTCGGAAATCCTCTACGCCTACTCCTCGGCGGCGGGGAATAACGGCTCGGCCTTTGGCGGCCTCTCCGCCAACTCGCTTTGGTGGAACACCACGCTGGGCCTTGCCATGCTGCTCGGGCGCTTCGCCTATATCGTGCCGATGATGGCGATCGCCGGCTCGCTCGCCGGCAAGACCCGGCTCGCCGCCTCCTCCGGCACCTTCCCGACCCACGGGCTGCTTTTCGTCGGCCTTCTCACCGGCGTCATCCTCATCCTCGGGGGTCTCCAGTTCTTCCCCGCTCTCGCCCTCGGCCCCATCGCCGAGCAGGTGCAGATGCTGGCCGGCAAGACCTTCTGAACGACCGCGACCGGAGACCTCTCATGTCCACGCATAATCCTGCGAAGACCGGCTCCGCCTTCGCCTCGCCCGAGCTGATCGGGCGGGCGCTGCGCGACGCGGTGTTCAAGCTCAACCCCGTCCTGCTCATGCGCAACCCGGTGATCTTCGTCACCGAGGTGGTGGCGGCCCTCGTCACCGTGCTGTTCCTGCGCGATTTCCTCGTCGGCAATCCTCTGGCCTTCACCGGCCAGATCATGGCCTGGCTGTGGTTCACCGTGCTGTTCGCCAATTTCGCCGAGGCCATCGCCGAAGGGCGCGGCCGCGCCCAGGCGGATTCCCTGCGCAAGGCGCGCACCGACACGGTGGCCAAGCGCATGCGCAGCGCCACCGACCGCGCCAATGTCGAGCGCGTCTCCGCCCTCGACCTCAAGCTGGGCGATCACGTGCTGGTCGAAGCCGGCGACCTCATTCCCGGCGACGGCGAGATCGTCGAGGGCATCGCCTCGGTGAACGAGGCCGCCATCACCGGCGAGAGCGCGCCCGTCATCCGCGAGAGCGGCGGCGACCGCTCGGCGGTCACCGGCGGCACCACCGTCATCTCCGACTGGATCGTCGTGCGCATCACCGCCGCGCCCGGTTCCTCCTTCCTCGACCGCATGATCGCGCTGGTGGAAGGCGCCGAGCGGCAGAAGACGCCGAACGAGCTGGCGCTCTCCATCCTGCTCGTCGGCATGACGCTGATCTTCCTCATTGCCGTCGTCTCGCTCGCCGGGCTCGGCCGCTATTCGGCCGCCGACGTGCCGGTGCCGGTGCTGGTCGCGCTGCTCGTCACGCTGATCCCCACGACCATTGGCGGCCTGCTCTCGGCCATCGGCATCGCCGGCATGGACCGGCTGATCCGCCACAATGTGCTCGCCATGTCCGGCCGCGCGGTGGAGGCGGCGGGCGATGTCGACACGCTGCTGCTCGACAAGACCGGCACCATCACCTTCGGCAACCGCATGGCCTCGGAGATCATCCCGGTGCCCGGCATTAGCGAGCCCGAGGCGGCGCTCATCGCCGTGCAGGCGAGCCTCGCCGACGAGACCGCCGAGGGCCGCTCGATCCTGGAGCTGGCGCGCGAGAAATACGGCATCACCACCGAAACGGCGGCGATGGCGGGGGCGAGCTTCGTGCCCTTCACCGCCGCCACCCGCCTCTCCGGCGTCGATGTCACCGGGCGGCGCATCCGCAAGGGCGCGGTCGACGCGGTGAAGCGCTTCGTCCATTCGGTCGATGCCAACGCCTCCACCGGCATCGCCGCTTTTGACGCGGCGGTGGACAAGATCGCCCGTTCCGGCGGCACGCCGCTGGGCCTCGCGGAGAATGGCCGCCTGCTCGGCGTCATCCACCTCAAGGATGTGGTGAAGCCCGACATCAAGGAACGCTTCGCCGAGCTGCGCCGCATGGGCATCCGCACGGTGATGGTCACCGGCGACAACCCCGTCACCGCCGCCGCCATCGCCTCGGAAGCGGGCGTCGACGATTTCATCGCCGAGGCCACCCCGCAGGACAAGCTCGCCTATATCCGCACCGAGCAGCGCCATGGCCGGCTCGTCGCCATGTGCGGCGACGGCACCAATGACGCCCCGGCGCTGGCCCAGGCCGATGTCGGCGTCGCCATGCAGTCCGGCACCCAGGCGGCGCGCGAGGCCGGCAACATGGTCGACCTCGACAGCGACCCGACCAAGCTCATAGAGATCGTCGGCATCGGCAAGCAACTGCTGATGACGCGCGGCGCGCTCACCACCTTCTCCATCGCCAATGACGTGGCGAAGTACTTCGCCATCATCCCGGCGCTGTTCATCGCCGCGATCCCGGAACTCGGCCTGCTCAATGTGATGGGGCTTCACTCGCCGCAGAGCGCCATTCTCTCGGCGGTGATCTTCAACGCGCTCATCATCATCGCGCTGATCCCGCTCGCCTTGCGCGGCGTGCCCTACCGTGCCCAGCCCGCCGCCACCGTGCTCGCCCGCAACCTCGCCCTCTATGGCGGCGGCGGCGTCATCCTGCCCTTCATCGGCATCAAGCTCATCGACCTCGCCGTCGCCGCGCTCGGCCTTGCCTGACCCGTCTTCGTCATCCCGGCCGAAGCGAAGCGCAGAGCCGGGATCGTTCTCCGATTTCCAGCGATCCCGGATCGGCCTTCGGCCGTCCGGGATGACGCCGATGAATGACAAGGAACTTCATCATGCTAACCCATCTTCGCCCGGCACTGACGCTGCTCATCGCCTTCACCCTCCTCACCGGCATCGCCTACCCGCTCGCCATGACCGAGGCTGCGCAGGCGCTGTTCCCCAGCGAGTCGCGCGGCTCGCTCATCACCCGCGACGGCACCGTGGTCGGCTCGTCACTGATCGGCCAGGGTTTCGCCGGCGCGACCTATTTCCACCCGCGCCCCTCGGCGGCGGGCAACGGCTATGACGCCTCGGCCTCTTCCGGCACCAATCTGGGGCCGACCAGCGCCAAGCTGGCCGAGCGGCTGAAGACGGATGCCGACGCGCTGCGCGCGGCCGGCCTCACCGGCCCGATCCCGGCCGATGCCGTCACCACCTCGGGCAGCGGGCTCGATCCGCACATCTCCCCGGCCTATGCGCTGGCGCAGGTGCCGCGCGTCGCCGCCGCCCGCAAGGTGGAGCCGGCGCTTGTCCGCGATCTCGTGAACGCGCACATAGAGGGACCGCAGTTCGGAGTGTTCGGTGATCCGCGCGTCAACGTTCTCGCCCTCAATCTGGCGCTCGATGCCAGCGCCCCGGCGCCGCGCCCGCAATAGAGCCCCGCAATGAGCGCGGAAAAACCCTCCCGCGCCGACCCGGAAGCCCTGCTGGCCGCCGCCGAACGCGAGGCGCGCGGCCAGCTGCGCATCTTCCTCGGCGCCGCGCCGGGGGTCGGCAAGACCTATGCGATGCTGAACGCCGCCCGCGCCGCCCGCGCGGGCGGCCGCGACGTTGTGGCGGGCATCGTCGAGACCCATGGACGGGCGGAGACGCAGGCGCTGGTCGAGGGGCTGGAGATCCTCCCGCGCAAGGGCATCGCCTATCGCGGCCGGCTGGTGCCGGAATTCGATCTCGATGCCGCTCTCGCCCGCCGCCCCTCGCTGCTGCTGGTCGACGAATACGCCCATTCCAATGTCGAGGGCTCGCGCCACCCCAAGCGCTGGCAGGACGTGCAGGATCTGCTCGCCGCCGGCATCGATGTGTGGACCACGCTCAACATCCAGCATGTGGAGAGCCTGAACGACGTGGTCCAGCGCATCACCGGTGTGCGGGTGCGCGAGACCGTGCCGGACCGGGCGCTGGAGAAGGCGGACGAGATCATCCTCGTCGATCTACCCTCGGACGAGCTCATCAAGCGCCTCGCCGACGGCAAGGTCTATGTCGAGGACACCGCCACCCGCGCGGTGCAGAGCTTCTTCAAGCCGAGCAACCTCACCGCCCTGCGCGAGCTGGCGCTGCGCCGCGTCGCCGCCCGCGTCGACAGCGATCTCGTCGAGCGCATGCAGGGTTCGGCGATTGCCGGGCCGTGGGCGGCCGGCGAGCGGCTGCTGGTCTGCGTCGGGCCGGACAGCGCGGCCGAGCGGGTGGTGCGCGAGGCCAAACGTCTCGCCGACCTGCTCGACGCGCGCTGGTTCGCCGTCACAGTGGAACGGCCCGGCCATGTGCTGCCGACCCATGAGCGCGCGCGGCTCGACGCCGGCATGCGGCTCGCCGAGACGCTGGGGGCGGAGACGCGGGCGCTGGTCGCCAACGACATTCCCGGCGAGGTGCTGCGTGTCGCTCGCTTCGAGAACGTCACCCAGATCATCGTCGGCAAGGCGCGCCGGCGCTGGCTGCTGCCGCTGCGGCGCTCGCTGGCCGATGCGCTGGTGCGGGCGAGCGACGGCATCGCCGTGCATGTGGTCACCGCCGAGAGCCGCGATGCCGCACCCGACTGGCTGAAGCGCCTGCCGCCCGTCGGCCCGGTTCTCGGCTACGTCACCGCCACGCTCGGCGTCGCCGCCGCCACCGTGCTCGGCCTGTTCTTGACACGCTTCGTCACGCTGCCCAACGTGTCGATGCTCTATTTGCTCGCCGTGCTGCTGCCGGCGCTGCTGCATGGCGTCTGGCCGGCGATTCTTGCCTCGGGCCTGTCCTTCCTCGCCTATAATTTTTTCTTCATCGACCCGGTCGACACCTTCACCGTGGCGCGCCCGCATGAGCTGCTGGCGCTGCTGATCTTCCTCATCGTCGCCATCATCATCTCCGCCATCGCCGGCCGCGCGCGCGAGCAGGCGCGCCTTGCCGCCCGGCGGATGCGGGCAACACGGCGGCTCTATGATTTCACCCGCAAGCTCTCCGCCCTGCCGGACGAGGCGAAGGTGGCGGAGGCCGCGACGGTGGAGCTGCACGCCACGCTCGGGCGCGCCAGCGTCATTCTGGTCGGGCGCGACACCGGCCTCGCCATTGCCGCCGCCTGGCCGCCGGAAGACCGGCTCGACACCGCCTCCATGACCGCCGCCGCCTGGGCCTATGAGCGCGGCGAGCCCGCGGGCGCGGGCACCGGCACGTTGCCGACCGCGCCCTGGCTGTTCCGCCCGCTCGGCGGCACGGATGGCAGCCCGGCCGGCAGCTCGCGCATCGGCGTCATCGGCATCGAGCAGGACAGCGCCGCCCCGCCGCTCGACACGGAGAGCGAGGGTCTGCTGGGCACCCTGGCCGAACAGACCGCCGCCGCGCTGCTGCGCACGCGCCTGTCGGCAGAAGTCACGCGGGTGCGGACGGCGGCGGAGACCGAGCGGGTGCGCAACATCCTGCTCGCCTCGATCAGTCATGATTTCCGCACGCCGCTCGCCTCCATCCTCGGCGCCGCCACCAGCCTGCTCGACTACGGCCCGGACATTCCCGCCGAGGCCCGGCAGGATCTTCTGGCGCAGATGCGCGACGAGGCGGAAAATCTCGACCTCATGGTGCGCAACCTGCTCTCCATGACGCGGCTGGAAGCCGGCGCGCTCGACATGAGGCGGGACTGGGTGGATGTGGTGGAGCTGATGAACCGGGCGGTGGCGGCGGTGAAGAAGCGCGGGGCGACGCAGCGTTTCGTCGTCACCGCCGCGCCCGACCTGCCGCTCATCGAGGCCGACCCGAACCTGATGGACCAGGCGCTCGGCAATGTCGTCGCCAATGCGGTGCGCTATGCCGGGCCGACCGCCCGCGTCGGCCTCTCCGCGACCGTCATCGAGGGTCAGATGGTCATCGCCGTCACCGATGACGGGCCGGGCATCCCCGCCGAGACGCTGCCGCATGTGTTCGAGAAGTTCGTGCGCGCCCCGCGCGGGGCCGGCGATGGTGGCGACGGCTCGGGGCTGGGCCTTGCCATCACCCGCGGCGTGGTCGAGGCGCATGGCGGCTCGGTCTCCGCCCGCAGCCCGGCGCCCGGCCAGCGCAACGGCACGCGCATCGCGCTGCGCCTGCCGCTGCCGGCACAGGCGGCGCAGGAGGCGGGAGCGGAGGAGCCGTCATGAGCGCGGGCACGGTTCTGGTGGTCGATGACGAACCGGCGATCCACCGCTTCATGGCGCCAGCACTCGCCGCGAACGGCTATGAGGCGTTGCGGGCGGAGGACGGGATGCAGGCCCTCGCCCAGGTCGCCAATCGCCGGCCGGACGCGGTGATCCTCGATCTCGGCCTGCCGGACATGGACGGCAAGGAGGTGATCCGCCGCCTGCGCGAATGGTCGGCGGTACCCATCCTCGTGCTCTCCGCCCGCGACCGCGAGGCCGAGAAGATCGAGGCGCTGGACCTCGGCGCCGACGACTTCATCAACAAGCCCTTCAGCATGGGCGAGCTGATGGCCCGGCTGCGCGCGGCGCTGCGCCACCGCATGCAGGAGAAGGGCGAGACGCCGGTGCTGCGGCTCGGCGCGGTCGAGATCGACATTCCCCGCCACCGCGTCACCCGCGAGGGGGCGGAGGTGAAGCTGACGCCGAAGGAGTTCGACCTCCTCGCTTTCCTTGCCCGCCATGGCGGCAAGGTCGCCACCCACCGCCACATCTTGCGCGCGGTGTGGGGCCCGGCGCATGAGCACGACACGCAATATCTGCGGGTCTATGTCGGCCAGCTCCGCGCCAAGATCGAGGACGACCCGACCAATCCCGCGCTGATCGTCACCGAGCCGGGCGTCGGTTACCGCATGGGCGGGTAACCGGTTTCACGCCACGGGCGCGGGCAGGAAGTCGCTCTCCAGCGCGGCGATGCTCGGCAGGCACAGATCGGCGGCGCTCGCGAGGCTCGCTTGGCTCCCCGTGCCGGTGAGCACGCCGATGCGCCAGCCCGCCCCGGCGGCGCGAGCCATTTCCATGTCGTGCAGATTGTCGCCGACCACCGCGATCTCCGTCGGGGCGATGCCGGTCAGGGCGGAAAAGCCCAGCACCATGCCGGGCCCCGGCTTGCTGCCGAAGCCGCTGTCATAGCCGATCACCACCCGCACATGGGCCTCAATGCGGAAGGTGCGCAGCGTGGCGAGAATGGCGGCCTCGCTGTCGCTGCTGGCGATGCCGAGCACCAGCCCGCGCGCGGTCAGCCGGCCGAACAGCGCGGCAAGGTCGGTCACCGGCACGGCAAGGGCGGCCGACTGGGTGAACAGATCGTCGAGCTGGCGGGTCAACGCCCCCACCTCATGCGGGCTGCCGGCCGCCACCCAGGCCTGCGCGATCTCGCGGGTATTGCCGGCCGCGAGCAGGCTGTCGGCCCGCGTGCGCCCGCTCGACCGGTCGACGCCGCCGAGATCGAGCAGCCGCGCGGCGAGATCGGGATCGCCCGCCCCGGCGAGCGCGGCGGCGGCGCGGTTGATGCCGCCCCAGGTCTTTTCATAGTCGAGCAGCGTCCCGTCCTTGTCGAACAGGATGGCCCGCAGCATACGCGCCTCGCTCATCGGATCAGCGTCACGTTGCGCACGCCTGCCAGCACGAGCACCAGCCGCACCAGCAGCAGGCAGGCCACCACCACCGCCATGATGCAGACCGAGAAGGCCGCCGCCTGGTTCACCGCGCCGCGATCGGTGAGCTGGAGCACGGAGACCGCCGCCACCTGCGTCGAGGGGGTGATGAGGAAGATCACCGCCGAGAGCGAGACCATGGCGCGCATGAAATAGAACACGCCGATGCCCAGCAGCGTCGGCCAGATCAGCGGCAGCGTCACCTTCCACAGCGTGCGCAGCACCCCCGCGCCGAGCATGGTCGAGGCCTCGTCGAAGCTGCCGCCAATCTGCCCGAGGCTGGTGGAGCTGATGAGGAAGGCCTGGCTGTGGTTGTAATAGACGTTGAGGATGATGATCAGCGCGAAGCCGCCATAGAGCAGGTTCAGCGGGTTCATCGGGTTGTTGAAGGTCAGCACATAGCCCAGGCCGAGCACCATGCCCGGCACCGCCGAGGGCAGCACCGCCAGCAGCGACAGCGCGCCGGTGAAGGAATTGCGGAACTTGTTGACGACAATGGCCGCCGCGCCCGCCAGCAGCACGCCGAGCAGGGCCGTCGCCAGCGCCACGGCGATGCTGTTCCACAAGGGCGCGATGCCGTTCTGCACGTCGAACTGGTAGTGCTTCAGCGTGAGCTGCATGTTGTACGGCCACAGCCGCACGAAGCTGGCGAAGATCACCACGCCGACCACGGACAGCATCAGCGCGGCCACGGTGTAGAGATAGACGCCGAAGCCGAGGTCGCGCCGCCAGCTCGGGCGTATCACCAGCGGCACCGATTGCGCGGTCAGCAGCGCGTGCTGGGCGCGGGTCAGGCGCTTTTCCAGCACCTTGGCGATCACCGCCGGCACCAGCAGCACCACGCCGATCACCGCGCCCAGCCCGAACTGCGCCTGGCCGATCACCTGGTTGTAGATCTCGGTGGCGAGCACGTTGAAATCGCCGCCGATCACCATCGGATTGCCGAAGTCGGTCATCACCAGCGTGAAGACGACGAAACCGGCCGCCGCGAGGCCGAAGCGGGTCGCCGGCAGCGTCACCGTACGGAAGATGCGCAGCGGCCCGGCCCCCATCACGGTGGCGCTCTCATAGAGCCGGCCATCGGCGATGGCGAGGGCGGCGGAGAGAATGAGGAAGGCATAGGGGAAGGCGTAGAGCAGGTTGGCGATCGCCGTGCCCCAGAAGCCGTAGATCTCGATTCCCGCATCGAAGAAGCGGTTCAGCGCGCCATTGCGGCCGAGCAGCAATATGAGCCCCTGCGCCTGCACCAGCGACGGCGCGAAGAGCGGCATCAGCGCGATGATGCGCAGCACGCTCTTGCCGGGCACCTGGGTGCGCTGGATGCCATAGGCGTAGAGATAGGCCAGCGACACGGCGAGCACGGTGGCGAGCGCCGACATGGCGACGCTGTTGCGCACCAGCTCCCAGAACCGCGCGGTGGACAGCGTCGCGGCGAAATTGCCGAGGCCGAAGCCCGCTGCCGTGTCGAAACTGCGCAGCAGGATCGACAGCAGCGGCAGCAGAAAGAACAAAGCGAGCGGAAGGGCGACCGCCGCCGTGAGCAGGCGCGAGACCCGCGCATCGGTGAACCAGCGGCGGCGACCGGCGGCAGGATAGGCGTCCGACATCACGCTCATGCCAGCACCCGCAGCGCATCGGCCGGCAGATGCAGCGTCACCGCCTGGCCGGCCGCCGGCACGCGCGAGCGGCCATGCAGCTCGGCGATCACCGGCGCGCCGCCGGCGGGGGTTTCGACGGAGACCCGCGTAAGATTGCCGAGGAAGGCGACATCGAGGATGCGGCCGGGCACGATGTTCTCGCCGCGCGCCTCCGGCCCGCCGATCACCACCTGCTCGGGCCGAAGGCCGACGCTGCGCGCGGCGCCGGTGGCAGAGTTGGCGACGACCAGCGGCACCTCGGCGAAGACCGGGCGGCCTTCGCTCCCCGGTGTCACCTCGAGAATGTTCATGCCGCCGATGAAGCTGGCGACGAAGGGCGTCGCCGGGTTGTCGTAGAGCTCGCGCGGCGCGCCGGCCTGCTCGATCACGCCCCGGCTCATCACCACGACGAGGTCGCCCATGGCGAGCGCCTCCTCCTGGTCATGCGTCACCATGATGGTGGTGATGCCGAGCCGCCGCTGCACGGCGCGGATCTCCACCCGCAATTCCTCGCGCACCTTGGCGTCGAGCGCCGAGAGCGGCTCGTCGAGCAGCAGGAGGCCCGGATCGGGCGCCATGGCGCGGGCGAGCGCCACGCGCTGCTGCTGGCCGCCGGAGAGCTGCGAGGGCAGCTTCGGCGCGTGCTCGGCCAGATGCACCAGCTTGAGCATGGCATCGACGCGCGGGCCGATCTCGGCCTTGGGCCAGCGGCGGCATTCGAGGCCATAGGCCACGTTGCGCGCCGCGCTCATATTGGGGAACAGCGAGTAGGACTGGAAGACGATGCCGAAATTCCGGTCCTTGGCGGGTGTGTGGATGAGATCCGTCCCGTTGAGGCGGATCTCGCCGCTATCGGCGCTCTCCAGCCCGGCAATGACCCGCAGAAGCGTGGTCTTGCCGCAGCCGGAGGGGCCGAGGAAGCAGACGAAGGTGCCGTTCGGCACGTCGAGGGAGACACGGTCGAGGGCCGTGACCCCCGCGAACCGTTTCGACACCTCCCGGATCGCGAGACTCATGGCCGTATCTCCCCCGCCCCGCGATCAGCGCTCGAACTTCTTCTGCCAGGTCTCGATGATGCGCGCCCGCTCGCTGGCCGCGGCCGCGAAATCGACCGGGAACAGCACCTTGGAGACATCCGCCGGCAGGCCGGCCTTGATGAAGCGCTCCGGCATGGTGCCGCCGGGCACGGTCACGATGGCCTTCCACTTGTAGTAGGAATCGGCGGCGTTCTTGCTCACCGTCCAGTCGAGGAAGCGCTTGGCGGCGTCCTTGTGCTTGGAGGCGGCGATCAGCGCATTGGCCTCCAGCTCGTTGCCGGCGCCTTCCGAGGCGATCACCATGGCGATCGGGTAGCCTTCCTCGATGTTCTTGATGGCGCGCAGCTCGAAGGAAGCGCCCACCGCATATTCGCCGGCCGAGGCGGCGTTGCAGGGCTTGGAACCGGACTTGATGTACTGCGCGACGTTCTTGTCGAGCTTTTCGAGGAAGGCCCAGCCCTTCTCCTCGCCCATCATCTGCAGCAGCGAGTCGACCTGGATATAGCCGGTGCCGGAGCTGGCCGGGTTCGGCATCACCACCTCGCCCTTGAACTTCGGGTCGGTGAGGTCGGCCCAGGAGGTCGGCATGGGCAGGCCCTTGGCGGCGAGGCGGTCCTTGTTGACGCAGAAGGCGGCCATGTAGCCGGTGACGGCGAACCACTTGCCGTCCTTGTCGCGGAACCGCTCGGCGATCGCCTCGACGCCCTTCGGCTTGTAGGGCTCGAGCGTCGCGGCAATGCGCGGATCAACCATTGAGGTGACGGCGAAGCCCCAGAGCACGTCATGCTGCGGGTTGCCGGATTCGGCGATGATGCGCGCGGCGAGGTCGCCGGTGGACATGCGCAGCATCTTCACGTCGAGGTCCGGCAGCGACTTCTTCGCCTCGGCAAGGAAGGCCGCGGCCTCGTCCTCCTCATAGGCGGTGTACACCGTGATCGTCTCGGCGGAGGCGATGCCCCCCAGCATGGTGAGAGCGGCTGCCGTCAGCAGCGCACGCCCGGCCTTCATCGTCAGCATGGTCCCACTCCGGTTTTTATTGGCTCTTTGCGCCGGAAAGTCTCATTTCGATCAAATGTCGATCAAAATGTAATATTTCCAACATTCCGAACGCTAGAATCGAATCAGCGGGGTGTAAAGTCCAACTTCGATGCGGCGCGCGCTCAGGATATGTGCAGTTCCACGCCCGCCTGCGCCATCAGCGCGGTGAGCGCGCCGCCGGGCTGTGCATCGGTCACGAAGGCCGAGACATCGGCCACATTGCCCAGCTCCACCAGCGCCGTGCGGTCGAACTTGCTGCTGTCGGCGGTGAGGATGATCGAACGCGCCAGCTTCATCGCCGCCCGCACCACCGCGACCTCGTTATGGTCGTCATCGGAGAGCCGCCCGTCCGATTCCACGCCGGAGACGGCGATGATCGCCACGTCGAAGCGGAAGCGGCGGATGAAGTCCACCGCGCCCTCGCCGAACACGCTGCCATCGACATTGCGCACGAAGCCGCCGGGCACGGCGATGGTGAAATCGGTGCGATCCGCCAGCAGCGTCGCCGCGCGCAGGCTGTAGGTGACGACCTTGAGGTTGGAGCGCGCCACCAGCGCCTCCGCCACCGTCTCGCAGGTCGTGCCGGTGTCGAGGAACAGCGAGGCGCCGTCCGGGATCAGCTCGGCGACGCGGGCGGCGATGCGGCGCTTGGCCTCGACGCGCTCGACCCGGCGCTGGCGGTAGGTCACCGCGTCGATGGCGGCCATCGAGATGGCGGCGCCGCCATGATAGCGGCGCACCTTGCCGGCAGCAGAGAGCTCGGCGATGTCGCGCCGCACGGTCTGGGTGGTGATGCCGAAACGCTCGGCGAGCTGCTCCACCGAGGCGTAGCCGACCTGCTCCAGCAGCAGCAGCACCGCGTTCTGCCGGCGGCTCTTCTTGTCGCCGGCCACCGGCTCGGGAACGCCGGGCCGGGGGGCAGGTGGAGAGATGTTCATCGCTGGACCGGGCGCGCAGGAAAGGACACGCCCTTATGGCGCCGAAGCGCCCCCGCTTTCAAGCCGGGCCTGCCTCAGCGCCGCCGCAGGCACGGTTCCAGACGCGGCGGCTCAGCGCCGCCGCACGGTCAAGCATCTCACGCGGCGGCTCAGCGCCGCCGCTCCAGCGCCGCGAAGAACAGCACGGTGAGGCTCAGCACGATCAGCAGCAGCGCGAAGGCGGCCGCCGCGCCCTCATTGAGGTGCAGGCCGAGAAAGGCGCGGCGATAGGCGAAGAAGCTCAGCACCTCCGTCGCATTCCCCGGCCCGCCCTTGGTGAGGATGTAGGGCAGGTCATAGGTGCGGAACTCGTTGATGAGCTGGATGATGACGGCAATCGCCGCCACCGGCCGCAGCATGGGCAGGGTGATGAACCAGAACTGCTGGAACGGGCTCGCCCCGTCCACCTCCGCCGCCTCATAGGGATCGCGCGGCAAAGCGGCGAGGCCGGCGGCGAGGATCAGCACCACGAAGGAGGTCTGCTGCCACACATCGATCGCCGCCATGGTCCACAGCGCAAGGCCCGGATCGCCCAGCCAGTCGACGCGCGGCAGGCCCATCGCCTCCAAGGTCTGGTTGACGATGCCGAGATTGGGCTGGAGCAGCATGCGCCAGATCAGCGCCACGCTCACCGGCGACATCGCCATGGGAATGGTCAGCACGGCGAAATAGACCGGCTTCATCGTCACGGTGCGGTTCAGCATCAGGGCGATGCCGAGACCGATGGCGAATTCGGCGGCGACGGTGACGACCGAGTATTTGATGGTGAGCCAGACCGCGCTCCAGAAGATCGGCTCGCTCATCACCACGATGAAGTTCTTCAGCCCCACATAGGGCGTCAGCATCGGCTTCAGCAAGGTGAGCGAGGAGATCGAGATCAGGCCCGCATAGACCAGCGGGAAGCCCATCACCACGGCGAGCGTCAGCAGCCCCGGCGCGGCGAAGGCCCAGCCGGTGCGCCAGTCCCGATCCGCGAAAGCCGGTCGTGCCATAGGTGAGAGTCCCTGGATCTTGCGTGAAACTTCGGAAAAGAACGGTGCGCCGGACCGAGGGGGAGGCCGGCGCACCGTGGCCTGAAGGGGTCGGCCGAGATGCCTCGCGGATGCGAGGAAGAGGACGCGGGGACCGCAAGGCTGCACGACAGCCCCCGCGCGATGTTCAGGCGAACAGGCTCACTTGCTCATGAGCTGGGTCAGGCCATCGGCAGCCGCCTTCAGCGCCTCCTCGGGCTTGGCCTGCCCGCCGGCGGCGAGCGAGAGCTGGGTGCCCAGCACGTCCTCGTACTGCGCCGAATAGGCGAAGATCGGGAAGGACTTGCCGGTGGCGACGATGTCGAGACCGGTCTTGTAGAACGGGTACTTCTTCAGCACCGCCGCGTCCTCGAACACGTCCGAGCGCACCGGCGCATGGCCCTGCATGGCGCGGGCGATGGAGGTCTTCTTGCCCTGCACCCACTCGATGAACTTCCAGGCCGCGGCCTTGGACTCATCCGAGGTGTTCTTCGGGATGCCCCAGCCCCAGCCGCCGCTCTCGCCATGGCCGCCCGGCATCACGCTGAGCGCCAGCTTGCCGGCCACCGCCGGGCACTTCTCGGCATTGTCGAGCTGCGGCAGCATCCACCAATAGGTGACCATGCTGAATGCCTTGCCCGCGCACATCAGCCGCATCGTGTCGTCGAGCGTGGCCGAGAGGGCGCCCTGCTGCGCGCCGTTCTGGATGTTGTCGGCGTAGAGCTTGAGCGCGGTGAGGCCCGCCTCGCTGTTCAGCACCACCTTGCGGCTGCCGTCGAGATAGGCGCCGCCCGAGGAGAACAGGTAGTTGGAGAACTCCATCGCGTTCGGGTCGCCGCGCTGGCCCTGCATGGCCGCGCCGACCACGTCGCCGCCCTGCGCCTTGAAGAACTTCGACAGCGCCACATAGTCGGCGAGCGTCGCCGGCAGAGCCAGCTCCTTGCCGGTCTTGGCCTTGTAGTCCGCCTTGACCTTGGCATCGTTGATGAGGTCGGTGCGGTAGATCAGGCCCATCGAGTAATTGTACATGGGCAGGATCGGCAGCGCGTCCGGGGTGCGGCCGAGCAGATCGAGCATCGAGGGGATGAACGGCTTCAGGTCAAAGCCGGACTTCTGCACATAGGGGTTGAGATCTTCCAGCCAGCCGGCGGCGGGGAACTCGCCGGCCCAGAGGAAGTCGACCTCCAGCACGTTGTAATAGCTTTCGGGAGCGACGAGCTGCGCGACCAGCTTGTCGTGCATGTCGCCATAGCCGATCTTCTCGAACTCGACCTTGATGCCGGTTTCCTTGGTGAATTCCGGCAGCAGGCTCTCGATGATCTGCGTCTCCGGCACGTCCTCCATGAGGGCGCGCAGGGTGATCGGGTCGGCGAAGGCGGGACTGGCGGCGGCCAGCATGCTGGCGCCGAGCAGCGCCCGGACGATACGGCGTCTCATCTGCATGTCGTCTCTCCTGTTCCGTCTGGAGCGGGTTCGCCCGCTGGCTTGGCGCGTGCCGGAAGGCACGGCGGTCGGTATCCGGCGGCGGTCATTTCACGCTGCCGAAGGTGAGGCCCTGAACGATGAAGCGCTGGATGAAGCGCGAGGCGATGACCAGCGGCAGCACCGCCAGCACCACGCCCGCCGAGACCTTGGCGATCTGCACGCCATTGGAGGTCTGCAGCGAGGCGAGCGCGACGGGCACGGTGGCCGTCTGCGGTCCGCTCAGCACCAGCGCGAAGAGAAATTCGTTCCAGGTCATGATGAAGCCGAGCACGCCGGCCGCCGCGATGCCCGGCAACGAGACCGGCAGCACGATGCGCCAGAACGCGCCCCAGGGCGTCGCCCCATCGGTCTGCGCCGCCCATTCGAGATCGACCGGGATGCCCTCGAAGAACCCCATCAGCACCCAGATGAGGAAGGGCAGGTTGATCGCCGCATAGACGATGATCAGGCCGGTCAGCGAATTGGTCAGCCCCACCATGCGCAGCAGCGCGAAGGCCGGCAGCACGATGGCGACGGGGGGCAGCATCTGCGTCGCCAGCACCGCGAAGCGCCCGCCCTGCCCGCTGGTCTTGAAGCGGGCGAAGGCATAGCCGGTCATGCAGGCGAAGGGCAGCGCGACGATCACCGAGCCGACGGAAACGATCAGGCTGTTGAGATAGGACTGGCCGTAGCGGGTGGAGGTAAACAGCGCGACGTAATTGTCGAGCGTCGCCGCCGGCATCAGCTCCGGCGAGTAGGACATGGATTCGGGCAGGAAGCTGGTGCGCACCACCCAGAGCAGCGGAATGAGGATGACGGCGCAGGTGAAGAAAAGGCCGGCATGGAGAGCGATGCGCCGCATGATCCCGTTCCCCCGCCCGCTCAGTTGGCCACGCGCCGGAGCGAGGGGCGGGGCAGCGCCCGCGTCGTCTCCGGGTCGAACAGATGCATGGGCCGCGCATCGACATAGAGCGGCACGGTGGCGCCGACCGGCGCGGTGAAATGGCGCGACAGGCGGGCGGCGACTTCCACCGGCGCGCCGCCTTGCGTGCCCACGAGCTGACCGACGAGGATGTTCTCGACGCCGAGCGATTCCATCGCCACCACCGTCACCTCGATCGGCTGGTAGCCGGGCGCGGGAGCCTCATGCAGGTCTTCCGGCCGCAGGCCGAAGATCACCGCGCGCCCGGCCGCCGGGGCATAGGCGTCGCGGTGCTGGGCGGGGACGGCGATGTTCAGCCCGTCGGCGCGCACCACCAGCCCGTCGCCCTGCCCTTCCAGCCGCGCCGGGATGAGGTTCATCGGCGGCGTGGCGAGGAAGCGGGCCACGAACGTGTCGACCGGGTCGGCATAGACATCGAGCGGCTTGCCGACCTGGATCATCCGCCCGTCGCGCATGATGCAGATGCGGTCGCCCATGGTCATGGCCTCCACCTGGTCATGGGTGACATGGACGATGGTGCGCCCGAGCCGGCGGTGCAGCTTCACGAGTTCGAGCCGCATTTCGGCGCGCAACTGCGCGTCGAGATTGGACAGCGGCTCGTCGAGCAGGAAGGCGACGGGATCGCGCACAATGGCGCGGCCGAGCGCGACGCGCTGGCGCTGGCCGCCGGAAAGCGCGGCGGGCTTGCGGTCGAGATAGGAGGTGAGGCCGAGCAGGCCGGCCGCTTCCTTGATCTTCTCCTCGATGACGGGGCGGGCGACGCCGCGCATCTTCAGGCCGAAGCCCATATTCTCGCGCACGCTCATATGCGGGTAGAGCGCGTAGGACTGGAAGACGACGGCGATGTTGCGGTCGCGCGGCGGCACATTGGTCACGCTGCGCCCGCCAATGCGCAGATCGCCCGAGGTGATGCCCTCGAGGCCGGCGATCATGCGCAGCGTGGTGGATTTTCCGCAGCCCGACGGGCCGAGGAAGATGACGAATTCGCCATCCTCAATCGTCAGGTCCACGTCCCGCACGCCATAGGCGCCGTTGGCGTAGAGCTTGGAGACATGATCGAGTTCGATCGACGCCATCAGACTTCCCTTGTCCGGCGCCGGCCTGTGCGCGACCGACCGCCAGAAGAAACAAATTCAAACATTTCGCCTAACGCAAACAGGCGACCCGCTGGGGCCGCCTGTAAGGAATCGCATCAGGTTGTGTAGACGCCGCCGGTGACGTTCACGCCCTGGCCGGTCATGAAGCGCGCCTGCTCGGAGGCGAGGAAGACGACGACATCGGCGACGTCCTCCGGGTGCTCCAGCCGGCCGAGCGGGGTCTGGGCGATGTAGTCCGCGACCACCTGCTCGGGGGTGACGCCGCGCAGCTTCGCCTCCCACTCGACCTCGCGGCTCTGCATGCCGGTGGCGACGAAGCCCGGACACACCGCATTGACGCGGATGCCCTTCGGCGCGAGCTCGCGGGCCAGCGCCTGCGTCCAGCCGAGCACGGCGAATTTCGAGGCGGAGTAATGCGCCAGCAGCGGCGCGCCGACCTTCGCCGCCAGCGAGGCGGTGTTGACGATGCAGCCCTTGCCCTGCGCCACAAAGTGCCGGGCGGCGATCTGGTTGGTGAGGAACACGCCGCGCGTGTTCACATCGAAGTTGAAATCCCATTCCTCGTCGGTGAGGTCGAGCGCCGGATTCATGGTGGAGACGCCGGCATTGGCGATCAGCAGGTCGCAGCCGCCGAGCGCCTCGAGCGCCGCGGTGAAGCCCGCCTCGACCGATTCGCGCCGGCGCACATCGATGGCCACCGCCACCGTGCCGGCACCGAGGGCGGACGCCGCCGCCTGCGCCGCGTCGAGATTGATGTCGCCGATCGCGACCTCAACGCCCTGCTTCACCAGCGCCGCGCAGATCGCCCGCCCGATACCCGTCGCCCCGCCGGTAACGAAGGCCTTGCGGCCCTTCAGCTCGGCATAGACGGGGGTCGGCGCGGTCAACGGGATCATGTTCGGCTCCTGAGGTTGTCGGGAGAATGTAACAAACATGAACGCACATCAAGGGCTAAAATGTGTTTGATTATGTTCGATCTCTCGGCTACAGATTCCCGACGCCGGGGCGTATCCGGGTCCGCAAAGCCGCCACTGGCGCGACCGGGACGTCCAATTGAGCAGGAGCGAGCATGGCCGGGGACCGACTGCCCGACACTCACAGGACCGAGCCGCCCCTGCCCGTCCCGCCGGAAGCGCGGGCCGAGGCTGGCGATGAGCGCCAGCGCCTGCTCTCGCCCACCCGCCACGCCCGCATTCTCGACCAACTCAGCCTCGCCGGCTCGGTCAGCGTCAGCGCGCTCGCCGCCACGCTCGGCGTCTCCGACATGACCATCCGCCGCGATCTGGTCGAGCTGGAGCGCGAGGGGCGCCTCGTGCGCGTGCATGGCGGCGCGGTGCTCAACGACATGCCCGCCAGCGTCGCCATGGACAGCGAGGAGCCGAGCTTCGACGCGCGCCTGCGTCGCGGGGCCGACGCCAAGGCGGCGATTGCCGCCTATGCCGCCAACATCGTCGCCGGCTACCGCACGCTGGCGCTGGATGTCGGCACCACCACCTTCCTGATGGCCGCGCATCTGCGCGAGGTCGCCCATCTCAAGATTTTCACCAACAGCCTGCGCGTCTCCACCGCGCTCGATGGCGCCGGCCCGGAGATCTACGTCGCCGGCGGGCGCGTGCGGCCGGAGGAAATGTCGGTCTATGGCCCGACCGCCGTCGCCCAGTTCGAAAAGCTGTGGTTCGACGCGGCGGTGATCGGCACCTCCGGCATCACGGCGGAGGGGTTCTTCGACTATTCCTTCGAGGACACCGACATGAAGCGCGTCTATCTGCGCCGTTCGGGCCTCAAGATCCTGCTCTGCGACAGCGCCAAGTTCCAGCGCATGTCGCTGGTTCAGGTCGGCGCCTTCGCCGACATCAACATGCTCGTCACCGATGCCGAGCCGCCCCCGCGCATCGCCGCCGCCCTCGCGGCCGCGCGGGTGGATGTGCGCATCGCCTCACCCGTCTCCGGCGCCTGACGGCGCTGTCCCGTTCCGGCGCCACGGCGCCGCCTGCCTGTTCTCAAGGAGTGAATCGCATGGTTTTCGAGTGCTTCGGCGACAAGAAGAAGGTCGTCATCGCCATGGCCCACATCGGCGCCCTGCCCGGCGCGCCGCTTTATGACGCCGATGGCGGCCTCGACAAGCTGATCGAGGGCGTGCTCGCCGATGTCGAGAAGCTGCAGGCTGGCGGCGTCGACGCCATCATGTTCGGCAATGAGAACGACCGCCCCTATGTCTTCAAGGGCTCGCCGGCCTCCATCGCCGCCATGAGCGCCATCGTGCAGGCGGTGAAGCCGAGCCTGAAGGTGCCGTTCGGCGTGAACTATCTGTGGGATCCGGTCGCCACCGTCGCCATCGGCTCGATCACCGGCGCGAGCTTCGTGCGCGAGATCTTCACCGGCCTGTTCGCCTCCGACATGGGCCTGTGGGAGCCGAACGCGGCCGAGGCGGCGCGGCTGCGCCATGACCTGAAGCGCGACGACATGAAGATGCTCTTCAACATCAACGCCGAGTTCGCCCACTCGCTCGACCAGCGCCCGATCGAGCTGCGCGCCAAGAGCGCGGTGTTCTCCTCGCTCGCCGACGCCATCCTGGTCTCTGGCCCGCTCACCGGCCAGCCGGCCGACCAGTCGCATCTGCGCAAGGTCGCCGAGACGGTCAAGGACGTGCCGATCTTCGCCAATACCGGCGTGAACATCGACAATATCCGCGACATCTTCTCGGTCGCCTCGGGCGTCGTCATCGGCACCCACTTCAAAGTCGACGGCAACACCTGGAACCCGGTGGAAGCCGGCCGCGTCGCCCGCTTCATGGATGTGGTGAACGCGATCCGCTGATCGCCCGCGCTCCCCGTCATCCCGGCCGGCTCACGCCGTCGCCGGGATGACGTCTTTTTCCGGCATTGACCTTGCCCACCGCGCCCGAGAGGTTCTCCCCCGATGAGCTCAGCCCAATGACCTGTGTTCTTGGCCTCGACATCGGCACCACCTCCACCATCGGCTTCCTGCTGCGCCTGCCCGGTGAGGTGCTCGGCGTCGTCTCGCGCCCGGTCACCCTGTCTTCGCCCCATGCCGGCTGGGCGGAGGAAGACCCGGCGCAGTGGTGGGCGAATGTCGGCGCCATCACCCACGAGCTCATCGATTCCATCGGCATCGACCCCACGGAGATCGCCGCCATCGGCGTCACCGGCATGCTGCCCGCCGTGGTGCTGCTGGATGCGGACGGCCGCGTACTGCGCCCCTCCATCCAGCAGAGCGACGGGCGCTGCGGCGCGGAAGTCGCGGAACTGCGCGCGGAGAAGGACGAGGCCGCCTTCATCAAGAAGGCCGGCAATGGCATCAACCAGCAGCTCGTCACCGCCAAGCTGCGCTGGATCGCCCGGCACGAGCCGGACATTTTCGCCCGCATCGCCACCGTCTTCGGTTCCTATGATTATGTGAACTGGCGCCTCACCGGCGAGCGGGCGGTGGAGCAGAACTGGGCGCTGGAGGCCGGCTTCGTCGATGTCTCCCGCCATGAGATCGACGACGAGCTGGTCGCCTGGGCGCGCATTCCGCGCAGCGCCGTGCCGCGCAAGACCGCCTCGCACGAGATCATGGGCCATGTGAGCCCCGAGGGCGCGGCCGCGACCGGCCTTGCCGCCGGCACGCCGGTCATTGGCGGCGCGGCGGACATGATCGCCTCGGCGCTCGGCGCCGGCGTCACCCGCACAGGCGACATCCTGCTGAAATTCGGCGGCGCGGTGGATATTCTCGTCGCCACCGATCAGGTGAAGCCCGATCCGCGGCTCTATCTCGATTATCACCTCATCCCCGGCCTCTATATGCCCAATGGTTGCATGGCGACCGGCGGCTCGGGGCTGAACTGGTTCGTGCGCAACTTCGCCGGCGGCGAGGCGGACGCCGCCGCCCGCGCCGGGCTGAGCCTGCACCAGCATCTCGACCGGCTCGCCGCGACGCGCCCGGCCGGGGCGGACGGGCTGACCATCCTGCCCTATTTCCTCGGCGAGAAGACCCCGATCCATGATCCCGCCGCGCGCGGCGTGATTGACGGGCTCACCCTCTCGCACGACATCGGCCATCTCTGGCGGGCGCTGCTGGAATCCTATGCCTATGCCGGCGCGCACCATGTCGAGGTGCTCCGCGACATGGGCCATGCGGCGACCCGCGTCATGGTTTCCGATGGCGGCTCGAATTCCCGCGTGTGGATGCAGATCGTCGCCGATGTGCTCGGCCAGCCGGTGCATCGCCTCAAGGGCCATCCCGGCTCCTCGCTCGGCGCGGCCTGGACGGCGGCGGTGGGCGTCGGCCTTGCCGACTGGGCCGGCATTTCTCGCTTCGTCAGCGAGGATGAGGTGATAGAACCCAACCTCGCCAACACCAAGACCTACCGCGCTGGCTATGCCCGCTACCGCGACCTCTACCGCCGCCTGTCGGCGCCGGCTGGAAAGGCCAAAGCATGAGCCTGAACGATGCCCGCCTGAACGATGCCCGCCTGAACGATGCCCGCCGCTTCCGCGCCGTCGCCTGGGACATTGACGGCACGCTGATCGACAGCGAGCCGCTGCACCACCGCGCCCTCCTCACCATTTGCGGCGAGCTCGGCGCCGACCTGTCGGACCTGCCGGATCAGGCGTTCTGCGGCACGCATATTCGCGATGTCTGGAAAATCCTGCGCCCGCGCCTGCCGGAGAGCACGGTGGAGGCCGAGTGGATCGCCGCCATCAACCGCTTCTATGTCGAGAACCGCGCCGAGCTGATGCTGCTGCCCGGCGCGGTCGCCACCATCCGCACGCTGGCCGGGCGCGGCGTGGCGCAGGCCTGCGTCTCCAATTCCAGCCGCCGCGTGGTGGACGCCAATATCGACGCGCTCGGCATCGCCGATAAGCTCGCCTTCTCCATCAGCCTCGACGATGTCGAGCACGGCAAGCCGAACCCGGAGCCCTATGCCCGCGCCTGCGCCCGCCTCGGCCTGCCGCCGGACCAGGTGGTGGCGGTGGAGGACAGCCTCGCCGGCGCCCGCGCCGCCCGCGCCGCCGGGCTGCACGTCATCGGCTATGGCAGCGCGGCGTTTGACGATATCGACCACGCCATCGAGGCCATTGACCAGGTGCTGGCGCTGTTCCCGCCCGCCTGACCGGCCGGATCATAGCCCCCCAACGCAAAATGGCCGGCGTCACCGCCGGCCATTTCCGTTTGATGCGTCACGCGTGAAGGCGTGGCGCGTGAAGCTTTCCCCGTCAGTTCTTCACGGTCTCTTCGAGGAAGAAGCGGCCGAGCGGGTTCTGGTGGAAGTTGGAGATGTTCTTCCGGGTGACGTTGATATAGGGGCTGTAATAGAGGTCGATCCAGTTGACGTCGGCCTTGGCCATCTTCTGCAGCGTCACATACATGGCCTCGCGCTTCGCCGGATCGGTCTCCAGACGCGCGGCTTCCACCAGCGCCTTGACCTCCTCGTTCTTGTAGCGGGTCATGTAGTTCAGGTTGGTGTCGTGGCCGAGGACGAAGGTGGTCTTCTGGTCCGGGTCGAGAATGTCGTTGGTCCAGTACATCACCGAGATGTCGTAATCGCCGTTCACCAGCATGTCCCAGCTCTGGCTGGGATCGACCTTCTGGAGATTGACCGTCACGCCCGCCTTGGAGAGCTGCTGCTGCACGAGAACGGCGATCTGCTCGTCGGTCTCCTTGCCGGCATTGACGATGTAGTTGAGCGTGAGGCCGGAGGCGCCGGCATCCGCCAGCAGCTTCTTGGCCTTCTCCGGGTCATAGGGGCGCTGGAGATTGTCGGCATAGTGGTAGAGCGAGCCCTTGGGCACATAGGAATAGGCGACCTCGCCCAGCCCGAAGGTCGCGGCCTCGACGATCGCCTTCTTGTCGATGGCGAGATCGAGCGCCTCACGCACCTCCTTCTTCGCCAGCGCGCCATGCTCATGGTTGATGAGCATGTGGTCCTCGCGGGTCGAGGGATCGCTGATGACGGTGAGGTCGGCGTTCTTCTTCAGCTCGGCGACGCGCGAGAACGGCACGGTGATGGCGGCATCCACCTCGCCGGCCTGGATCTTCAGCATGCGGGTGTTGTCGTCGGGAATGACCAGCCATTCCACGCCGTCGAGGCTCACCTTGGCGGCGTCCCAGTAATTCGGGTTCTTCTTCAGGATGATGCGGTCGCCGCGGCGCCACTCGACCAGGCTGAAGGCGCCCGAGCCGACCGGCTTCTCGGCGAACGTATCGGCGGCGGCGCCCTCGACCAGCTTCTTCGGCAGCACCGAGGCGTTCGGCAGCGCCATCATGGACAGGAACGGCACCGACTTGCTCTTGAGCTTCACCACCAGCGTCCTGGCATCAGACGCGGTCGCGGTGTCGATGATCTTGAAGCTGTCCGACCAGAGCGAGCCCTTGTCGTCGCGGATGCGGATCAGCGAATAGGCCGCGTCCTCGGCGGTGACCGGGGCGCCGTCGGAGAACTTCGCGTCGCGCAGCTTGAAGGTGTAGGTCAGCCCGTCATCCGAGACGCTCCAGCTCTCGGCGAGGCCCGGCACCAGCTTGGTGCCGGTGGCATCGACCCGCACCAGCACGTCGAACACGTTGGAGAACACCCAGTTATCGACATTCTGCGCCGACTTGATCGGGTCGAAGGTGGTGGAATCTTCGTTGCGGGCGATGGAGAGCACGCCCGCCGCATGAGCCTCGCCGACCGGCGCGAAGCTGGTGGAGAGGCACAGCAGCGCGGCGAAGGCCGCGAGGCGGGATGTCCTGAAGGCGGTTTTCATCGTTCTTCCTCGGAAGGTTTGTTGGTGAGAACGGCAAGTCGGGAAGCAAAGACGTCAGGGGGACAGCACGGTCGGCGCCGGGGCCAGAAGCGGCCGGTCCGGGTCGATGTCGGGAATGGCGGCGATGAGGGCGGCGGTGTAGGCCTCGCGCGGCCGGGCGAAGACCTCGGCGCTCGGCCCCTCCTCGACGATGCGGCCGTGATGCATCACCACCACCCGCGCGCACAGGTTACGGACGATGGCGAGGTCATGGGCGATGAACACCAGCGTCAGGTCCATCGTCGCCACCAGCCGCTGGAACAGCGCGATGATCTGCGCCTGGATGGTGACATCCAGCGCCGCCACGCATTCATCCGCGACGATCAGACGGGGATCGACCGCCAGCGCGCGGGCAATGCCGGCGCGCTGGCACTGGCCGCCGGAGAGCTCGCGCGGCCGCCGCCCGGCCAGCGCCGGGTCGAGCTCGACCAACGCCAGCAATTCCGCGACGCGGGCGGGAATGGCGGCGGCCGGCACCTTGCCCTGCACGCGCAGCACCTCGGCAAGGCTGTCGCCGATGGTAAAGCGCGGGTTGAGCGAGTTGTAGGGATCCTGGAACACCATCGCCGCCTCTCGCCGCATCCGGGCGAGCGTCGGGCCGGGCTTGAGGCGCAGGCTGTCGCCGTCGAAAGTCACATGCCCGTCGGAGATCGGGGCGAGGCCGAGCATGGCGCGCGCCAGCGTCGACTTGCCGGAGCCGCTCTCCCCGACAATGCCCACCGTCTCGCCGGGCATGATCTGCAAGGAGACGCCGGCCAGCGCGCTGAAGTGCCGCTTCCGGGTGAACCAGCCGCCACCGATGGGATAGCGCACCTGAAGTTCGTCGATCTCGACCAGCGGGCGGAGGGGGGCGGCAGGAGGTGCAACAGGGGCGCCAGCGGGCGTTGCGGCGGGCGTGGACACACTGGCCTGACCGGTCATCTGGCTGGTCTGACTGGCCTGATCGTCCACCTCACTGCACTGACCGGCCACCGCCTCAAGGGCCGGCATGGAGGGGTGGCTGGCGATCAGGGCGCGGGTGTAGGGATGCGTCGGAGCGGTAAGAAGATGCCGCTTCGGGCCGGTCTCGACGATCCGCCCCTGCCGCATCACCGCGATGCGGTCGCAGGTCTGCGCGACGACGCCGAGATCATGGGTGATGAGGATGATGGAGAGCCCGCGCTTCTCCCGCAACTCCATGAGAAGACGCAGGATTTGCGCCTGGATGGTGACGTCGAGCGCGGTCGTCGGCTCGTCCGCGATGAGAATGTCGGGATCGCAGGCCAGCGCCACGGCGATCATCGCCCGCTGGCGCATTCCGCCTGAGAATTCATGAGGATAGTTGCCATATTGGCGCGGCGGATCGGTGAAGCCGACCTGCCCCATAATGGCGATGGCCTCCGCCTTCGCCGCCGCGCGGTCGAGCCTGCGGTGAAATATTACCCCTTCCGCGATCTGGTCCCCCACCCGCATCACCGGGTCGAGATGGCTGGTGGGGTTCTGGAAGATCATGCCGATGGCGCCGCCGCGGATCTGCTCCATGGCGGCGGCATCCGCCTGGGTGATGTCGCGCCCGTCCAGCTCCACCGTTCCACCGGTGATGGCCAGCGCGCGGGAGGGCAGAAGCTTCACCAGCGAACGGCACAAGAGGCTCTTGCCCGATCCGCTTTCGCCAACAAGACCAAGCACTTCGCCGCGATTGAGATCGAGCGACACGCCGTCGATCAGCGTGCGCGTGCCCTCCTCGCTCCGCACCGTGACGGTGAGATCGCGGACGCACAGCAGCGGGTTGGGGGTGCCGGGCGTGCTCATTGATGCACCCCCAACAGCTCGCCCAGCGCATCGCCGATCAGCGAGAAGCCGAAGGCCAGCACGACGATGGAGAGGCCGGGAAACACCGTGATCCACCAGGCCTGCGACAGGAAGGACTGACCTTCCGCTACCATGATACCCCACTCCGCCGTCGGCGGCTGGACGCCAAGGCCGAGATAGGAGATCGCCGCGCCCGACAAGAGCACCAGCACCGCATCCGACATGCAGAACACCACCGAGCCGGCGACGGCATTGGGCAGGAGGTGGCGGAACAGCACGCGTGGGCGGGAAAAGCCCAGACTCACCGCCGCCACCGCATAGTCGGCGGTCTTCAGAACGAGGATCTGCGCGCGGATGAGGCGGGCGTAGGAGACCCAGCCGACCAGCGCCATCGCTATGTAAAAGCTCGACAATCCCGGTCCGAGGATGGCGATGATGGCGAGCATCAGCACGAGGAAGGGGAAGGCGAGGATGATGTCGATCAGCCGCATCAGCAGGGCATCAATGAGGCCGCCGAAGAAGCCGGCCACCGCGCCTATCACCGTACCGATGAGGAACGGGAACAGCACGCCGATGGCGGCCATCTGCAAATCCACCCGCGCGCCATGGATGATGCGCGAGAGGATATCGCGGCCGAAATTGTCGGTGCCGAAGGGATGGGCCAGCGAGGGCGCCTGAAGCCGCGCCGTGGCGTCCTGAAAGATTGGGTCATAGGGCGCGATCACCGGCGCGGCGAGCGCCGCGAGGGCGAACAGGCCGATGATGGCCAGCCCCGCCATCAGCGTCGGGTTGCGCCGGAGCGTGGTGAGAAGCGGGGCGCTCACAGCTTCACCCGCGGGTCGACGGCGACGGTGGCGATGTCGGCGATGAAGTTCACCAGCACGGTGGCGCAGGCGAACACCATGGCGACGCCCTGTACCACCATGTAATCCCTTGAGAAAATCGCCCGGACCAGAAGCTGGCCCATGCCCGGCAGGGCGAAGATGCTCTCAATCACCACGCTGCCTCCGATCAGCCAGCCAATGTTCACGGCCAGCAGATTGATCGAGGGGGCGATGGCGTTGGGCAGCACATGGCGCCAGAACACGATGGATTCCGGCATGCCGCGCGCCCGCGCCGCGGTCGCCACATCCGATTTCAGCCAGTCGATCATCGCCGCCCGCAGCGAGCGCAGCAGCACGGTGGAGAGCGACAAAGCGATGGTGAGGGCGGGCAGGAACAGATGGGCGAGCTTGTCGCCGAGCGTGTCACCGTACCCAGACACCGGAAAGATCGGCACTGTGACGGCCAGCAGGATGATCAGCATCAGCCCGAGCCAGAAGGGCGGAAAGCCGATGCCGAAGGTCGAGACGACGCGGATGGCGTGGTCGATCGGCCGGCCCTGATTGCGGGCGGCGAGCGCTGCGAGCGGCACGGCGATCAGGATGGAGAGCACGACACTCGCCAGCACCAGCGCCAAGGTGGGCTCGATGCGGGTCGCGATCAGCCGGAGCACGTCGATCTTGTAGACGATGGAGGTGCCCATCTCGCCATGGACGAGGTTACGGAGAAAATAGAGATATTGCAGCCAGATAGGCTCATCGAGCCCATATTGCGCGCGGATGTTGGCGATCGCTGTCGGCGTCGCCCGCGCCCCCAGAAGCACCCGCGCCGGGTCGCCGGGGATCAGCCGCACCAGGATGAAGGTGACGAGGCTGACGCCGAAGATCACCGGCAGAAACTGCAGCGGACGCCGGAGGATGAAGGAATAGCGGTGCATGTCCGGGATGCGTCACGCGCCCGAGGCGCTGGCGAGGAAATCAAGCAGGACCGGGTAGTAGCCGGCCGGGTTCTCATAGAACGGCATATGGCTGGCATTGAGCACGAGATTGAGCCGCGCCTGCGGCAGCGCGTGCTTCATTTTCATCGCGCAGGCCGGCGTGAGTTCGTCCCGCTCGCCGACCACGATCAGCGTAGGTACTGTGATACGGTGAAGCTCCGGGATGCGGTTCCAGTCCTTGAGATTGCCGGTGTAGAGGAACTCGTTCGGGCCCTGCATGGTCATGTAGGGGCCCATGTTCCAGTCATCCAGCGAGCGCTTCACCGGCGCCGGCCATTCCGGCAGGCGGCAGACATGGCGGTAATTTAGTAGGGTAATCGCTGCCTGATATTCCGGGTGGTCGAAGGTGCCGGCCGCCTCGTGCTTCTGCATCATGGCAACCGTCTCCGGCCCCAGCGCCGCGCGCAGCTTTTCCAGCTCGCTGACGAGATGCGGCATGTCCGCCACCGTGTCGGCAAGGATCAGGCTTTTCAACGCGTTAGGATAGGTCAGCGCGTAGTCGATGGCGAGCCAGCCGCCCCAGCTATGGCCGAGCAGATGCACCCGTCCGAGGTCGAGCGCCGTGCGCACCGCCTCGACTTCCTCGACATAGCGGGCAATGGTCCACAGCCCCTCATCGGTCGGGCGATCGGAGGCGCCGGTGCCGAGCTGGTCAAATGTTACCACTCGGTAGCCTTGGTCGATCAGGCAGGAATGCGCCTCGCGCAGATAGTCGCTGGGCAGGCCCGGCCCGCCATTCAGCAGCAGCACCGTCTCCGCGCCCGTGCCGAAGCTGTAAGTGACGATCCGGTGGCCATCGACCGTGATGTCCTGCCGCTGGTCCGGCTCGATCTCGCGCCACATAGTGCTGCCAATCCCTGCTCAACAATGAGGCATGCTCAATTCCTAGAGAAATCAGGAGTCCAAACCAGCTATCAGAAGTGATAGGTTCAGCGGCTGTCGCAGCAGGAAGGCGCATCATGATGGGCGCGCAGAGCGCAACACATATCGAGGCCATGGAGGCGCGGTTCGGTGCCGCCAAGTCCTTGGGCGCACAGGTGGATATCCTGTTCGAGGCGGTCGGCGCGCTTGGCTTCGACACGCTGATCTACGACTACACGCCCGCCCGCTATGACCTGAGCGGCCAGCAGATGTTGCCCACTGTGCTGGAGCTGCGCAATGTCGACGAGACCATGCGCGACTATTGGTTCGGCCATGGCTATTTCCGGCTCGACCCGGTGCAGAAGGTGGCCCTCGGCACCACCCGCCCCTTCGTGTGGAACTACGACAAGCGGGCGCAGACGCTGATCAGCCGCTTCATGACCGAGGACGCCGCCCCGGTAGCCGATTTCCTCACGGAGCGCGGGCTGAGCGCCGGTGTTACCGTACCGATTCACCTGCCCGGCGGCGACTACGCGACGGTGACCGGCATTCGCTGCGGCGATGGGCGCTTCACCGAGCGCGAGGCCCCCGCCTGCCTCGGCGATTTCGGCCTGATCGCCCACCTCTTCCAGCACGCCGCCCAGAATCGCAGCGTCGAGGGCCGCATCGAAGGCCTGCCGCATCTTACCGTTCGCGAGCGCGAATGCCTGCGTCACGCCGCCGATGGGCTCTCCGCCAAGGAGATTTCCCGCGTTCTCGGCCGTTCCGTGCCGACGGTGGTGATGCATCTCAACGCCGCCATGCGAAAGCTGGAAGCCAAGAACCGCACCCAGGCCGCCGTGCGCGCCGCCCGGCTGCGCCTGCTCGACTAGAACCCCTCACTTCTGATAGCTGCCGCGCCCGGCTGCGACTTTCTATTTTCCTGCGCTATCGAACGATGAGCCGCAGGAGAATCGGCATGAGTGCCGTGGCGAGCATGGAAGGGCGCATGCCCTTCCGGGGTTACGAGACCTGGTACCGCGTGACGGGCGATCTCGGCAGCGGGCCCCTGCCGCTGGTGGTGGCCCATGGCGGGCCGGGCTGCACGCATGATTATGTCGATTCCTTCAAGGGAATCAGCGTTCTGGATGGCCGCGCCGTCATCCATTACGACCAGCTCGGCAATGGCAAATCGACCCATTTGCCGGAGAAAGGGCCGGACTTCTGGACGGTCGATCTGTTCCTCGCCGAGCTCGACGCGCTGCTCGCCCATCTCGGCATTGCCGGCCGCTACGCCTTTCTCGGCCAGTCCTGGGGCGGGATGCTCGGCGCCGAGCACGCGGTGCGCCGCCCGGCCGGGTTGAAGGCGCTCATCGTCGCCAATTCGCCCGCCAACATGCACACCTGGGTATCTGAGGCGAACCGCCTGCGCCGCGACCTGCCGGCCGACGTGCAGGAAACGCTCTTGAGGCACGAGGCGGCGGGCACGCTGACCGACCCGGAATATATTACCGCGTCCCGCGTGTTCTACGACCGGCATGTCTGCCGCGTGACGCCCTGGCCGGACGATGTCGCGCGCACCTTCGCGGCGATGGATCAGGACAACACCGTCTACCGCAACATGAACGGGCCGACGGAATTCCACGTCATCGGCACGATGAAGGACTGGACTATCGAGGACCGGCTGCACCTCGTTGAGGCGCCGACGCTGCTGATCTCCGGCGCGCATGACGAGGCGACACCGGAAGTGGTGCGTCCCTACCGCGAGCGCGTACCGAACTGCGCCTGGACGCTGTTCCCGGAGTCGAGCCACATGCCGCATGTGGAAGAGAAGGAAGCGTGCCTCGCGGTCGTCTCCCAGTTCCTGAAGACGCACGACTGAGCGACGCCCGTTTACCTCAGAACGCCCAGCGCAACGTCGCCTTCACCGCATTGTCGGTGACGTCGCTGGCGAGCTGGCCGCGATAGGACACGCCGATCTCGACGCTCTCGGTCATCGCCGTGGCGAGGCCGAGCTCGACGAGCGCCGCGTCGCGCGCCAAGGGCACGCCGGTCACGCTGAAGCCGGCGCCGCCCGAGGCGAAGGCCAGAGCCTGCGACGGTATAATGTCACCGAAGGCATGCTGCCACCCAAGGCCGGCGGAAAGCACCAGCGGCGGCTTGCCACCTCCGGGCGTGAACCGGACCGAGCCGCGCAGGCCGAGCACCGAATTCACGGTCTCGAAGCTCGACGCCTCGCCCGCCAGCGCCGCCGAACCGCCGCTTTCGGTGAAGCTCTCGGTCGAGAGCCGCTGCCAGACAAGGCCGGCAAAGGGCTCGACCGTCGCGTCGCGGCCAGCCCATTGATAGGCGATGGGGTAGCTCACCTCGCCGAACACTTGTCCGGTCCAGCCGCCATAATCCGCCCCGAGTGCCTGGCTACCGGCCGGCAGGCTGGCACTGCGGCTCATGGTAATATCATGCCACGTATACGCAGCGCCCAGATTGACCGCCAGTTCGCCCGGCCCCGCCACCTCAAACCGCCGGCCGGCATAGAGGCCGATATCGTAATTGGCGGAACTGCCGGACGACGCCACGCCGTCATCGTCAAAGGTCGAGCGGGAATAGCCGACCGCAAGGCCGGTACGCCAGCCACCCCAGTCGGCATCGGCGCCGCCGGTGAAGCCGCCGATGGTACTGTCGACGCCGGACACGCCGGTCGATCCATCGAAATCACCAAGCCCGCCAAAGGCTTCCGCCCACAGGGTGAGCCCCATCAGCGTGGCGAGCTGCGGCCCCGGCCCGTCGGCCTGCGCCCCCGCCTCCGCCTGCCGCAAACGCCTCTGGATGGCGCTGCGCACATAGCTCGCCTGGTCGAGCAGCACGCTCTGGGCGGACGCATAGGCCTCGCCCGACAGGCTGTTCATCACCGCCGGCACGTCGCTGCCGAACAGCGCGATGATCTGCGCGGCTAGCGGATCGCTGGTCGGTAACGTATCGGCTGCAGCCGCCACCGCCCGCTGGTTTGGCGTCTGCGCCAGCGCCGCGAAGGGCACGGCACTGCGCACGAGTTCGAAGGCGACCCCGTCACTGGCGCTTGAGAAGGCCGGCGTCAGGAAAGGCAGCGCCGAGCTGGCGGTGCCCATCAGGGCGGTGACGGACGAGCCCAGAGTGAAGCTGCCGGTGATCCCGCCGCTCGCCTCCAGCACGGTGTAGCTTGCGCCGAGTGCGGGGGCGAAGCTCGCATCCGGCAGCAGCTCGAGCACCGCGCCCGTGATCGTCGCGGTGCCTCCCACGGTGATGAGATCGCTCTGGCCAGGCGCCCCAAGCTCGGCCACATAGATCGCCCCGGGTTCGAGCAGAAGATCGCCCGTCACCGTCACCGTGCCGATGGAATGTCCGGGTGCCACGACGCCACCGGCGAGCACGTTGAGCGTGCCGACCGTGCCGTTGCCGGACAGGGTTCCATTGTTGAACAGGGTGCCGGAAACAACGCCATCATTGATGAAGCTGCCATTATTGGCGACATCACCGGCGAGAATGCCCGCGTTCTCCACCGTGCCGACATTCATCACCGCGCCGAGCAGCGTGCCATCATTGGTGAAGAGGCCACCCGGCAGCACGGCGACGCCCGCCACCATGTTGCCAGTGTTCGTCACGGTCCCGCTGGTGGCGAGAGAGCCGACATAGTTGCCGCTATTGCTGAAAGTGGCCCCGGCATCGACATAGACGTCACCCGCCAGCGCTCCGGTGATGACCAGCGTGCCCGCCGCGACCTCGGTGCCGCCGTCATGGGTCGCGGCTCCCGCCAGCGTCACCACGCCGCCGCCGGTGATGGTCAGGCCGCCCGGCCCGGTGAAGTCGCCGGCGAACATAGCCGTGGTGCTGGTATCCACGGTGCTATCGCCACGCAGATAGACCGGCAGGTCGGTGTAGAACGCGTTGGCCAGCGACAGCGTACCGATGGCCGAGATCACCGGCTGGAAAAAGGCGCTGGACGTCTGCGCCGAGCCATTGAGCTGAAGCCCGATATAGCCGCCATCGGCGTCGTAGAGGTAGTTGAAGGCGTTGAGCGCGTAGATGCCGGTATTGACCAGCGTCGCCGGGGCCTCCCCGGTCCACCACACATCCTGCGCCGGGGAGAGCGCGACATTGGAGGGCGTCACCGAGCTGTGGCCCGGTGGAAGGCCACCACCAGCGGGCGGATCCGGCACGTGGAAGCTGTAGCCGACCAGTCCGGGCACGCCGAGCAGATTGACCTGCAGAGTGCCGGTGGCACTCGACAGATAAAGCTGCCCGTCCTCCGTCACCTCACCCGGCAAGGACGACGCGTCGGTGGTGAGCAGCATATTGGTGATGCCGATATCCACCACCGCCTGCTGGCTCTCATAGGTCTGGCCCTGAATGACCACCGAACCGCTCATCACCTGCCAGTCCGGTGGCGCGCCGGCAACCGATGGCGTGCCGGTCGGCACGAGCTGGGCATAGGCATAGGGCGAGGAACTGCCCTGATAGCCATTGGCGGTGTTGCTCGGCGTCAGGCCGAGCGTGATCCCCTGTTCGGACAGGATGTAGCCCGAACGCATCGTGCCGGCCGTCATGTCCGAGAGGTTGAGGAAAGGATTGACGATCTGCAGATTGTCGCTGGTTCCTGGCCCCGACGGGTCGATGACATCGGTGCCGTAGCCGGTGCCGTGGCCGGTGCGGTCGAAGCCGATGCCCATGAAGCCGTCGCCGATGGTGAGAGGCACGTTGGGGTTGCAGGCATTCGGCCAGTTGCCGGGCAGACAGACCGCCTCGGTGACGATGAGCACCGGCACGGTGGCCGTCGCCGTGACGCTGGCCCCGCCGCTGGCCACCGCATCGGTAAAGGTCACCTCCAGCGGCGCCCAATAGCCTTTATGGGCGATGCCGCTGCTCCAATAGAAGATGTAGCCGGGCACGCCGGAGGTCACGTCCGCCGGCGCATAACGCTGGTTGATCCAGAAGCCCCGCGAGCCGGTATCGAGCTGAACGGTCAGCGGATTGCCGGCAACCTCGACATTGACGCGCAACGCGCCGTCACTGACCCCGGAGCCCGGCGCGTAATTGATGGTGTAGGATTGGGTGTAGGCGTCGTAATTCGACCAACTTTGGCCCCACGCGGGCTCCAGCCCACCGGCCATGAAAAGCGCCAGCGCCGACACACCGCTCGCAAACGCGCCGCGCCCGCGCATTCGCAAACCCGCGTTCCGATAGGCCACCCCGCCGCTCCCCTCCGCTCGGGGCACTTACGGACAGGACAGCGGCCCGCCGGCCGGCTGCCGACGCGACACTCTCAATCCCCCACGGCCCCTTGGCACGACGCTGCGCGTCGCAACGTTGCGCCGTTATTGGATACCATCAGATACGTACTGTCACCTCCCGTAACGGAGCGCTTGAGGGACGACGTCGCTCAGAGGCTGCGCATCGGGAGGCCAGCGTTCTCACCGCCCGCGACCTTCGGTCGGGCGTGGCATATGGGCAATCGCCGCAACCAGCCGGGCGCCTTCCAGGGCGCGACCGATGCGCTCGAGGCTCTTCCAGTCCAGCGCGCCGCTTGCCTCTCCGAGATAGACCGCCCAGATGCGGGGCGTCAGCGGTGGCCCGCTCATCTCTGCCTCGATATGGCGGGCGAGGCGGGTGATCTCCTCCGGCGCGATCCCGCTATCGTCCTCATCCTCGTCGAAACAGTCCGTGCACATGGCGCTCAGTCCTCGAAGGCGAGAAGGTCGAGCCCCCGGTCGCGGTCGAGCAGGGCGACAATGCCGCGCGGATCGACATCGACGTCGTTGCTCTGCGGCGCCTTGTGACCGGCCGCCGGCGCGGGGATGAAATGGCCGGCCTCGCGTGGCTCTTCGGGATTGGCGAGGTCGATCACCCGCAGCCCGCCGGCAAACCAGCTCGCAAAGACGAGACTGCCGACCTGCCGCTCCTGGAACTGGTGCGCGCCGAAGCGCCCGCCGGCCCGCGCATAGGGCGAAGCGCTTTCCGCCACGTGGAAGGTCGAGATCGGCTGAAGCGCCGCGGGGTCGGACGCATCCATCACCCAGAGGAAGGCATGCGGCTGGCCGGGGGTATGATCATGCTCCTCGTCGATCATCAGCGCGATGTCCCGCCCGGCGATCGGCGCGGCGAGACGGAACAGCGTGTGCGTCGGCTCGGGAAAGGGCGGGTGGTAATTGTAACTGCCCAGCGTGCGCGGCCGCGTGATGTCGGACACGTCGATGGTGAAAGCGCCGGCATACCAGCACGACGCCCACATTATGTCGCCGACGCGCAGCGCGTGGTGCAGGCGGTGGCGCTGGCCGGGCCAGCTGGGCGTCTCGCCCGCCGCGACATGCTGGCCGGGCATGTGCCAGCGGGAGACCTCACGCGGGCGGGTGGGATCGGCAAGGTCGTAGATGACGAGAATGTTGCCGACATAACCCTCCATCTCCGTGGAAATGTAGGCGTAGCGCTCGTCCATGTCGAAGCGGTGGACGCCGATGCCGCCGGTCTTCACAGAGGCGAGCAGGCGCGGTTCGGCGGGGTCGGCGATGTCCCACACGCGGAAGCCGCCGGCCTCATAGCCGCGCGCGAGCCCGGCGCGCAGCTCCGGCATGTCGGCCGGCGCCACGCCCAGCGCGGCCGCCAGCTCCGCTTCCGAGGGCGCGTGGCCGAGGCGGGCCGCCAGCTCCGCCGCGGCGGCCTCCAGCCGTTCACCCTTGCGGTAGAAATGCCGGCGCTGCCGCTCGACATTGGTGATCATCAGATCGCCCGCCACCTTCACCTTATGGGTGTGGGAGAACGGGTCCGGCGGCGCCAGCCGGGCGACGATGCGCGGCGCGGAGGGGTCGCGTATGTCGAGAATGGTCGTGCCATCGGGCGGCGACATGTGGCCGATGAAGGCGTAGCCATCCTTGATCGTCACCTCGCCCCCGCCCGGCAGGTCGAGCCGGGCGAGAGGGCGGATATTGGCGCTGGCAAGCGGCGTCGCGGGCATGCGCACGGTCATCGGCCGGCCCTCACGCGGCGGCGATGCGGGTGGCGCGGTTGCGCCGCCACTGCACGATGGAGGGGATGGCGAGGGAGATGGCGAGCGCCGCCCACAGGATGTTGCCGACCGGCGAGGAGAAGAACACCCACGGGTCGTTGCCGCTGATGCGCAGCGCCCGCATCACGTTGGCCTCCAGCATCGGCCCGAGGATCACGCCGATCAGCAGCGCGACGACGTTGAAGCCGGTCTTGCGGCAGACATAGCCGACGGCGCCGAATAGCAGCGTGAGCCACAGGTCGAACATATAGGCGCGCGGGGCGAAGGCGCCGACGAGGGTGAAGGCGATGATGATCGGCGCCAGCACCGGGGTCGGGATCATCACCAGCTTGGAGACCCAGCGGGTCAGCGGCAGGGTGGTGAACAGCATCACCGCATAGGCGACCAGCATGGTGATGAACACGCCATAGCCGAGGCCGGGGTTCTGGATGAACAGGCGCGGCCCGAGTTGCACGCCGTGATAGGTCATCACGATCAGCATCACCGCCGCCGTCGTGCCGCCGGGCACGCCGATGACAAGCAGCGGGATGAGGTCGCCCGAGGCGCAGCCATTATTCGCCGATTCCGGGGCGATGACGCCCTCGGGAATGCCGGTGCCGTATTTCTCCGGCGTCTTGGAATAAAGCCGCGACTGCTGATAGGCGACGAAGGCCGCGATGGAGGCGCCCGCGCCCGGCACGATGCCGATGATGAGGCCGATGATGCCGGTCCAGATCATGTGCCAGGTGCGCTGGAACGACATGACCACGCCTTCCCAGGTCTCCTTCCAGCCCGACTGCTTCATCATCTGCATGCCGGTTTCGCTGAGCACGGAGCTCTGCTCCATCATGATCAGCGCCTCGGAGATGGCGAAGACGCCGATCAGCACCGCGATCAGCGGCACGCCGTCATAGAGCTCGATGAAGCCGAAGGTGCCGCGCGGCGTGGAGTAGATGTGATCCGCGCCAATGGCGCCGATCAGCAGGCCGAGGAAGCCGGCGATCAGGCCCTTCAGCATGTTGTCCGAGGCGACCGAGGCGATCAGCGTGATGCCGAACAGGAGGATCACCACCATCTCGACGCTGTGCATGTAGTAGGCGAGGCGCGCGATGTAGGGCAGCAGGAAGATCGACAGCAGCGCGGTGACCATGCCGCCCACCGTCGAGGCGACGAAGGAGAGCACCAGCGCCTGCTGGCCGAGCCCCTTCTTGGCCATGGGATAGCCGTCGAGGCAGGTCGCCGCCGATCCGCCATTGCCGGGAATGTTGAGCAGGATCGAGGTGATGCCGCCGCCCATATGCGAGGCGACGAACAGCGACACCATGAAGATCATCGCGACGTCCACATCCACCGCCAGGGTGAAGGGCAGCAGCATGATGATGGTGTTGGCCGAGCCGAAGCCCGGCATGGCGCCGATGATGATGCCGATGGTCGTCGCGATGACGATCAGCCAGAGATAGCTGAAATTCAGCAGGAACTGGTCGGCGAGCAGGCTGAAGCTGAGATTCATGACGGCCCCCTCGGGCGGCTCACAGGCCGGTCAGCGCCGCGACAAGGCGCTCGAAGGGGCCGGTCGGAAACGCGGTGCGCAGGATCAGGATGAAGAGGATGTAGCCGCCGAGCGCGAGCGCGCCGGCGGTAATCGCGGCATTGCGCGCGCTCATGCGCTGCAGCCAGAGGAAGGCGAAGAACAGGAACAGGAAGGTGGAGATGGTGAAGCCCGCCCAGGGGATGATCGCCACCGAAGCAACGGTCAGGGCGAACAGGGCGCCACGGATGATGGCGAGCTGGCGCGTCTCCCACAGGCTGCGCCACTCGACATAATGCGTGCCGCGCGCCAGCCCGATCAGCGTGCGCAGGGTGAAGATACCGATAAGCAGGAACAGCACCACGGCGCAGAACACGCCGGAGACCTTGGCCTCCCAGTCGAGATCCTTGATCGAATAGAGGTAATAGGTGGCAAAGGCGGCGCCGAGGCCGGGGATGATCCAGTCGGCACCGGTCGCGACCTTGCCGTCACGGTTCTCATGCATGGCGATGTCCTGCGCGGTGATGCGGAAAAAGCCCGGACCCGCCGGGCAGGACGCCGCAGCAATGCGGCCACGGGGCCGCAAGGCCCCCGCACGCGGCGCGCGCCGGCTCAGCCCTTCGAGGCGGTGAGCAGCGGGCGGAAGCGCTCGGCGAGTTCCACGAACTCCTTGGCCGATTCCTGGCAGGAGGCCGCGTCGCCGTATTGGATGAACTCCCAGGGCGTGCCGGCCTTTTCGGCGACCGTCTTGTAGTCGGGATCGGCGAAGACCTGCTTGAAGGTGTCGGAGAGCTTCTTCACCCGGTCGGGATAGGCCTCGACCGCCTTGGTGTGGATGGCGATGGCGCGCTGGCCGGAGAGCGGGGGAATCTTGGTGCCGAGCGCCTGGTTCACCGGCGGGGCATTATTGGTCAGCTCCGGCGTCCGGTTGGTCTCGTTGAACACGGTGAGGAAGCGCGCCTGATCGCCGAGCCCGAGCGAGGAGGACAGGAAGGTCGCGCAGCCATCCACCTCGCCGGTGATCGCCGCCGAGCGGGCCGGTCCGCCGCCGCCATAGGGGATCATGCGCACCTTCATGCCGGTGGCCTCCGCCAGCGCCAGCGCGCCGATGGTGGACGGGTGCGGCAGGCGGCTGGTGGAAAGGGTGATCTCGCGCTTCTTGCCCTCCTCGACCAGATCGCCAATGGTCTTGAACTTGCTGTTGCCAGCAACCCAAATCACCGAATCATCGACATCCATGCTGCCGATATAGGTGAAATCTTCCGGGTACTTGTACTTGACCTTCTGGGTCGCGTACATGATCATTTCCGGTCCGATATTCCCGAAGAGAATATTGTAAGCATCCGGCTCGCGCTTGGCGACGAACACCTCGTACCCCACTTGCCCGGAGGCGCCCGGAAAGTAGGAATACTCGAAATTGGCGCCGAGATATTTGCTCCAGATGCGGTTGAAGGCGCGTGCCGCCTGATCGACGCCGCCGCCCTCCCCGGTCGGGATCAGCACCTGCATGTTCTTGGCGGGGAAACCGTCGGCGGCCTGGGCGCGCGGGAGCGCGAGGCTTGGCCCCAGCGCCGCAAGGGCGCCCGCGCCGACGAGAATCTGACGACGATCGAAAGTGATGGTCATTGGCTTCCTCCCGAGGCGCTGGACGCGCCGTGATCTTGCCGGACCGTTCGCGGCCCGCCGGCTGGATCGAACCATACCGATTTTTATTTGGTTATATATTGGTTGAACCTTTAGTCAACCTCTCAGGCTTAAACCCGCCGCCATAGACCGATAAGTACATTAAAATGTACGATTTGGCATGAACCAATGCCGTATTGGTATGGCTGATTTGATAGAGTATGGGTAGGAAACATGGGTGCTTTCCTCATCTCTCCCACAGCGAAAGCGGCGCTGCCGGCGGCGGCATGTTAGGCTGGCGCCCGCGCCTGTTGCTCGGTTGACGAACGGCGCGGCGGAGATGACGGGGGCCCGGTGCCGAACAAGGATGAGAGCGCGCTCGGCGCGGCGGTGCAGTCGCCGCTCGTCACCTCGCTGGCAAAGGGCACCTGGATCGGCGTGGCGGTGGCGCTGTCGCTGCTGATCGTCGCCAGCTTCGCGCTCACCATGCCCTTCGCGCGCCTGCCGACCTATCACACCGAAATGCTGCTGCCCGCCTATGCGGCGGCGATCCTGCTGCTCGAACTCATCACCGCCGCGCTGCTGTTCGCGCTCTACAGCCTGCGCCGTTCGCCGGCGCTGCTCTGTCTTGCCTCGGGCTATCTGTTCTCGGCGGTGCTGGTGCCGGCCTGGGCGATCTCCTTTCCCGGCGTGTTCACGGCTTACGGCATCGACATGGGCCTGCAGACCACGGCTGCCATCGCCGCGCTGCGCCGGATCGGCTTTCCGCTGTTTGTGCTGGCCTACGCGCTGGCCCCACGGGCGACGCGGGCCAGCACCGCCACCGGCCACCATATCGCCCTCAGCCTGGCCCTCGTCCTCGGCGGCGCCGCGCTGTTGCTGGCGGCGATCATCGGGGGGAGCGAGGCGCTGCCGCTCTTCATGCGGGATAGCCGCAACGTCGCGACCCTCTGGCAGATCGTGCCGATCGCCGCCCTCAGCCTCTATCTGCTCGTCATCGCCCTGCTGCTGGCCCGCCGCCAGAGCCAGCTCGACATCTGGGTGGCGCTGGTGATGTTCTCGCTGGCGGTCGAGCTGCTGCTGATCTCCTTCCTCGGTGGCGGCGTGCGCCTCGGCGTCGGCTGGTGGGCCGGGCGGCTCTACGGGCTCCTCGCCGCGTCCATCGTGCTCCTCGTCCTGCTGGTGGAGAGCACGCAGGTCTATGGCCGGCTGGCCCGGACCATCGCCGCCGAGCGGCGCCTGCGGCGCAGCCGGCTCACCGCCATGGAGGCGCTGTCGGCCTCCATCGCCCATGAGATCAACCAGCCGCTCACCAGCATGATCACCAACGCCAATGCCGGTCTGCGCTGGCTGGTCAAGAGCGAGCCGCGCCTCGACCGGGCGGAGGCGGCGCTGCGCCACATCGTCGAGGACGGCCACCGCGCCAGCAGCATCGTCACCGGCATCCGCTCCATGTTCACCAAGGAGCTGCAGGAACGCACCGAGCTGGACCTCAACGGCCTCGTCGCGGCCGCGGTGGAGGTCGCCCGCTCGGAATCGACGCATGAATTCATCGAGATCCGCGCGGTCCTGGCGGACGACCTGCCGCCGGTCATCGGCAATGCGGTGCAGCTCGGGCAGGTGCTGCGCAACCTGATCGAGAACGCCATGGACGCGCTGCGCGGCAGCGGGACATGGCCGCGCCAGGTCGTGGTCCGCACCTGCCACCGCGACCCGGACGAGGTTCTGGTCAGCGTCGAGGACAATGGGCCGGGCATCGCGCCCGAGGTGGCGCAGACCCTGTTCGACCCCTTCGTTTCCACCAAGGCGGGCGGCATGGGCATGGGGCTGATGTTCTGCCGCGCCGTGGTCGAGGCGCATGGCGGCCGGCTGTGGGCGGCACCCACGCCGCCGGGCGGAACGACAGGCGCCGTCTTTCAATTCTCGCTGCCATCGGCCATCCTGCCGGCACATGACAACGCATAGGAGGTCGGGAAATGACCCGGTCGATGGTCTATGTGGTGGATGACGACCGCTACGTGCTCGCCTCCCTCGAGAGCCTTCTGGCCTCGGAAGGCTATGAGGTGGCGACCTTCCAGTCCCCGCAGGCCTTTCTGGACGCCGAGAAGCCCGAGCGCCCGAGCTGCCTGGTGCTGGACGTGCGCCTGCGCGGTTCCAGCGGGCTGGAATTCCAGCGCGAGCTGCGCCGCCGGCAGATCGCCACGCCGGTGATCTTCATCACCGGCCATGGCGACGTGCCGATGTCGGTCGCGGCGATGAAAGCGGGGGCCATCGAGTTCCTGATGAAGCCGTTCCGCGACCAGGATCTGCTCGACGCCGTGCATCAGGGCATCGAGCTCGACCGCGCCCGCCGCGACAAGGACGCCACGCTGGCGGATCTGCGCCGCCGCTACAGCGCCATGACGCCGCGTGAGCGGGAAATCCTGCCGCTCGTCGCCAGCGGGCAGATGAACAAGCAGATCGCCTTCGGCCTCAATCTCAGCGAGGTGACGGTAAAGGTCCACCGCGCCCAGATCATGCAGAAGCTCAAGGCCCGCTCGCTGATCGAGCTGGTGCGCATCGCCGACCGGCTGGCCGAGGATACCGGCCGCGATACCGCGAAGGCGTAGACCACTACCCCGGCGTATAGTTGCGGCGCGCGTTCACGCGCCTGATGCTGGTACCCGGCGGCGTGTCGTCCGCCGCGGGGAGCCGCGAGACAGATGGCGGACACGAGGCCCGGCAGCGAAAGGCAGCGCGATCTCGTCGCCATCCTGGACACCAGCCCGGCGCATCGGGCGGCCATTGCCGATCTCGTTGACGCGCTGGGCTTTGCCGCCTGCACCTTCGCCACCCCCGCCGATCTGCTCGCCTGCCCGTGGATCGCGGAGATCCGCGCCATTCTCAGCGAGATGCGGCTGCCCGGCATGACCGCGCTCGGCCTCTTGCACACGCTGCGTGGGCGGGGCCTGCCGGTGCCCGTCATCGTGATGGTCGGCTCGCCGGACGCGCCGACCGAGGCGCGCGCCCTGCAATATGGCGCGCTCGGCTATCTGCCGAAGCCGCTGGAGCCCGAGCGCCTGCTCGCCCTGCTCACCTCGTGCATGAGCTGAGAGCGTGCGGTCGGCCTATCCTCAGGCGCTAGGCTCCCCCCTCCCCCGGACAATTGTTGCCACCGCGTCTCGACTTCTACGGTCCGCTGTCGCCACGAGGATCCGAGGACGAGTCCCATGCCCACCGCAACCCCCACCCCCGGCAAGGCCCTGATCGACGCGACCAATCATGTGCTGGTGATGATCGACTTCCAGTCGCAAATGTCCTTCGCCACCAAGTCGATCGACGCCGTCACCCTGCGCAACAATGCGGCGCTGATCTCCCACGCTGCCGCCGGCTTCAAGGTGCCGACCATCCTCACCACGGTCGCCGAGAAAAGCTTCTCCGGCCCGATGTTCAGCGAGATCACCGAGGCCTTCCCCGGCCAGAAGCTGTTCGACCGCACCTCGATGAACACCTGGGAAGACGCCGCCGTCATCGACGAGGTGAACCGCATCGGCAAGGGCCGCATCGTGCTCGCGGGCCTGTGGACCAGCGTCTGCATCGTCGGCCCGGCGCTCTCGGCGCTGCATCAGGGCTTCGAGGTCTATGTCATCGCCGATGCCTGCGGCGACGTCTCCGACGAGGCGCATGAGCGCGCCATGGAGCGGATGATCCATGCCGGCGTGCGGCCGATGACCTCGCTGCAATATCTGCTCGAACTCCAGCGCGACTGGGCGCGCACCGAGACCTATGAGCTGACCACCGGCATCGCCAAGAAATATGGCGGCGCCTATGGCCTCGGCATCATCTACGCCAAGACGATGTTCGGCGCTTCCGAGGGCCATTGATCCTCCGGGCACCTGCCGGCGCGCGACACGCGCCGGCTTTTCTCTTCCCGGCACCGGGACATCCGCCGATGAAGCTCTATCTCGCCTCCCTCGCCGCCGGGGTGCTTGTCGGCATCGTCTACAGCCTCGTGAATGTGCGCTCGCCGGCCCCGCCCGTCGTGGCGCTCATCGGGCTGCTCGGCATCCTCATCGGCGAGCAGATCGTGCCGGTGGCCCGCCATCTGTGGAAGGGCGACGGGCTGAAGACGGCCATCGGCCTTGCCGATTGCTCGAACCATGTGCTCGGCCGCCTGCCGGGCCGCATGAGGGACGCCGACGACGATGCCGCGCACCGGAGCTGACCTCCCATGGCCGGAACGCCCAGCCGCCGCGCCTTCATCGCCGGTGCCCTCGCCGCCGGCCTGCCGCGCCCCACCCATGCGGAGACGACAGCCATGAATGCGCCCAGCCATGCGCCCGGCACCGCCGACCTCGTGCTCATCAACGCCCGCGTGACGACGCTCGACCGTGCGAACCCGCAAGCGCAGGCCGTGGCCGTGAAGGACGGCAAGGTGCTGCTCGCCGGCAGCGTGGCGGAGGTGATGGCACTCGCCGGCCCCATGACGCAGACCATCGATGCCGGCGGGCGGCGCGTCATTCCCGGCCTGATCGACAGCCACATGCACATCATCCGTGGCGGGCTGAACTACAATATGGAGCTGCGCTGGGACGGGGTGCGCTCGCTCACCCATGCCATGGAGATGCTGAAGCGTCAGGTCGACAACACCCCTGCCCCGCAATGGGTGCGCGTGGTCGGCGGCTTCACCGAGCATCAGTTCGCCGAAAAGCGCCTGCCGACCATCGAGGAAATCAACGCGGTCGCTCCGGACACGCCGGTGTTCATCCTCCACCTCTATGACCGCGCCTTGCTGAACGCCGCGGCGCTGCGCGTGGTCGGCTACACCAAGGACACGCCGAACCCGCCGGGCGGCGAGATCGTGCGCGACGCGCGCGGCAACCCAACCGGGCTGCTGCTCGCCCAGCCCAACGCCACCATCCTCTATTCCACGCTGGCCAAAGGCCCGAAGCTGCCGCCCGACTACCAGAAGAACTCGACCCGCCACTTCATGCGCGAGGTGAACCGGCTGGGCGTCACCGGCGTGATCGACGCTGGCGGCGGCTTCCAGAATTACCCGGACGATTACGCGATCATCGAGGAACTGCACCGCGAGGGTGACCTCACCGTGCGCATCGCCTACAACCTGTTCACGCAGAAACCGAAAGAGGAGCTGGCGGACTTCACCCGCTGGTCGGCGCAGGTCACGCCTGGCCAGGGCGACGACCTCTACCGCGCCAATGGCGCCGGCGAGATGCTGGTCTATTCCGCCGCCGATTTCGAGGATTTCCGCGTCGAACGGCCGGACATGCCGCCCTCCATGGAAGGCGATCTCGAACCGGTCATCCGCCTCCTGGCCGAGAACCACTGGCCGTGGCGCCTGCACGCCACCTATAACGAGACCATCTCCCGCGCGCTCGACGTGTTCGAGACGGTCAATCGCGACATCCCGCTCGACGGCATCCACTGGTTCTTCGACCACGCCGAGACCATTACCGACCGCAACATCGAACGCATCGCCGCGCTTGGCGGCGGCATCGCCGTGCAGCACCGCATGGCGTTTCAGGGCGAGTATTTCACCGAGCGCTATGGCCACAAGGCCGCCGAGCGCACGCCGCCGATCCGCCGCATGCTCGATATGGGCGTGCCGGTCGGCGCCGGCACCGACGCCACGCGCGTTGCCTCCTACAACCCGTGGGTGTCGCTGTCCTGGCTGGTGACCGGCCGCACGCTGGGCGGGCTCGCGCTCTATCCCGCGTCCAACCGCCTCGACCGCGAAACCGCGTTGCGGCTGTGGACGGAAGCGAACACCTGGTTCTCCAACGAGCCGGGCAAGAAGGGGCAGATCGCGCCGGGCCAACTCGCCGACCTCGTCGTGCTCAATGCCGATTACTTCACCGTGCCGGATGACGCGATCATGGACATCACCGCAGCGCTGACCCTGCTCGGCGGCCGCCCGGTCCATGGCAATGGGGATTTCGCCGACCTCGCCCCCGACCTGCCGCCGGCCATGCCCGACTGGTCGCCGGTGCGGACCTTTGGCGGCTACCAGCAGCGGGCGCAGGCCAGCAAGCCGGGTAGCCGGTTCGCACGGCTGTGCGGCTGCGCCAAGGACTGCGGCGTGCACGGCCACAATCATGCGGCCGCCTGGGGCAGCAGCGTGCCGGCGGGCGATGCCGGCAGCTTCTGGGGCGCGCTCGGCTGCGCCTGCTGGGCCGTCTGAACCGCGAAGGAACCGACATGCGCCAGCCAGAGACGGGCCAGCCGCCCCACGCCGCCGCGCCCGCCGCCACGCCCTCCCCCGGCAGCTTCGCCCCGCTGCGCCGGCCGGTCTTCGCCGTGCTGTGGGCGGCGACCGTGCTCGGCAACACCGGCACCTTCATGCGCGACGTGGCGAGCGCCTGGCTGGTTACCGACCTCTCGGCATCGCCGACCGCCGTCGCCGCGGTGCAGGCCGCCGGCATGCTGCCGATCTTCCTGCTGGCGATCCCGGCCGGCGTGCTGTCGGATATTCTCGACCGCCGCAAGTTCCTGATCTTCATCCAGATCCTGCTCGGCGCGGTGAGCGCGACCTTGATGTTGCTCTCGGCCTCCGGGCTCGTCACCGTCTCGGCGCTCATCATGCTCACCTTCGTCGGCGGCATCGGCGCGGCGCTGATGGGGCCGACCTGGCAGTCCATCGTGCCCGAGCTGGTGCCGCGCGGCGAACTCAAGAGCGCGGTGGCGCTCAACTCGCTCGGCATCAACATCGCCCGCTCCATCGGCCCGGCGGTGGGCGGCCTGCTGCTCGCCGCCTTCGGCGCGGCCGTGACCTATGGCGCGGATGTCGCGAGCTACTTCATCGTGGTTTCGGCGCTGCTGTGGTGGAAGCGCCCGGCGGCCACGCAGGACGAGCTGAGCGAGCGTTTCGGCGGCGCCTTCCGCGCCGGGCTGCGCTATGCCCGCTCCAGCCGCGAACTGCATGTCGTGCTGCTGCGCGCGGCGGTGTTCTTCGCCTTCGCCAGCGCGGTCTGGGCGCTGCTGCCGCTGGTGACGCGGGAGATCCTCAAAGGCGACGCGGCGTTCTACGGCATCCTGCTCGGCTCGGTCGGCGTCGGCGCCATTATCGGCGCGCTGCTGCTGCCGCGCCTGCGCGACCGGCTGAGCGCGGACAGGCTGATGCTCGCCGCCGCCATCGCCACGGCGACGGCCTCCGCCGCGCTGGCGGCCGGCCCGCCGAAGGCGTTGGCGCTGGTCATCCTCATGCTGATGGGCGCCGCCTGGATCGTCGCGCTGACGACGCTCAATGCCACCGCGCAGGCGATCCTGCCGAACTGGGTGCGCGGCCGGGCGCTCGCGGTCTACCTCACCGTGTTCAACGGCGCGATGGCCGGCGGCAGCCTTGGCTGGGGGTTCATCGCGCAGGAGCTCGGGCTCGCCGGCACGCTGCTGGTCTCGGCGGCGGGACTTACCCTCACTGGCCTGATCGTCCACCACATCGGCCTGCCCAAAGGCGAGGCGGACCTCGCGCCGTCCAACCACTGGCCGGAGCCGATCCTCGCCGAACCCGTGCCCGGCGACCGTGGCCCGGTGCTCGTCCAGATCGAGTATCGCATTGATTCTAAGGACCGTTCCGCCTTCCTCACCGCGCTCCGGCGCCTCGCCGACGCCCGTCGCCGCGACGGCGCCTATACTTGGGGCGTGATGGAGGATGCGGCGGATCCGACCCTCGTCACCGAATGGTTCATGGTCGAATCCTGGGCCGAGCACCTGCGCCAGCACCATCGCGTGTCCCATGCGGATGCGGAGGTGCAGGCGGCGATCCACGCCTTCCACCGCGAGGCGGACAAGCCTGTGGTGCGCCACCTCATCGCAGTCGATTGAGCGGACTGGATTTTTCGTCCGTCGCTCACCACCCACCCAAGGTTACCGCATGAAAAGCGTAAGGGCCGCTTGACACGGCCCGCTTTTCGCGCGAGCCTATTTTTACGGCGCTGAGCGAGGCTGCTCATGAAAGCGTCAACCCATTAGTGACATTTCCAGCGAATGTGCATCGAGATGCGCATCAGGCTGGCGGCAACGACGCCCGCGGCAGACCTGCCGACGGGCTTTTTTGTGTTTGGAACGGGAATGGCCAGTCAGCACTACCGCGTCGGCGTCATGTTCTCCACGACCGGGCCCTACAGCGTGGTGGCCCGCTCAATGCTGAACGGCGCCCTGCTGGCCTTCCGGGAAGCCGCGGCGGCGGAGAACGTGACCCTCGAGCCGGTGGTGGTGAACCCGGGCGGCGACCTCGCCCGCTATGCCGAGCTCAGCCAGGAACTCACCGCATCCGGCATCCGCCATGTCGTCGGCTGCTACACCTCGTCAAGCCGCAAGGAAGTCATCCCCTGCTTCGAGAAGCATGACGCGCTGCTCTGGTATCCCTCGCATTATGAGGGCTTCGAGAGCTCCAGCAACGTCATTTACACCGGCGCCTCGCCCAACCAACACGTCCTGCCGCTGGTCGATCACATGCTCGGCCATGTCGGCCCGCGCGCCTTCTGCGTCGGCTCCAACTATATCTGGGCGTGGGAGAATACCCGCATCTTCCGCGAGGCGATGACCGCGCGCGGCGGGCAGGTGCTGGCGGAGCGTTACGCCGCTGTCGGCGATACGAGCTTCGAGAAGCTGGTCGACGCCATTCTGGAGGCGAAGCCGGATTTCGTCTTCAACAACCTGATCGGCACCAGTGCCTATGCCTTCTTCCGCCTGTTCCGTGCCGCCTGCGCGGCGCGCGGCATCGATCAGGCGCGGCAGATCCCGATTGCCTCCTGCACCCTCTCCGAACCCGAGCTTGAGGAGATCGGCGCCGGGGCGGTGGATGGTCACCTGTCCTCCAGCGTCTATTTCTCCTCGCTGGCGAACCCGGCCAACACCGCCTTCACCCATGACTACCGCGCCGCCTTCCCGCAAGGGCCGTCCACCTCCGCGGATGCGGAAGCCTCCTATATCGCGGTGAAGCTGCTCGCCCGCGCGCTCACTGACGCCGGCACGGACGAGGTCGCGGCGGTGAAGCAGGCGGTGACGCGCCAGCGTCTTCAGGCGCCGCAGGGCGATGTCTGGATCGACCCGCAAACGCTGCATGCCTGGCTGACCCCGCGCATCGGCCGCTCCACCGCGCAGGCGCGCTTCGATGTGATCGTCGAGGAGTCCGCCCCGGTGCGGCCCGATCCGTATCTCATCCAGTCCTCGCCACGCTACGCCATGGCGTCCCGTACTCCCAATCTGAGAGTGGTAAGGTGATGTCTCCTCGACTGCTTCAGAATTTCAACGGCGGTCGGGCGGTCATCGCCACCGCGAACCGCAGTGCGGTGGAAGCGCTGGACGTCACGCTCGCCAAGCTCGGCGTGGCGGCAGAGTACCGCCCGGTCACCGAAACGCGCACGGAGATCGACCTTGCCGGGCTGAATGCCGAGCGCGACATCCTGTTCATCGACGGCGATCTTGACATCGCCATCGCCGGCGAGCCGGGCGAGGCCTCGCGCCTGCCGCCCGTGCCGGTGATCGGGCTGGTCGGCGTCGAGGCGCCCAGCCGCCTGAAGAACCTCATCAATCTCGGGGCCACCGCCTTCCTGAGGAAGCCGGTGCATGGGGCGGCTGTCTACACGGCGCTGTTCCTCGGGATCAACCAGTTCCTGCTGCGCACCGACATGAGTGCGCGGCTGGAAGATATGGAGCGCCGCCGACGCGGGCGGCGCTCGGTCGTCAAGGCAATCGTCGCCCTGATGGCCGATGCCGGCATCGACGACGATGCCGCCTATGACCGGCTCAGGCGCGAGAGCATGCGCCTGCGCCGGAGCCTGGAAGAGCATTGCGAGACCTATCTCGCCACCAGGGCGCCAACGCCCGACCGGACGGCACCGGCAGGAGAGCTTTCCTTGCGGCACGCCGACCGAACATAAACCTTCAGAGGAGAAGACCACATGTCTGGACGACTGATGCGGGGGCTGCGTGCCGCGGCCCTCACGGGGACGCTTGCGCTCGGCGCCGGGGCGGCCTTTGCGGCCGATCCCATCAAGCTTGGCGTGCTGGAAGACCAGTCCGGCGATTTCGCCGCCGCGACCATCGGCAAGGTACACGCCATCCAGCTGGCGGCGGAAGAGATCAACAAGGCCGGCGGCATCGACGGGCGCCCGCTGGAACTGGTGATCTACGACACCCAGTCCGACAATACGCGCTATCAGGAGTTCATGCGCCGCGTGCTCCAGCGCGACAAGGTCGACGTGGTGTTCGCCGGCTTCTCCTCGGCCTCGCGCGAGGCCTACCGGCCGATCGTCAACCAGTTCGACGGCCTCGCCTTCTACAACAACCAGTATGAAGGCGGCGTCTGCGACGCCAACATGATCGTGACCGGCGCGGTGCCCGAGCAGCAGTTCTCCACCCTCATCCCGTGGATGATGGAGAAGTACGGCAAGAAGGTCTACACGCTCGCCGCCGACTATAATTTCGGACAGATCTCCGCCGAATGGGTGCGCAACATCGTCAAGGAGAATGGCGGCGAAATGGTCGGCGAGGATTTCATCCCGCTCGGCGTGTCGCAGTTCTCGCAGAACATCCAGAACATCCAGAAGGCGAAGCCGGATTTCGTGGTGACGCTGCTGGTCGGCACGGCGCAGGCCTCTTATTACGAGCAGGCCGCCTCCGCCAATGTGAACCTGCCGATGGCCTCCTCGGTCAATGTCGGCCAGGGCTATGAGCACAAGCGCTTCAAGCCGCCATCGCTCAAGGACATGTACGTCACCACCAACTACATCGAGGAAATCGACACGCCGGCCTCCAAGGCGTTCCTCGCCAAGTTCAAGGCGAAGTTCCCGAACGAGCCCTATGTGAACCAGGAGGCCGAGAACTCCTACCTCGCGGTCTATCTCTACAAGCAGATGGTGGAGCGGGCGAAGTCCACCAAGCGCGACGACCTGCGCAAGGAGATCGCCAAGGGCGATGTCTGCATGGACGCGCCGGAGGGCAAGGTCTGCCTCGACCCGAAGAGCCAGCACATGTCGCACACCATCTATCTCGCCAAGGTGGGTGCGGATCACTCGATCTCCTTCCCGAAGGTCTGGGAGGACATCAAGCCCTATTGGCTGGGCGAGGCGGGCTGCGACCTGACCAAGAGCGACCCGAGCGCGCAGTACACCCCGTCCAACCCGCCGCCGAAGCCCTGATCGCGGGCTGACCCCTTGCGGATGCCGCTTCCCCCTTCGGCGGCATCCGTCACTCGCCCCGGCGCGGCCCCCTTCCGCGCCGGGGCACACCTCCCCATCGTCCTGACGGATGGAAGGCCCTGCCCGCCCATGGATCTCGGAACCCTCGCCTTCTCCGCCCTCTACCAGTTCGGCGATGCCTTCGCCTTTCTGGTGCTGTCCGCCTGCGGGCTCGCCGTGATCTTCGGCATGATGGGCGTCATCAACCTCGCCCATGGCGAGTTCATCATGTGCGGGGCCTATGTCACCGTCTCCGCCACCCATGCCGGCCTGCCGCTGCCGCTCGCCATTCTCTGCGGCGCGCTGGTCGCCGGGATGGTCGGGGCGCTGGTGGAGATGCTGGTGATCCGGCATCTCTATGACCGGCCGCTCGACACCATCGTCGCGACCTGGGGCCTCAGCCTCATCGCCACGCAGGGCACGCTGATTATCCTCGGCTCGACCATGGCGGGCGTGGGCACGCCCTTCGGCAGCTTCCAGATGGGCGCCTATTCCTACTCGCTCTACCGGCTGGTGCTGTTCGTGATGGCTCTGGTGGTGCTCGCCGGGCTCTACGCGCTGTTCAATTGGACGCGCTTCGGCGTCATGGCCCGCGCCACCATCCAAGTCCCGCACATGGCGGCGGCGCTGGGCGTCGATACGCGGCGCGTCTACAGCCTCACCTTCGCTCTCGGGGCGGGCCTCGCCGGGCTCACGGGCGGGCTCTACGCCCCGACCATGACGCTGGTGCCGACCATGGGCACCACCTTCATCATGGAAGCCTTCGTGACCGTGGTCGTCGGCGGCGCCGACGTGTTCCTCGGCACCGCGCCGGCCGCCGCCGTGCTGGCGGTGGTGAAGGCCACCATGACCTCGCTCTATGGCCAGCTCTTCGGCCAGATCGGCCTTCTGGTCGCCGTCATCGTCGTCATCCGGGTCTTGCCCAAGGGCATTTCCGGCTTCCTGCTGCGCGAACGCGCCTGAGCCTCGGAACCCTCACCCATGAACGCTCTCGCCCGCTTCTTCGCCCGGCTGGAAGGTCCGCAGACCATGGGCCGCGGCCCCTGGTTCTGGGTCGGCTTCCTCGTCGTCCTTCTGGCCGCCTGCGGCTACCCGCTGTTCAGCGACGGCTACACGGTCGGCAATACCGTCTACTTCTTCACCTGGGTCTTCATGGCGCTCGGCCTCAGCCTCATCTGGGGCTATGGCGGCGCGCTGTCCTTCGGCCAGACCGCCTTCTTCGGCATTGCCGGCTACAGCTATGGCATCCTCACCATCAATTTCGGCGCCGCCTATGGCTTCACGCTGGTGGCGCTGGTGCTCGCCATCGCGATCGCCGCGCTGTTCGCGGTGCTGCTCGGCTACTTCCTCTATTTCGGGCGCATCTCCGGCGTGTTCCTCGGCATCGTCACCCTGTCGGTGACGCTGGTGCTGGAACGCTTCATGGCGCAGACCGCCGGGCCGGAATGGAAGATCGGCAGCGCCCGGCTGAACGGCTTCAACGGCATGAGCAACATGCCCCCGCTCACCCTTCCCTGGCCGGGCGGCGACATCGTGCTGTTCCCCGACGTGCAGCTCTATTACGTCGTGCTCGGCCTGCTCGTGCTGGTCTATCTCGCTCTGCGCATTCTGGTGAATTCGCGCTTCGGCAATGTGCTGGTCGCCATCCGCGAGAACCCGGAACGGGCCGAGATGCTCGGCTATGACATCCGCAAGTACCAGCTCGGCGCCTTCGTCATCGGCGCGGCGCTGGCGGGGCTGTCGGGCGTGCTCTACACGAGCTGGGGCCAGTACATCACCCCCTCCAGCATGGGCATGACGGCCGCCGCTTTGCCCATCGTCTGGGTCGCGGTCGGCGGGCGCTCGGACATCACGGCGACGCTGATCGGCACGCTGGTGGTGCTCTCCGCCTTCCAGGCGCTCACCATCCATGGCAGCCAGTACGCGCTGGTGGTGATGGGCATCCTGCTGGTGCTCACCGTACTCCTCGCCCCGCGCGGGCTGATCCTCTCTGCCGCCGCCCTGATCGGCCGGCTGACCTCGAAGCGGGGAGGCGTCTGATGGCCCTCATCGAAGCGCGCGCGCTCAACAAGCATTTCGGCGGCCTGCACGTTACCAACAACGTCAATCTGGCGCTGGAGCCCGGCGAGATCCACTGCCTCATCGGCCCCAACGGCGCCGGCAAGAGCACGCTGTTCCGCCTCATCCTCGGCGAGCACCAGCCGAGCAGCGGGCAGATCCTGTTCGGCGGCGAGGACATCACGGCGCTGAAATCCTATCAGCGCATCCGCCGGGGCATGAGCGTGAAGTTCCAGGTGCCCGGCATCTTCAAGGCGCTGAGCGTGTGGCAGAACCTCGAAATCGCCATGCAGCACCATTACGCGCCCGCCGAACTTCATGGCGAGATCGACCGGTTGCTCGATTTCCTCAAGCTCACGGCGGAAGCAAAACAGCTCGCCGGCAATCTCAGCCACGGCCAGAAGCAGTGGCTGGAGATCGGCATGGCGATCAGCCTCAAGCCGCGCCTGCTGCTGCTCGACGAGCCAACCGCCGGCATGTCGCCGGAGGAGACCTTCGCCACCGGCGCGATGATCCAGCGCCTCAACGCCGAGGGCATGACGGTGCTGGCGGTCGAGCACGACATGGCCTTCGTCCGCCAGGTCGCCCACAAGGTCACGGTGCTGCATCTCGGCCAGGTGTTCGCTCAAGGCTCGATCGACGCCATCGTCGCCGACGAGCGGGTCGCCGCCATCTATCTCGGTCATGCGCCGGAGGCCGCCCATGCGTAAGGAAGTGCTGCTCTCCACCCTCGGCCTGCGCGCCGGCTATGGCGGCAAGCCGGTGCTCCAGGGCCTCGACCTCACCGTGCGCGAGGGCGAGATCGTCGCGGTGATCGGGCGCAACGGCGTCGGCAAATCGACGCTGATGAAGAGCCTCATCGGCCTCGTTCCCGCGATGGAGGGCTCCATCGTCTATCGCGGCGAGGCGGTCGAGCATCTGCCCGCCCACAAGCGCGCCCGGCTCGGCGTCGGCTATGTGCCGCAGGGCCGCGACGTGTTCCCGCGCCTCACCGTGGCTGAGAACATCGCGGTCGGCGCCATGCTCAAGGCGGGCGTGACAGCGGCGGACCGAGAGCGCGTGCTGGGTTACTTCCCCATCCTGCGCGAGCGCTGGGCCCAGCGCGCCGGCACCATGTCCGGTGGCCAGCAGCAGCAGCTCGCCATTGGCCGCGTGCTCATCGCCGATCCCTCCCTCATCCTGCTCGACGAGCCGTCCGAGGGCATCCAGCCCAACATCGTGCAGGACATCGCCCGCATCATGGTGGAGCTGAACCGCGCCACCGGCGTCACCATCATGCTGGTGGAGCAGAACATCGACATGATCCGCGCCATGGCGCAGCGTTGCTACGTCATGGACAAGGGCCGCATCGTCGCCGAGCTTGATCGCGAAGCCCTGGCCGATGGCGAGGCCATGCGTCGTCATCTGGCGGTCTGACGCCCCCTGCCGAACCGAGACAGCCAAAAGGAGAAAGCAAATGTCCTGGCTAGAGACGTCCATCATGGCACGCAAAGGCCTCGCCAAGGGCCAGGCGGGGTCGACCCACGCCATCACCGAAGAGGTGCAGGGCAAGTATCATTACGTCTACGGCCCCTATGTCGATCCGGTGATCGCCGTCGACCCCGGCGCGGTGGTCTCAGCCGAGACGCATGACGCCTTCGAGGGCGCGATCAAGAACGAGACCGACAACCCGCTCGACATCCTGAACTTCCCCTATCTGAACCCCCAGAACGGCCCGATCTACGTCAATGGCGCGGAGAAGGGCGACACGCTCGCGGTCTACATCAAGAACATCGTTCCGCGCGGCGAGCAGCCTCGCGGCACCACGCTCATCATGCCGGAGTTCGGCGGCCTCGTGCCGACCAAGGACACGGCGATGCTCAACGCGCCGCTGCCGATCAAGGTCAAGAAGCTGCATGTCGATGCCGAGACCGGCACGAAGTGGAGCGACAAGATCACCCTGCCCTATGTGCCCTTCATCGGCACCATCGGCACCTCGCCGGAGATCGAGGCCATTACCTCGCTGCAGCCGGACTATTATGGCGGCAACATGGACCTGCCGGATGTCGGCATCGGCGCGGTGATCTACCTGCCGGTCAACATCAAGGGCGGCCTGCTCTATCTCGGCGACTGCCACGCCACGCAGGGCGATGGCGAGCTGTGCGGCGTCGCGCTGGAGCACCCCACCGTCACCACCCTCCAGATCGACCTCATCAAGGGCTGGACCATCCACACGCCGCGCCTTGAGACCGAGGACTTCATCATGTCCATCGGCTCCACCCGCCCGATGGAAGACGCCACCCGCATGGCCTATCGCGACCTCATCCGCTGGATGGCGTCGGATTACGGCTTCGACGAGGTGGAAGCCTACATGCTGCTCACCCAGTGCGGGCGCGTGCGGCTCGGCAACATGGTCGACCCGAAATACACGATGGGCGCCTCGATCCTGAAGTCCTACCTGACGCCCTGAGCGCCGGCCAGCCGTCATATCCGGCCGAAGGGCCGGGCAGGACGGCGCATCCCACCCTTCCGTTCGTACCCTCACGGCGTTCCGCACCAGCGGGACGCCGGACACCTCCCCTTTGCCCGGAGTCCCGCGATGACCCTCCCGCTGAAGGTCGCCACCGTCCAGTTCGAGCCGACCCTGTTCGAGAAGGAGCGCAACATCACGCGGCTTCTCGATCTGGTCGCAGAGGCCGCCGGCGAGGGCGGCAAGCTCATCGTGACGCCGGAAATGGGCACCACCGGCTATTGCTGGTTCGACCGCGCGGAAGTGGCGCCCTTCATCGAGACCATCCCCGGCCCGACCACCGCGCGCTTCGCGGCGCTGGCCCAGCAGCAGGATTGCTACATCGTCATCGGCATGCCCGAGGTCGATGCCGCGACCGGGCTCTATTACAATTCAGCCGTGCTGATCGGGCCGGAGGGCGTCGTCGGCACTCACCGCAAGACGCATCCCTACATTTCCGAGCCCAAATGGTCGGCGCCGGGCGATCTCGGCCATCAGGTGTTCGACACGCCGATCGGGCGCATCGCGCTCCTGATCTGCATGGACATCCATTTCGTCGAAACCGCCCGCCTCGCCGCGCTGGGCGGGGCCGACATCATCTGCCACATCTCCAACTGGCTCGCCGAACGCACGCCCGCGCCCTACTGGATCAGCCGGGCGGTGGAGAATGGCTGCTACCTCATCGAGAGCAATCGCTGGGGGCTGGAGCGCGGCGTGCAGTTCTCCGGCGGCAGCTGTGTCATCGAGCCGGACGGCACGCTCGCGGCCGTCATCGACGGCGGCGACGGCGTGGCCGTGACAGAGATCGACCTGGAGCGTGCCCGCGCCCGCCAGATGTTCGGCGAGCCGGTGTTCGAGCAGCGCCGGCCGGAGCTCTATATGGAGCTGCCCACCACCACCTATGCCTGGAACCCGCTCGACTTCTTCGGCCTCTACGGCCACCGGCCTCTGCCGCCCGGCCGTCAGTCGCGCGTCGCGGTGGCGCAGTTCACGCCCTCCGCCGACATCGCCGCCAACCTCGCCCAGATCGAGGCGCTGGCCACCGAGGCGCGCCGGAGCGAGGGGGCCGAGATGGTCGTGTTCCCCGAACGCGCCCTCACCGGCTTCGACCTGCCCAACGCCCAGCCCGTAAACGGCCCCGCGACCGCCCGTCTTCAGACGCTGGCGGGCCGGCTCGGCATCTATCTCGTCGTCGGCCTCGCCGAGGAGGCGGGCGGGCAGCTCTACAACAGCGCCCTGCTGCTCGGCCCCGAGGGGCTGATCGGCACGCACCGCAAACTTCACCTCGATGCGGCCGACGGCAATTGGGCGAGCGCGGGGGACGACTGGAGCGTTTTTGATACACAGATTGGCCGGATTGGACTCCTCATCGGCCACGACGCCAGCTTCCCGGAAGCCGGCCGCGTGCTGGCCTTGCGCGGCTGCGACCTCATCGCCTGCCCGGCGGCGATCCGGGGCCCGTTCACCGGCGCCCATGCCGGCTCAAAAGTCACCCAGAGCTACCCGATCCCGACCGGCGCCGACCCGCACCATTGGCACCACTTCCGCGCAAGGGCCGGAGAAAACAACGTTTTCTTCGCCTTCGCCAATGTCTTCGATCCCGCCAGGGGCTATGAGGGAAAGAGCGGCGTGTTCGGCCCGGACACGTTCGAGTTCCCCCGCCGCGAGGCGATCATCGCCGAGGGAACGGGCGTTGCCGCGGCGATGGTCGACACCACCAATCTCGACAGCCGCTACCCGACCAATGTGGTCCGCCGCAAGGATCTCGTCCTCATGCGCCAGCCCCACCACTACCAACCCCTTATCAGAACACGCTAAATGCCTCAGCGCGGCTGGGCGATGATCCAGTTGATCAAGTCCCACGCCGCCGCCGAGGGCTCGCGCCCGGGCCGCAGCCAGTAGCCGCTCTCCGGCCGGACGATGGGTGGGCCGACGGCGACCAGCGTGCCGTCGGCAATCGCCCCGTCGATCAACCCCTCCCACCCCAGCGCGACACCTTGGTCCGCCATAGCGGCCTGCACGACGAGGCCATAGGTGTTGAGGCTGAGATCGCCCGACCCAGGCTCGCGCGGCACGCGCATGGCCGAGAACCAGTCGTGCCAGCCGAACCAGCGCGGGCGCGGCGTGCTGTCGAGATGCAGCAGCGGCAATCCGGCAAGGCGCCGAGGATCATTGGCCGGATCATCGGCCACAACCCCTTGCGCCGACAGGTCATTCCGCGCGGCAAAGCCAGGACTGCACACGGGGTAAACCCGCTCCTCGACAAGCTGCGTCGCGCCGGCGCCGAAGTCGGCTCGCGTGCCGAACAGTACGGCGACATCCTCGGCCTCGTCGGTGCCGGGATCGGCGGCGGCCGAGGCGATGATGTGCACCTCGGTATCCGGCCGCACCCGGCGAAACTGCGCCACGCGCGGCATCATCCAGAACGAGGCGAAGCCATAATCGGTGAACAGCCGCACCACCGGCTGGCGGTTCATCCGGCGAATGGCACGCGCCGATGCGTCGATCTCGCCGAGAGCTGCGGTCGCCGCGCGGTGCAATCGGTCGCCGGCCGCGGTGAGCGTGCTGCCGCGATGGCCGCGCTCCAGCAGCGCCGCGCCGAGCTGCTGCTCCAGCATCCGCACCGTGTAGCTGACCGCGGGCTGCGACAGGCCGAGCTCACTCGCCGCCGCGGTCAGGCTGCCGCGCCGTCCCACCGCCTCGAATATCCGCATCCAGCCAAGATCGAGAAGGCGCTCAGCCATAAGCCTATATTGGGTCAGCTATTGAAAATGCACCGCTTCACAGCGGCAAGCATTTAACTGTCTGATGTCCGTGGGGGCAAGCTGGCCACAGACCCGATGACGGGCAGCCTCTTGCGATTGTGTGTCTCACCCTTTCTGGAGGTTCCGTGATGAATCGCTTCGCAAGGGCCGCCTGCGCCCTTTCTGTCCTCTTCGCCGCCGGCGCCGCCTCGGCCGCCGATGCGCCCAGCTGTAAGACCGTCCGCATGTCCGATCCCGGCTGGACGGACATCACCTCGACCAACGCCCTCGCCGGCGTGGTGCTCGCCGGCCTCGGCTACGCTCAGGACGTGAAGACGCTCTCCGTGCCCATCGGCTACGAGTCGATGAAGAACGGCAATGTCGATGTCTTCCTCGGCAACTGGATGCCGGCCCAACAGAAATTCACCGACGCGCTGAACGAGGCGAAAGCGGTGGAGGTGCTCGGCACCAACCTCACCGGCGCCAAGTTCACCCTCGCCGTGCCGAGCTATGTGTCGGACGCCGGCGTCAAGGACTTCAAGGATCTCGCCGCCAATGCCGACAAGTTCGGAAGCCAGATCTACGGCATCGAGCCCGGCGCCCCGGCCAATGCCAACATTCAGAAGATGGTCGACGCCAATGATTTCGGCCTGAAGGGCTGGAAGGTGGTGGAGTCTGGCGAACAGGCGATGCTGGCGCAGGTGAAGCGGGCCTCGAATGGCAAGGACTGGATCGTCTTCCTCGCCTGGGCCCCGCACCCGATGAACGAGACCTTCGCCATCACCTATCTCTCCGGCGGCGACGCCTATTTCGGTCCGAACTTTGGCGGTGCGGATGTGCGCACCCTCGCCCGCACCGGCTGGTCGGCGCAGTGCCCCAACGCCGCGACCCTGTTCAGGAACCTCACATTCGACCTCGCCATGGAAAACACCATGATGGGCAAGATCCTCGACGACGGGCTGGAGCCCACCGCTGCCGCCAAGGCGCTGCTCAAGGCGCAGCCGGATGTCCTCGGCCCGTGGCTCGCCGGTGTCACCACCTTTGATGGCAAGCCGGGCCTGCCGGCCGTGAAGGCCGCGCTCGGGCTCTGATCTCTGCCACCTGAAACCTGCGGACGGGCGCGCCCCGGCGTGTCCGTTCGCCTATCTGTCACGGCGGAGCCGGCGATGACGCGTCCTAACATCCTCATCCTGATGGTCGACCAGCTGAACGGGACGTTGTTCCCCGACGGCCCCGCCCCTTTCCTGCACGCCCCGCATCTGCGCGCGCTCGCCGGCCGTTCCGCTCGCTTCGCCAACAGCTACACGGCGAGCCCGCTCTGCGCCCCGGCACGGGCTTCCTTCATGTCCGGCCAGTTGCCAAGCCGCACCCGCGTCTATGACAACGCCGCCGAGTTCACCTCGGACATCCCGACCTTCGCCCACCATCTGCGCCGCGCCGGCTATCACACCGCGCTGTCCGGCAAGATGCACTTCGTCGGGCCCGACCAGCTTCACGGCTTCGAGGAGCGGCTAACGACCGACATCTACCCAGCCGATTTCGGCTGGACGCCGGACTATACGCGGCCGGGCGAGCGCATCGACTGGTGGTACCACAACCTCGGCTCGGTCACCGGGGCGGGCGTGGCGGAGATCACCAACCAGCTCGAGTATGACGACGAGGTCGCCTACCACGCCGGGCGAAAGCTCTATGATCTCGCGCGTGGGCACGAGGGCCGCCCCTGGTGCCTCACGGTGAGCTTCACCCACCCGCATGATCCCTATGTCGCACGCCGACGCTTCTGGGATCTCTACGAGGATTGCCCGGCCCTCGATCCCGTGGTCCCGCCCATCCCGTTCGAGGCGCAGGATCCGCATTCGCAACGCCTGATGCGCGCGAGCGACCATGCCGCGAGCCATGTGACGGCGGAGGATGTCCGGCGCTCCCGCCGCGCCTATTTCGCCAACATCTCCTACATCGACGAGAAAATCGGCGAGCTGCTGGCCATTCTCGAGACCTGCCGCATGGCGGAGAACACGGTGGTCCTGTTCGTCTCCGACCATGGCGACATGCTCGGCGAGCGTGGCCTGTGGTTCAAGATGAACTTTTTCGAGGGCTCGGCGCGCGTGCCGCTGATGGTCGCCGCGCCGGGCCTGCCGGCCGGCCGCATCGACCACCCCGTCTCGACGCTCGACGTGCTGCCGACGCTGGCGGAACTGGCCGGTATCGACCTCTCCAGCGTCATGCCGTGGACCGATGGCGAGAGCCTCGTACCGCTCGCACAGGGGCGCGGAACGCGCTCCCCTGTGCCGATGGAATATGCCGCGGAGGGCTCCGAGGCGCCCCTCGTGGCGCTGCGCGACGGGCCGTGGAAGCTCGTCCTGTGCGACCTCGACCCGCCGATCCTGACCCATCTCGACGACGACCCGCAGGAGCGGGTCAACCGCGCGTCCGATCCGGTCTGTGCGGGTGTCCTCGCCACCTTGCAGGCGGCGATGCGGGAGCGCTGGGATCTCGCCCGCTTCGACGCGGATGTGCGGGCGAGCCAGGCCCGCCGGCATGTCGTCTACGCGGCGCTGCGCAACGGGGCCTATTACCCCTGGGACTTCCAGCCGCTGCAAAAGGCGTCCGAGCGCTATATGCGCAACCACATGGACCTGAACATTCTGGAAGACTCGCAGCGCTTTCCACGCGGCGAATGAGAGCCCGGGCCCTCACCAGGTAAAGCAGGCCGTCGCCACCGGGGCGCCCCACAGCGCGAATTGCGCCTCATCGAGCAGAGCGAGCGTGATCGAGAAGCCCGCCATGTCGAGCGAGGTGACGAAGGTGCCGGTGAGGCTGCGCGCCGGCGCGATGCCACGCGCCTCGAAGAAGCGATGCGCGATGCCCTGCGCGAGATAAAGCTCGATCGGCGGCGTGCCGCCAAAGCCATTGACCAGCAGAAGCGGCCGCAACGGGCTCGCGACAAGATGAGCCGGCAGTTCGGCCAGCACGCGCTCGCCGAGCAGGCGGATCATCTCGTCGGCCGCGACGAAGCCGATCCGCTCCAGCCCCGGCTCGCCATGTATGCCGACGCCGATCTCCATCTCGTCCGGTCCGAGCGAGAAGGTCTCGCGCGCATTGTTCGGCACGGTTACGCCGCGCAGCGCGACACCCATGGAGCGAATGCGGGTGTTGAGGTCATCGCCCAGCGCCTTCAATGCCGGCAGGCTTGCGCCCTCTTCGGCGGCGGCGCCGAGTATCTTCTCGACGATGACGGTGCCCGCCACGCCCCGCCGCCCGCGGCTGCGCACGGCCGGCCCGGTCGCCGCGTCGTCCTCGACCACGACCATCTCGACGGCGTGGCGGGCGGCCGCCATCTCCGCCGCCATCTCGAAATTCATCACGTCGCCGTCATAGTTCTTTACCAAGAGCAGGCAGCCGGCGCCGGTGTCGGTCGCGTCCATCGCCGCGACGATCTGGTCCGGGGTCGGCGAGGTGAAGACATGGCCGGTGCAGGCGGCGTCGAGCATCCCTCGGCCGATGAAGCCGGCATGCAGCGGCTCATGCCCTGCCCCGCCGCCGGCGATCAACGCCACCTTGGCCGAGGCGAGGTCGCGCCGCCGGATGAACTTGCCACCCTCGCCGAACATCACCAGCCCGGAATGCGCGCGCACGAAGCCGGACAGGCCCTCGGCGACAAAGGCGTCGGGCGCGTTCATGACCCGCTTCACCGGCCAGCCCTCCGAGGAGGCGCGGCGCCTATGCGGGGGAGGATGGTGGGCGCGCTCACGTCACTCCTCTCCGCTCATCAGCGTGGCCATCTTCTGCACCAGCTCGGCAATGGCGTCGTCGAACTGACGGTTCTTCTTCTCGTCGCCGAAGTCCGGCGCCATCAGCGTCAGCGGGCGCAGTTTGTCGCTCCCGCCGAGCTCCGGCAACCGGCCGGGATGGGCGGCCTGATAGGCGGCGAGGAAGCGCTCCTGCTCGCCGGGGCTGAAATGGCAGACGCGGAAGATCGTCGGCAGATGGCGGGCGGGCAGCGGCGTATCATAGGTCGGGCTGGTGACCTGCGTGACGAAGCTGCGGTGCTTGCCGAGTGCCGTCGCCAGCCGCTGCCGCGTGCCGGAGGGGCGGTTGTCGAGCAGGCTTGCGAGCAGGGTCTTGTAGGCGATCACCGCCTCGTCGCTGGGTTCACGGGCCATGCGCTACCCCAGCGCAGGCATCGGCATTGACCGCGCCGCGCAACAGCTCCCGCACGCTTGCCAGCCGCGAGGGAGCGACGGAGATGTCGCGAAAACCCGCCGCGATTAATCGCGCGAGGCCCTGCGGCTCTCCGGCGAGGTCGCCACAGACCGACAGCGGCTTGGCGAGCGCGCGGGCGCTCGCGCTGACCTGATCCAGCAGGCGGAACAAGGCGATCTCCGATCCGGCCGTGAGCGGGGCGACGGCCGGGTTGTCCCGCGCCGCCGCCGAGAGATACTGCATCAGGTCGTTGGTCCCCACCGAAAAGAACGCGGCGGCGCCGAACAGGTCGAGCGTCAGCGCGGCGGCCGGCACCTCGACCATGATGCCGAGCGGCGGGCGAGCGACGGACACGCCACGTGCGGCCAGCCGCGCCTCCTCCTCCGCGAAGATCTGCGCCATGGCGGTGACTTCACCGGGCAGCGTGACCATCGGCAGGAGCACGCTGAGCGGCCCCAGCGCGGCCGCCCGCAGCAGCGCCCGCGCCTGCACGCGGGCAAGCTCGGGATAGGCGAGCAAGAGGCGGATGCCGCGCAGGCCGAGCAGCGAGGCCGCGCCGCCTTCCGCCACGCCGGCGAGGGCCTTGTCGCCGCCGAGGTCGAGCATCCGCACCGTCACCGGCCGCCCCTTGAGGCGGGCGAGTATCTGCACATAGGCCGTGACATGGCGCTCCTCGTTCAAGGCATCGGCCGCTGTCGGGAACAGGAATTCGGTGCGCACGAGCCCGACACCATCCACCGCCGCGACATCGAACGCCTCGAGATCCGCCAGCGAATTGATGTTCACGCCCAGCGTGAAGGTTCCCCCGGTCGGCATCGGTGCGACAGGCGGGGCGGTCAGCCGCGCAGCCATTACTGGCGAGACGGGCTCCACCTCCGGCGGAGCGAGCCGCAGCAGCCCCTCATCGCCGTCGATCACGGCGCCCTCGCCATCCGCGAGCGCGAGCTCGCCGAGGCCGACCACCATGGGCACGCCGCGAGCGCGGGCAAGCAGCGCGACATGGCTGATCGCACTTCCGGCGCCCAGCGCGATGCCCCCGCCGGCCGACCAGTCATGCGCGAGGAAGACGCTCGGCGGCATGTCCGCGCCGACATAGATCGCCCCGGCCGGAAAATCCGCTATCGGCCGGCCGGCGAGCGCATCGAGCACGCGCTGGCGCAGATCCGTCAGGTCGGCGACACGCGCGGCAAAGGCGTCGTCGTCCCGGTCATCGGGAACGAAGGAATTGATATAGGCGGTCATCGCGCCAGCCCAGGCCAGCACAGCTCCCTCTCCCGCGTCGATGCGAACAAGAGCGGGGGTGAGAATTTCCTCGTCGAGCAGCATCTCGATCTGGAAGTCGAGAATACCCGCGCTGTCGGGCGCGGCCTCGGCCGCCAGCCGGCGCAGATCGTCCACCGCCACCGCCACGGCCTGCCGGAGCACGGCGCGGGGGTCGCCGGAAACGGGATCGTCGAGTGCGGCATCGGCACGGCGCGCGCTATGCACCGGCCCCCGCGCGCGACCGGGCGACGCCGGCGTGCCGCGATGATCCCGCGGGCGCGGCTCAACCGGCACGGCCATCGACCCGCCCCAGCTTGCGGTCCTCGTCGAAATTGCGCCGGACCAGTTCGCCGAGCGCGACGATGGCTTCCTCGGCCCGCGAGCCATCCGCCCGGATGCGCAGCCGCGCCCCGCGCCGGATGCGCGCGCCCATGATCTTGACGATGCTCTTGCCGTTCAGCCACTCGCCCGAGCCATCCACCGCCACCTCGATCGAGCAGGGAAAGCTCTTGGCGAGGCGGGTGAAGGTGACCGAGGGGCGCGCATGCAGGCCGATGCCGTGGGTCACCTCGACCTCGGTCTGCCAGCTCGTGCCGGAGCGTTCGCGCGGAAGGCGGGCGTGACGTTCGCTCATCAGGGCGACAGCTCCTCGGCCGTCGCCACGACCTTGGCAAGGCTGGAGCCACCGGAGGCTTCCGCCGCCGCGATCACCGCGCCCTCCACAAGCGGGGCGTTGCACACCACGATGCGCCCGGCGCGGGAGGCGCCGAGCAGTTCGGCGGCCGTCTCGCTATTGGTCTCGGCCCCGCCGAGATCGACGAAGATGGCGACCCCCGCCTCCGACCACGCAGCTTCGATGGCCGCCTGGATGCCCGCGACATGGGTGCCGAGGCCCCCTTCCGCGTTCCCTCCGGTCCACGCCAGCGGCACGCAATCGCCGACCATCTGGCGCACCATGTCGGCCGCGCCGCGCGCCACCAAGGGCGAATGGGAAACGATGACGATGCCCACATTGGCGGGGCGCGTCGGGGTGCCGGTCTCGCTCATGAGGGGCGATGCTCCGCGAGATAGACGCAAATCGTGGCCGCCAGCAACGCGCAGCTCGAGGCGCCGGGGTCTTCATGGCCGACCGAGCGCGCCCCAAGATAGGCCGCGCGCCCACGCCGGGCCTGCATGGCCTCGGTCGCCTGCGCGGCGGACCGGGCGCAGGCCGCGATGCGCTCAGGCGCCGCATGCCGCATGATCTCCGCCTGCACGGGATAGAGCACGTCGAGCAGCGTCTTGTCGCCGGGCCCGGCACGGCCCCGGCGCGCCACGGCGGCGATGGCCTGTTCCAGCGTCGCGGCGAAGGCGTCCGTGTCGGCATCGGGGGCAAGGCCGCGCCCAAGCTCCATGAGCAGCGTGCCGTAGAGCGGACCAGCGGCGCCGCCAATGCTCATCACCAGAACGAGCCCAATGCGCTCCAGCGCGGCCGGCAGAGGAAGGGCAGCGATGGTCGCGCGCTCGGCGAAGACGGCCTCGAGCCCCCGGCGCATATTGGCGCCGTGGTCGCCATCGCCGATGGCGCTGTCGAGCACGCCGAGATGGTCGCCATGCCGGTCAATCGCGGCATGGCAGCGCGCGATCAGTTCGGCGATGTCGCCGGCGTCGAGCCGCATCCTCTCCCCTCCCCGTCGCGCCGCCGCGCCCTTAGCCCCTACCCGCTAGCGCTGCGAACACCCGCGCCACGGCGACCGCGCCAGGATCGGGCGAGCCCTCAAGATCACGCGCCCCGACATAGGAGGCGCGGCCGGCGCGGGCCCGTGTCATTGCCTTGGTCGCCTCCGCGCCCTGATGGGCCGCCCGCGCCGCCTCGGTGACATCCGCTGTGGCCAGCGCCTTGAGCGCGGGATCGAGCGAATCCACCAGCGTGCGCGCACCGAGGCTCGCCCCGCCATAGAAGGTCATGCGGTCGAGCCCGGCAAGAAGCGCGGCGGGCAGATCCCCATTCTCGCGCAGCGCCTTGGCGCTGGCGGTGAAGAAGATCGACATCAGCACGCCGCTCGATCCGCCCATGGCCTGGCCGAGCGTCTCACCAATGGCGTGCAGCGTCGCCGCTCGGTCGGCGAGCGGCAGGGTGGAAAGGCGGGCCTCGATCGCCCGCGCCCCGGTGGCGACGGTGGAACCGGTGTCGCCATCCCCCGCCCGTGCATCGAGCCGGTTCAGTTCCTCCTCCAGCGCGATCAGCGTCGCGCAGGCCGTGCGGATCACTGCCTCGGCGGCCGCATCGGCGCTGGCTGGCGGCGTGGCCGCGCGCGGGTCGGCCGGGGCGCGGACGACCCGCACCGGGCCGCACTCGACCGCCGGGCGCCAGGCAAGCGGTTCCACCGCCGTGCTCAGCGCCAGCTCGCGGGCGGCGTCGAGGCGCAGCAGCGAGAGCGAGAAGCCGTTCATGTTGAGAGCGGTCATCAGCGCCGCCGGGCCGATCACCAGCCGCGTCTGCGATCCCAGCGGCGAGCGCAGCACCGTATCGGCGATCAGGCTCATTTCCAGCGGCGGCACGGCGCCGAGATTGTTGATGAGCAGCGCATAGGCGGCACCGGGCGTGAGCTTCGCCGCAAGGCGCTCCGCCATCAGAGCGGTGATGGCTTCGGCCCCCTGCAACGCGATGCGCTCGACACCCGGCTCACCGTGAATGCCGAGGCCGAGCTCGCCCTCCTCCGCGCCCAGCCGCGCTTCATGCGGCTGGCCAGGAATGGAGCAGGAGGCGAGCGAGACGCCGAGCGAGGCGATGTCGGCGGCGGCGGCACGGGCGGCGCGCGCGACGGTGGCAAGGTCATCGCCCGCCTCGGCATGGTGACCGGCGATCTTGTGGACGAACAGCGTGCCGGCGACGCCGCGCGGCTGGTCGATCTCCGGCAGGGCGATGTCATCGGCGACAATGACCATCTCGACGTCAAAACCCTCGGCACGGGCACGTTCGGCGGCGAGGCCGAAATTCAGGCGGTCGCCGGTGTAGTTTTTCACCACCAGCAGGCAGCCGGGCGCACCGGTGACGGCACGGATGGCCGCCAGCACCGCCTCGACGCTGGGCGAGGCGAAGATATCGCCCGAGACGGCGGCGGTGAGCAGCCCACGCCCGACAAAGCCGGCATGGGACGGCTCATGGCCGGCCCCGCCGCCCGAGACCACGGCGACCTTGGACTTGTCCCAATCCGCGCGCAGCACGACCTTGATGTCGGGATAGCTGTCGAGCCGGGCGAGCTTGCCGGGCGGCGAGGTGCGCAGCAGGCCGTCCAACGCCTCGGTGACGATGCTTTCGCGGCGGTTGAAGAAGTGTTTCATCGCTGCCTTCCGATTTCTGTCGGCACGTTTTGAAGGCGCCGGGCGCGCTCACGCCGGTGTCATGTCACGCGAGACGCTGCCCGTCTTGCCCGAAATAGAGCGGGCGCCTCAAGCTCAGGCTGATCTGGTCGCCCGCCTCGACGGGCAGATCGGGGTCCGCCAGCGTGGTAATCTTGTGGCCGCGCACGGTGATGTGCAGGTGGTTCTGGTCACCCAGATGCTCCACCCAATCAACCGCCGCATTGCCGCCCGCCGTGCGGGCGATCTCCAGATGCTCGGTGCGCGCGCCAATGGTGCGGGTGCCCGCCGGCGGTGTCGGGCCGGGCAGGAGATCGGCCGGCAAGAGGTTGATATGCGGCTGGCCGAGGCGCGCGGCGACGTGGAGATTGGCGGGATTGCTGTAGATCTCGCGCGGCGTGCCGATCTGCACCAGCCTGCCATCGGCGAGGATGCCGATGCGGTCGGCCATGGTCATGGCCTCGATCTGGTCGTGGGTGACGTAGAGAAGCGTCGAGCCCATCTCCTTCTGGATGCGCTTCAGCTCCAGCCGCAATTCGCCGCGCAGCTTGGCGTCGAGCGAGGAGAGCGGTTCGTCCATGAGATAGATCGAGGGCCGCCGCACCAGCGCCCGACCGATGGCGACGCGCTGCATCTCGCCGCCGGAAAGCCGGGTGGAGCGGTTCTCCAGCTTGTGGTCGATGCGCACCATCGCCGCCACCTGCCGCACGCGGGCGTCGATGCTCGCCTTGTCGAGCCGCCGTGCCGGCGAGCGCAGGGGAAAGGCGAGGTTCTCGTAGACGGTGAGATGCGGGTAGAGCGAGTATTGCTGGAAGACGAAGGCGACGTCGCGCAGGGCCGGGGCCTCGCCATTCACCACGCGCCCGCCAATGCTGACGGTGCCGGCATCGGGAGCCTCCAGCCCGGCGATGAGGCGCAGCGTCGTGGTCTTGCCCGCGCCGGTGGGGCCGAGCAGGACGACGAACTCGCCATCGGCAATGGTGAGGTCGAGGCTGTCGACGGCACGTTTGTCGCCGAAATTCTTGGTGACGCCGGTGAGCGTGACATCAGCCATGATGGTTCCCCCGGATGCGCGCGCCCTCATGCAGGGCCGACCGGACGGCCCGGCCCGAACCACAGTCGAACAGCGACAGGCGCTCGCTGGCGAAGACGAGGCCGACCGGCTCGCCAATGGTGTAGCTGTGTTCCGCCGGAAGCCGGGCCCGCACCCGCCCGCCGCCGGTCTCGATGGTGACGATCTGCGTCGTGCCGAGATATTCGCTGCCATAGATCGCCCCGCGCAGCGGTGAGGCGTCGGAGAAGCGCACATGCTCGGGCCGGACCCCGAGCGCGAGTTCGCCCGGCGCCACGTCGGTGCGCAGCTCGGGTATGACGACATCGGCTTCGCCGATACGGGCAATGCGCGCGCCCTTGGGCAGGCCGGCGTTGAAGCGGATGAAGTTCATCGGCGGCGAGCCGATGAAGTCGGCGACATACATCGAGGCCGGGCGGTCATAGATCTCCTGCGGCGTGTCGAACTGCTCGATCACGCCATGGTTCATCACCGCGATCTTGTCGGCCATCGCCATGGCCTCGATCTGGTCATGGGTGACATAAACCGTGGTGGCGCCGATGCGGTTGTGCAGCTCGCGCAGCTCCCGCACCATCACATCGCGGAACTCGGCGTCGAGCGTGCCGAGCGGTTCGTCCATCAGGAAGCATTTCGGCCGGCGCACGATGGCGCGGCCGAGCGCCACGCGCTGGCGGTCGCCGCCGGCAAGGCCCGAGACCGACTTGTCGAGGATGTGGTCGATCTGCAGGAGCTTCGCCGTCTCCTCCACTCGCCGCTTGATCTCGGCCCGCGGCACGCCCTGCGATAGCAGCGGGAAGCCGATATTCTTGCGCACATTCATATGCGGGTAGAGCGCGAAGAGCTGGAACACGAAGGCGATGTCGCGCTCGCTGGCGCGCTTGAAGGTCACGTCCTCGCCACCGAGCCGGATGGTGCCGCTGGTCGGCAGCTCGAGCCCGGCGATCATGCGCAGCGTCGTCGTCTTGCCGCAGCCGGAGGGGCCGAGCAGCGCGAGGAACTCGCCATCCTCCACCGTGAAGGTGGAATCGCGCACCGCGACGAACTCGCCAAAGGCCTTGTGCAAATGATCGACTCGGATCTCCGCCATCGCGGCTACTCCGGGAACTTGGACACGATCATGAACATGAACGTGCCCGCCAGCAGGGTGACAAAGGAATAGGTGTAGAGCTCGATCAAAAAGGGCTGGAACAGCATCAGGAAGCCGATGCCGATCACCATGACGGCGAGGTTTTCCATCGGCCCGCGCCGCAGGAAGACCGGGCGCCGCCGGCGCGGCTCGTCGCGTGAGATGTCGCTCATTTGCGCACCGCCCCGAAGGTGATGCCGCGCAGCAGCTGTTTGCGCAGCAGGATGGTGAAGACGAGGATCGGCACCAGGAAGATCGTCGTGCCCGCCGCGACCGCCGGCCAGTCCTGCCCGCCCTCGCCGATGATGGTGGGGATGAAGGGCGGCGCGGTCTGGGCGGTGCCGGAGGTGAGCAGCGCGGCGAAGGCGTATTCGTTCCAGGCGAAGATCAGGCAGAAGATCGCGGTAGCGGCGATGCCGGTGGTGGCCTGCGGCAGCACCACCTTGCGGAAGGCCTGAAGCCGCGTGTAGCCATCGATCATCGCGGCTTCCTCATATTCACGCGGGATCTCGTCGATGAACCCCTTGAGCAGCCAGACCGCGAGCGACACGTTCACCGCCGTGTAGAGCAGGATCATGCCGAGCGCGGTGTCGGACAGGCCGAGCTGGCGGTACATCAGGTAGATCGGGATGGCGACCGCGATCGGCGGCATCATCCGGGTCGACAGGATGAAGAACAGCAGGTCATCGGCCAGCGGCACCTTGAAGCGCGAGAAGCCATAGGCCGCGAGCGTACCGAGCCCGACCGCGAGGAAAGTCGAGCCGAAGGCGATGATGAGCGAATTGGCGAAGCGCGGCAGGAAGTTCGACGGGCCGGCGATGACCATATTGCGCTCGCGCGTCACCTCATCGCACAGGTTCGACGGCGGCGGCAGGTTGGCGATGTAGTCCGGCGTCTGCCGCGTGCGGGTGGTGAAGAGGTTGCAATAGCCTTCGAGCGACGGCGTGAACAGGATCTTGGGCGGGTAGGAGATCGAGTCCGGCGGCGACTTGATGCTGGTGAGGAAAATCCACACCAGCGGCACCATGGTGATCAGCGCATAGAGGATCACCAGCGTCGCGGCGACACGCTTGGAGGTGCGGCTCGGCTCGACGACGGAATGGGCCGCCGTCATCGGGGGCGTTTTGGCGGATGATGCAGGCGACTGGCTCATCTCTGCTTCACCTTGTTGAGCGCCTTCACATAGATGTTGGCGAGGCCGAACACCGCGACGAAGAGGATGATGGCGAAGGCCGAGGAGCGGCCGGTGGCCCACGCCTCGAAGGCGGCGCGCTTCAGCGCGATGGAGGCGACCTCGGTGGTGGAGCCGGGCCCACCGCCGGTGAGCAGGTTCACCATGTCGAACATCTTGAAGTTCTCGATGCCGCGGAACAGCACCGCCAGCATGATGAAGGGCAGCGCCATCGGCACGGTGATCGACCAGAACTGCCGCCAGTTGGAGGCGCGGTCGACCTCGGCCGCCTCATAGATGTAATCGGGAATGGAGCGCAGCCCGGCGAGGCAGATCAGCATCACATAGGGCGTCCACATCCAGGTATCGACGATGATGATCGCCCAGGGCGCGAGATTGACGCTGCCGAGCATCTGGATCTCGGAGGTCGGAATACCCGTGAGGAACGACACCGCATAGGCGAACAGCCCGATCTGCGGCTCGTAGAGGAAGCGCCAGAAATTACCGACCACCGCCGGCGACAGCATCATCGGAATGAGGATGAGCGTGGTCCAGAAGGCGTGGCCGCGGAACTTGCGGTCGAGCAGAAAGGCGAGGCTGAAGCCGATCACCGTCTGCAGCACGATGGTCCAGAACACGAAATGCGCCGTCGTCTGCATCGACGCCCAGATGTCCGGGTCGTTCAGCACCCGCTCGTAATTGCCGAGCCCGACATTCTGCACCACCGCGTTGGGCCGGTTGGCCCGGTAATTGGTGAAGGACAGATAGATCGCCCAGAACAGCGGGAAGATGTTGATCGCCAGCAGGAGCACGATGGTCGGGGCGATGAAGAGCCAGGCGATGGCCCTGTCGGAGAGGCCGCGCACCCGGAGGGCGACAGCCTGCGGCGTCGCACGCACGGCGGCCTCGGTCATTTTGTCTGTAAGGGTCTCGTGGGAAGCGGTCACAAGCATACCCGGTGTGATGAGAGCTTAGTCGGGGCGGGAGGCGCATCCCGGCCGTCGGGCCGCGTCACCCTGGGTGACGCCGGCCGATGAGAAAAAGAGGCGGGACGCGGCAAGAGCGGGGATATCTGCCGGCGGTCCCGCCCCAGGGAGGGGCCGAAGGAGGCCCGTCGCATGAGCGGCGTGAGGCTGGTCGGCGTGGCAGGGAGCGCCCGCGCTTGGGCGCCCCCGCCGGCGCGGATCAGATCTTGCCGTCGTCCTTGAAGATCTTGGTCCAGTCCTTCTCGAGGCCGTCCAGCGCCTCTTTCGCCGTGCCCTTGCCGGCGATGACATAGTCATGCACCCGCTTCTGCATGGCCTGGAGGAGCTCGGCATAGCTCGGCTCGGCCCAGAAATCCTTCACGATGGCCATGGATTCGAGGAAGGCTGTCGCATAGGGCTGGCTGCTCTTGAAGCCGGGCGCGTCGACCACCGACTTCAGGCAGGAATAGCCGCCGAGCTCCCACCACTTGGCCTGCACGTCCGGCTGGGCGAACCACTTGATGTACTGGAGCGCCGCATCGCGCTTGCTCGAATAGGACACGACAGAGATGCCCTGCCCGCCGAGCTGGGCGAAATGGTACTTCTCGGCCGGGTTGGGGAAGAAGCCGATGCGGTTGCCGCCGACCTTCTCGTCCTTGTAGAGGCCGGGCCAGGTGAAGGCGAAGTTCATCTGCATCGCCACCTGGCCGGATTTGAACGCGTCGGCCGATTCCACCATATAGACGTTGGAGCTGCCGGGCGGCGTGCAGCAATCATAGAGCGCCTTGTAGAACTCCAGCCCCTTCACCGCCTCAGGCGAGTTGACATAGCCCTGCATGTCATAGGGCTTCTTGGGGTTGTCATACATGAAGCCCCAGTCATACAGGACGTTCGTCACGCCCATGGTGATGCCTTCCGAGCCGCGCTCGGTGTAGATCGAGGCGCCATAGACGGTCTTGCCGTCGATCTGCCGCTTCTGGAAGAACTCGGCGATCTGCTTGAGCTGGGTGTAGGTCTTGGGCGCGGCGAGATCCCATCCATACTTGGCCTTGAATTCCTTCTGCAGTTCCGGCCGCTCGAACCAATCCTTGCGGTAGGTCCAGCCGACGACGTCGCCCATCGCCGGCAGCGCCCAGTAGTTCGGCGTATTCTTCGGCCATTCGGAATAACCGACCACCGTCGCCGGCACGAAGTCATCCATCTTGATGCCTTCCTTGGCGAAGAAGTCGTTCAGCTTGACGTAATGACCGTTCTCGGCGGCGCCGCCGATCCACTGGCTGTCACCGATGATGAGATCGCACAGCTTGCCGCGTGAATTCAGCTCATTGAGGAAGCGGTCGGCATAGCTGGTCCACGGCACGAACTCGAACTTCATGTCGATGCCGGTCTTGGCGGTGAAGCCCTTGGAGAGCTCGACCAGCGCATTGGCCGGATCCCACGCCGCCCAGCACAGCGTCAACTGTTCCGCCTTGGCGGCCTGCGGCACGGACAGCGACCCGCATAGGGCCGCGACCCCGAGAAGGGGTATCCACTTCTTCAGCATGCTCTCCTCCCAGAGATCGAGGTGGGTCTTTGCCCCCTCGGTTGGCCTTCGCGTTCCGGCGCGGCCGGTCACGTTTAGCTTTGTGTTTAGTTAAATGGGCATCACTCAACAATGCAAGCGCAATTCGATGCTGCAACGCAGCGTTCCAGCCGCTGCGGCAAAGACATCATCCAGTATATGTAATGCCAGATCGACTTATGGGCGGCACCGGGGACGGCGGATCACTAAACAAACCGCCACGACTGGTTAGCGGGTCAGACGCCCCGGATCGCCGCGAGGAAGCCGGCGAGCAGAGGATGCGGAGCGCCCGGGCGGCTCGACAGTTCGGGATGGCCCTGCATGGCCAGGAAAAAGCGCAGCGCCGGCACCTCGATGGCATCGGCATGGTCGTTCCCGGCCTGCCGGGCGCAGACGACAAGCCCCGCTTCAACAAGGCGCGGCTCCAGCGCCGGGTCGAGCACGAAACGGTGGTTGCACAGCACGTCGAGGCTCTCGACGCCCGCCAGGGCGGCCAGGCGACTGCCGGGCGTGAGGCGGCAGGACTGGAGGCCGAGACGATGCAGCGGCCGGTCATGCTCATCATGCAGCCGCACGAAACTCTTGGTTTGCGCGTCGGGGTCCGCCTCGGCGAGGTTCACGTCGTTGAGGCCGCAGATCTCCTGCGCCACCGCCGTCGCCATGGTCTGCATGCCTAGGCAGAGCCCGACGGTGGGAAGGTCGCGGCGGATGGCGGCGCGGGCGGCGTCGATCTGGCCGCGCACCTGCTCCATGTCCGAGCCACCGGGCAGGATCAGGCCGTCAGCGTCCCTAAGCACCCGGTCCCAGTCCGGTTCCTCGCGCGGATCGATGAAGCGCAGATCAAGCGGGACGCCCAGCGCGTCGGCAGCATCGCCGAGAGCGGCGATGGTTGCGGGGTACACCTCGCGCTGGTGATCCTCCGGCCCCACCAGCAGCACCCGCAGAGCCTCACCGCCCGGCGTCACAGCGTCGGCGGCGACCGGGCGACCATAGGCATCGAGGCGCCAGTGCCCCACCACGCTTTCGTCCGTGGCGGTGCGCAAGATGTACACATCGTCCACCTCACTCACCACGAAAAGCTCGACCGGACGGCCCGCGCGGGCGGCGGTGGCGAGCAGGCGAGCCTGCGCCTCCTCATGGGCCGGCAGCGCCGGATTGAGCGGCACGACCACCGTTCCGGGCAGCCGCACCACCGCACCGCGATCGACTGGCGGGGGCACAGCCCGCCCGCTCGCCCGCTCGGCCCAGATCAGGCCATTGGGAGCTAATTCGCCATGCGCCAGAACATGTTGCATGCAGTCGAAACGGCCATGACCCGCCCCACCGCTGGTGAGCGACACCAGCGTTGCACCGCGGGCGGCCGCAAACATCCCGGCGATCATGCCGTCCAGCGCCGGCAATAGCGTCGCATGGCGAACCAGCAGCAGCGTCATGGCGCAACACTCCCCGCCGCCGTGCCGGTAAAGGCCGGCACCGCGCGATAGGCATTGCCGAGATGGGCGAGCATCAGCTCCGCCGCCCGAGGATTATCGCCGGCGGCCAGCGCATCAAGGATGGCGAGATGCTCGCGGCACCAGTCACGCACGCGGCGCCGGTTCACATAGCCACCGAATTCCAGCAGGCGCCGCAGGCGGTTCTGCTGCTGAATCGCCTGCAATAAGAAGATGTTGCCGCTGAAGCCGGCGATGGTCTCGTGGAAATGGGCGTCGGTGTCGAAGAGCTGGCGGGCATCGACCGAAGCGATCCGAGGGTGGGATTCGAGATAGTGGTGCTGGATGCGCAGCCGCTCCAGCGCCCCCGCATCGAGCCGGAAGGTCGGCAGCAGAAGGCCCTGCGGTTCCAGCGTCCGGCGGAAGTCATAGCTGTTCTGCAGGGCAAGGCCGGTATCCAGCGTCGGCAGGAAGGTCCAGCCGCGCCCGGCATTGCGCTCCAGCAGGCCGTCGTCGACAAGGCGCGAGAGCGTGCGCTGGAGCAGCATGCGGTCGACATCATAGCGCCGCGCGATCTCGGCCTGGGTGAAGGACACCGGCAGACGATCGGCGAGGCGATCATTGACGATGTCGCTGTAGAGATCCTGATCGGCGGTCAGCGGGACTTCCAGGCTGAGGCGATGCAGTTCCTCCGGCGTCGCCTTGAGGAAGAACCCCTGATTGCGCCGGGCCTCCACCACGCCGTGCTCGGCAAGCAGTGCCAGCGCCGCGCGCACCGGGGTCCGCGAGACCTGCAGCAGGTCCCCCATCTGCTGCTCGCGCAGATGATGGCCGACCTCAAAGCGACCGCCCCGGATGGTCTCCAGGATCTGATTCGCCAGGCGAACCCGGTTCGGACGTGACGTGCGCGCCATAGAACACCGAATTTGTATGAAATATGCCGATCCATACAATATGAGATGACGCTTCGACAAGCCGACAGAAGCGGCCTTGCCACTATCACTCATCCTGATAATGCACGACCACCCTTCGATCCTAGCCTCACAAACCCCAAAGACGCTAGCTCTTGGGCAATCGCCGCCCATAGTTTGTGCAGCTTAAGGAGTAGCCAAAGCTTGACTCACGCGCCGCAGCCATTTTGTATAAACCGCATCAATTAGTGCAATCAGTGCCGGCCCAATCCAACCTCATCCAGATCGCACAGGGGATCCGCATGTTCCGCAAAGTGGTTGCCGCGTTCATTATCCCGCTCGGCCTGATGCACGCCGCCGCGGCTGCCGAGCTGCCCAAGACCGGCCTCGTCGAGGCCGGCGCGCTCACCTATGGCGTCGCCGCGACCTTCGCGCCGTTCGAGTTCCAGAAGGATGGCAAGCTGACCGGCTTCGACATCGACATGATCGAGGCTCTCGGCAAGAAGCTCGGCGCCACGCCCAAGCCGCTGAACATGGAGTTCAAGGGCCTTATTCCCGCGCTGCAGGGTGGCCGCATCGATATCATCAACTCGGCCATGTACATGAACCCGGCCCGGGCCGAGCAGGTCGACTTCGTGCCGTATCTCAAGATCGGCAACATGGTGATGGTGCAGGCCGGCAACCCCGCCAAGATCACCGGGCGCGACGACAGCCTGTGCGGCAAAAGCATCGCCGTGACGTTGGGCGGCATCCAGGAAAGCCAGGCCCGCGCCGACGACAAGAATTGCAAGGACAAGGGCCTTGCCGCCGTGAAGGTGCTCACCTTCCCGACCGCGCAGGATTCCGCTCTGGCGCTCGGCCAAGGCCGCGCCGACGCCTATTACGACTCCACCCCCGGCGCGGCCGAGATCCTGCAGAAGATGCCGGGCGCCTTCGAAACTGCCGGCACCGAATTCGAATCCAACACCTCGATCGGCATGGCCACCCGCAAGGGCGACACCGCGATGCAGGAAGCGCTGAAGGCCGCGCTGAAGGAAATCGTCGCCGACGGCACCTATGCGACGCTGATCAAGAAGTGGAGCCTGCCGGCCTCGGTGTCGATCTTCAACTGATCGCCCCACCCGCTATCGAGGCCGCCAGCACACGGAGAAGACGCGCATGATGTCGTTCGATATCGTCCTCGACTACATCGTCTCGCCCGCCTTCTTCCACGGCGCGCTGCTGACGCTGCTGATCACGGTCACTGCGCTGTTCTTCGGCGTGCTGGCCGGCCTCGTTATTGCCCTGCTGCAGGAGACGCGAATACGTCCCCTGCAGATCTTCACCCTGATCTATGTCTGGCTGTTCCGCGGCACGCCGGTGCTGTTCCAGATCATCTTCATCTACAACGTGCTGCCGACCTTCGGCATTCGCCTGTCGGCCTTTCTCAGCGCGGTGATCGCCCTCGCCCTGAACGAGGGCGCCTATATGGCGGAGATCCTGCGCTCGGGCCTCGACGCGGTGAAGAAGGGCCAGCGCACCGCCGGACTCGCGCTCGGACTCACCACCGGGCAGGTCATGCGTTGGATCGTGCTGCCGCAGGCCGCCCGTATCGTGCTCCCGCCCATGGGTAACCAGATGATCGGCATGCTGAAGACCAGCGCGCTGGTCTCGGTGATCGCCGTCGAGGAATTGCTGCTGGTCGCCAACCAGACCGCCAGCGCCTCGTTCCGTTATCTCGAAGCGCTGACCGCCGCCGGCGTCTACTACCTCGCGCTCACCACCATCTTCATGATCCTGCAGGCGATGATGGAGCGCAGCCTCGACCCCAAGAAGCACCGCCGCCGCGAAAAACGCCCGCTGGTCGACCGGCTGCTGCTGGCCACGGAGAGCGCCGATGTCCGCTGACACCACGCCCGTCGCGCCCCGATCCCCTACCGGCGAGAAGCTGCTCGAGATCATCGGCATCGACAAGCATTTCGGCAGCTTCCACGCGCTGAAAGGCTGCTCCCTCGACGTCGCGCGTGGCGAGACGGTGGTGCTCATCGGCCCGTCCGGCTCAGGTAAATCGACGCTGCTGCGCTGCGTGAACCTGCTGGAGCCAGCCGATGGCGGCGACATTTTCTTCGAGGGCGCGAACATCACCCGCGAACGCAAGCACGCCGCCCGCATCCGCCGCGACATCGGCATGGTGTTCCAGAATTTCGAGCTGTTTCAGCACCTCTCGGCCGCCGAGAACATCATGCTCGCGCCGATGAAAGTGAACGGCCTGTCGCGCGCCGACGCGCATGATCTCGCGCTGGAGTTGCTCGGCAAGGTGCGCATCCCCGACAAGGCGGACGCCTTCCCGGACGAACTCTCGGGCGGCCAGCAGCAGCGCGTCGCCATTGCCCGCGCGCTGGCGATGAAGCCGAAGCTGATGCTCTATGACGAGCCGACCTCGGCGCTCGACCCGGAAATGATCCGCGAGGTGCTCGACGTCATGGCCGAGCTCTCGGCGGAAGGCATGACCAGCCTCGTCGTCACCCATGAGATGGGCTTCGCCCGCCGGGCCGCCGACAAGATCGTGTTCATGGAGAACGGTCAGGTCGTCGAGACCGCCTCGAGCGAGGCCTTCTTCGGCGGCTCCGTCAATGAGCGCGCCCGCCGCTTCCTCGACCAGATCCTTCACTGACGAGTGCCCCTCATGGTGTCTGCCCCCGCCCTCGACGCCGCCCGCATGACGCGCGCGCTGGCCGACCTCGTCGCCATCCGCAGCGAGAACCCAGCCGGCCGCGAGATCGAGGTCGCGCATTACATCCGCGATGCTCTCGCGCCGCTGGGCTTCGAGGTCAGCCTCGACGAGTACAAGCCCGGCCGGGTGAATGTGGAAGCGAAGCTGGTGAACGGCCCCGGCCCGGTCTTCGCTTTCAACACCCATATGGACGTAGTGCCGGCCGGCGAGGGCTGGAATTCCGACCCCTTCATGCTGCGCGCCGAGGGCGGCAAGCTGTTCGGCCGTGGGGCTTGTGACTGCAAGGGCCCACTTGCCGCCATGCTGGAGGCGGTGCGCCTTCTCGCGGCGGACCGCGCGAGTTGGTCGGGCACCCTGCTCGCTGTCTTCGTCGCCGACGAGGAAGTCGCCAGCGAAGGCGCCAAGCTCTATGCCTCGCGCAAGCCAACCATCGACTTTGCCGTGGTGGGCGAACCGACCTCCAACACCGTCTATTCCGCCCATAAGGGCAGCCTGCGCCCGCTGGTGCGGGTGCTCGGCGTGCCCGCCCATTCCGGCTCGCCGCATCTGGGCGAGAATGCCGTGCTGCGCGCGGGGGAACTGCTCGGCCTGATCGCGCAGACCCATGAGAGCGATGTGCGCCACCGCACCCACCCGCTGGTGGGCGGCGCCAGCCTGACTGTTACCCGCATCCAGGGCGGGCATGCCGACAATGTGCTGCCCGGCGCCTGCGACCTGCTGCTCGACCGCCGCCTCGTGCCCGGCGAGGATGAAGCGGCCGTAAAGGCGGACATTGCCGCGCTGCTCACGGAAGCGCATCGGCGTTTCGGCCTGCGGGCGGAAATCCTTGAGTGGAAGCCGACCACCGGCGGCGCCACCGAAACCGCGCCGGATCGCCCCATTGTGCAGGCCAGCCTTGCCGCCTGCCGCGCCCACGGCATCAGCGAGGCCGGCCCCTTCGGCTTCCAGGGCGCCTGCGACCTCGTGCATTTCCGCTCCACGGGGGCGGAAGGCGTGGTGATCGGCCCCGGCTCGCTCTCCGTCGCCCACAAGGCGGACGAGTTCGTGCCGGTGGACGAGTTCGAGCTCTCGGCGCTGATCTACCGCGACATTGCCCGCAATATGTTGAGTGCCTGAGATGCGGGTCTCGCTTCATCGCGCGCTGCTGACTTATGGCGGGGGGCTGGTGCTCCACACCGCCTCCTCCGGCCGCATCGACGGGCTGGACACCCTCTATCTACGCCTCGACGACGGCAAGACGGTCGCGGTGGGCGAGGTGCGCCTCAACATCGCCTATCTCAATGGCCTCGACCCCGAGCAGGTGCTGGCGGAAGCGGTCGACGTCGTCGGCGCGCTGGATTTCAGCCCGGACGCCGCCACCCTCCTCGCCGAGCCGCCAGCGGCCTTCCGCTTAGCGAGCGCCTCGGTGCGTATGCTGATCGACGGCGCGCTGCATGACCGCGCCGCGAAGCGCGCCGGCCTGCCACTCGCCCATTTTCTCGGCGCGCCGGCGGAAACGGCTGTCGCCCACGCTACCAACCAGACCCTATTCGTCTCCGACGACGCCACCTTCATCGCCCAGGCCGAGGCCTATGTCGCGCGCGGCTTCCGCGACCTGAAGGTGCGCATCGGCGCCGGCGACATCGGCGAGGATCTGCGCCGCATCGCCTTGCTGCGCGCACGCTTCGGCAAGGCGGTGAAGATCGCCGCCGACGCCAATGGCGCCTGGAGCGAGGAGGCGGCGCGCGGCCATCTCGCGGCCCTCGCCGCGCATGATCTTGCCTATGTCGAGCAGCCCATCGCGCCCGGCGACTGGGGAGCGCTCGATCGCCTCGCCCGCGTCAGTCCGCTGCCGATCATGCTGGATGAGAGCGTGAAGGGCCTTGAGGACGTCGACCGCATCGCCGCGAGTGGCAACGGACTGATGGCGCATCTCAAGCTGGTGAAGCTCGGGGGCATCGCTCCCACGCTTGCCGCCGCACGCCGCCTCACCGCCGCTGGCGTGCCTTTTATGATCGGCCAGATGAACGAGGGCGGCCTTGCCACCGCTGCCGCCCTGCATGTGGCACTCGCCACCGGCCCACGCTTCGCCGAACTCTACGGCGCCGACGGCCTCACCAACGATCCCGCCCCCGGCCTCGCCTATGCCGATGGCCGCGTCGCCGCCCCGGACATGCCGGGCGTCGGCCTGACCTTCGATGCGAACGCCACGCATCTCATCAAGGAGTTCTCGTAACATGACCGCCATCAGCAGCGTGGTTCAGGGACAGGAATCAGCCTTCCCGAAAGCCGAATACGACGCCCGCGTCGCCCGCGCCCGCGATGGGCTGGTCGCGGCCGGCCTCGACGCCATGGTCGTCACCGGCCCGGAGAACATCTTCTATCTCACCGGCCAGCAGACGCCCGGCTATTACACCTTCCAGGCGCTGGTGCTGCCGGTCGAGGGCGATCCGGTCTTCATCGTCCGTCAGCTCGAATATTTCAACTTCGTCGCAAACACCTTCATCACCGACGCCGCGATCTATCAGGATACGGACGAGCCGGTGCGCTTCCTCGTCGCGCAGCTCGAGGCCAAGGGGCTTAGGGCCAAGCGCGTCGGCATCGACAAGCGCGGCTGGTTCCTGCCGATCACCACCTATGAAGCGCTGCTCGCCGCGCTCGGCACAGTCCATGACGCCGCCGGCGTGGTGGAGAGGCTGCGCATGGTGAAGTCGCCGCTGGAAGTGGAAAAGCTGGTACGCGCCGCGACCTATGTCGATGCCGGCATGAGGGCGGGCCTCGCCGCCATGCGCGTGGGTAACACCGAGAACGACCTCGTCGCCGCCATGATGGGCGCGGCCATCGCCGCCGGCTCGGAATATATGGGCATGGAGCCACTCGTCTCCTCCGGCCCGCGCTCCGGCGTGCCGCATGGCACCTGGAAGCGCCGGGAGCTGACACCGGGCGATGCCGCCTTCATCGAGATGGCCGCCGTGCATGACCGCTACCACGCCGCGCTGATGCGCTCCGCGTGGATCGGCACGCCGCCGGTCGAGGCGGTCGAGATGATGAAGGTCTGCCAGGAGGCACTCGCCGTCTCGCTCGACGCGATCAAACCGGGCGTCGCCTGCGAGGTGCCGCACATCGCCTGCCAGAAGGTGATCGATGCGGCCGGCTACACAGACAATTTCCGCAAGCGGCTCGGCTACAGCGTCGGCATCTCCTTCGCGCCGGATTGGGGCGAGGGCGGCATTCTCAGCCTCAACGCCGGGGTGAAAACCGAGCTTGCGCCCGGCATGGCCTTCCACCTGCCGCCGGCGCTGCGCATCTATGGCCGCTTCACCGTGGGTGTGAGCGAGACCATCGTCGTCACCGAGACCGGATGCCAGGTTCTCGGAACGCTCGACCGTGCCATGCATCAGGTCGCCGCCTGAGTGAACCCTGCCTGCCGGTGCAACCGCCCGAGGCGGGTGCGCCCCCCATCGCACCAAGGCATGGCCGGACCCGCATCCGGCTTGCCTCCTGATACGCCTGCCCCCTGAAAGGCCTTCCCCATGAAAGACATCGCCGAGTGCCGCGCCCGCCTGGGTGGCATCTTCAACATCACCGTCACGCCCTTCGCGGCGGATGGCTCCATCGACACGGCGGGCCTTGCCCGTTCCGTCGAGCGGGTGATCGGCCTCGGCTATGACGGTATTCTCATCGGCGGCACCTATGGCGAATTCCCCGCCATGTCGACGCAGGAGCGGGCCGATCTGTTCCGCCATGTCATGGCCGTGGTCGGCGACCGGGTGCCGGTCATGCTGTGCTCGGCCGGCTCGGACGCCCGCACCGTGCGCGACCTCACCGCGCTGGCCGGCGATCTCGGCGGCCTGCCGATGGTCACGCCGCCCTATGTCTCGGAAGTCACCGACGGCCAGATCGTCGCCTTCTTCAAGGACATGGCGCCGCTGTCGAAAACCGGCATCCTGATCTACAACGCGCCGGGCATCGGCATTACCCTGCAGCCCGACATCATCGAGGAACTCGCCGATATCGAGGGTGTCGTCGGCATCAAGCAGGGCGACCTCTCGGTGACGCCGATCGACCGCATCGCCAACCGGCTGGGCGGGCGCATTAAGCTGTTCTGCGCCTCGGACCTCGCCTTCCTCGGCCCGATGATGGCCGGATTTGACGGAATTTCCTCGACCAATTCCTGCGCACTGCCGGAAATCATCCTCGCCACGTTCCGCGCGCTTGAGGCGGGCGATGCCGCCACCGCCCGCGACCTGCACCGGGCGTGGTATGCGTTCCGCGCGCTCGCCCGCAAGCACGGCCAGCCGCAGATGGTGAAGGCGGCAATGAACCTGCGCGGCTTTGACGGCGGGAAGGTCCGGGCACCGCTGCGCGATCTGGAGGGCCCCGCCCTCGACGAGGTCGCGGCGATGATGAGCACGCTCGCGGCCGACCCGCGCACCGGCATCACGCTGGCCTGATCCGGGCGCGGCCGGGTCAGCTCCGGTCAGCGAACAGGCGCTTGCTCAGAATGGCGTGGACGCCCCAATTGCCGTCCACCACCTGGGTGATGCCGAAATCGACGGCGGCCGACATCAGGGCGATCGCCTCGTCCTCGCTGAGGCCGCGCGTCGTCATCAGGAAGCGGCGTACCTTGCGGAAGGCGTCGCGCATGGCGAGGTCGAGCGAGGATTTGGAATAGACCTCGCTCTGGCCGTCCGCGCCGAACTCGGCGAGATAGTTGGGGTGACTGAACCCGGTCAGCACCCAATCCTCCGGCGTCTCGATCAGCGGGTAGGTGAGGTCGGCGAGAAGCGTGCCGGCGGTATCCGCCTTCTTGTGCAGCGTGACGCGGAAGGTGCCGGTCATCGAGCATTCGATGGCCGTGCCGGAAAGTTCGCCATCGCCCTGCGCCGCATGGGGATCGCCGACCGAGAGCAGCGCGCCGGGCACGGAGACCGGCAGATAGACGGTGGCGCCCTTGCCGAGCCGCCAATTGTCGAGATTCCCGCCGAAATAGGCCGGCGGCACGGAATCCACCAGCTCCGCCTCGCGCGGCGCCACCGCGATGACGCCGAAATGCGGTCGCAGCGGAATCCGCACCCCTTCGAGAACGCCCTGTTGCAGTGTCACGGTGCCCGGCCGCACCGGCACGCCGGGATAGTCGTAAAGCGCGTGGCGCACGCCAGCCGGATCGGTCTGCGGCTCCCAGCGATAGGCATGGACGGCCCGCGCATGGGGTTCCGGCGTGTCGGTGATGATCTCGTAGATCGTCACCGTCTCGCGCGGATGCGGTTCGCTCAGGAACTCGGAATAGTGGAAGCCCCACCAGGCGGCGACGCTGCTGCCATAGACGCGCCCCGCATGGGCCGGATGTCGCGAGGGGCGCGGCTCAATGTCGAGAATATGTACCTCCAGCACGTCGCCCGGCTGGGCACCGCGCACGGCGATGGGCCCGGTGCAGATATGCACGCCGAACCCCTCCCCGGCCCCGCGCCCGAAGACGGAGGCATCCATCGGCCCCGCGCCACGCCGGTCCACCGCCTTCTGCGTCGCTGTCCAGTGGAAGACGCTTTCCGCGCCGGGATCGCCGGCGATCATGCGCTCGGGGTCGTCGGAGGCGTGCTGGGTCAGCGTCTCGACGGTAACGATGTCACCGGACGCGATTTCCAGCAGCGGCTTGAGCGAGCGGCTGAAATAGCCCCAATGCACATGCTGCGCATTGATCGGAAGATAGTGATGCGCCGGCGCCTCGGGTACGTCGGGTGGCAGGGTGCGCTCCAGAACCGGATTGCGGCGCGTGTCCGGCTCGGCCTTGGTCTGGCGCGCCCGCAATTGCACCAGCGCCTGCTGCGGCCAACCGCGCTGGCCGCTCGGCAGCGCCTCATGGTCGTGCCGCTCGGCCTCGCGCCGGCGCAACTCGCGCGGCGGCAGGCCGAAGCGTTCGCGGAACAGCCGGCTGAAATGGGCTGAGTCAGCGAAGCCGTAGCGATAGGCGACTTCGGAGATCGGCACCGCCACTTCGGCGGGGTTGGCGAGGTCGTGCCAGGCGCGCTGCAGGCGCCGCTCGCGGACATAATGGCTGAAGCTCTCCCCCGTACCCTCGAACAGCTTCTGCAGATAGCGCTCGGAAATGCCCTCGGCCCGCGCCACCTCGGCGATGGACAGATCCTCCCGACCGATGCTGCGCTCGACAGTGGCGTAGATGCGCTGCAGCAGGGCAGCGCGGCTTGAGGAAGAATCCGCGCGGGTGGTCGCGAGTTCCGCCGTCAGCGCGAGCAGCAGCTCGGCGGCGCTCTGCGCCACCGTCTCCCATTCCGCCTCACCGAGCCGGTCGAGCGCGCCCGCGCCGGACTGGACCGTCCGCGCAAGCACATCCGCCAGCCCCTCGGGAGCGAAGACCCGAGGCGGGCAGGCGGCGAGTTGAGCGACCTTGCGGCCGCGAAAGGCTTCCGCCGGAACGGACAACACCAGCGCCCGCAGGCCACGCTGAAACTGAACCTGCCAGTCGCCCGCACGCGGGGCGAGGACGACATGGCCAGCGGGCACGATCTGCGTCTCGCCCGCAAGAGTGAGCACCAGCGTGGTCTCGACCGGCATCAGCAGGAGCGGCAGCCCGCTGCGCCCGGCGAGCGGGCGCAGCGATTGTGCGTCCGCCGACAGCGTTCCCAGCCGCACACCGAGCGCCGATAGGCGCGAGAGCGCGCGGGCGTGCGATGGCGTCCCCAACCGCGCGCCTAGTGCCTGCAGCCCGAAACCGCCGAGCACCTCCTGCCAGGCGCGCTCGCGCGCGCCCTCGGCATAGGACTCGCTGGTGAACGGCTCGGCATTCATCGGTCGGACCTCGTCATGAGGCCAGTCAGGCAAGGATCATGCCCCCGCCATATGCCATCTCAAGCGCCGGGACGCAGGTCAACGCCCGGCGAACAGGCTCTTGCGGATGGAGCCGGTCACGCCCCAATTGGCGTCCACCACCTGCGTCACCGCGAAATCCGCCGCGACCGACATGAGCGAGATCGCCTCGTCCTCGGAGAGCTTCTGCGTGGTCATCAGGAAGCGGCGCAGCTTGCGGAAGGCGTCGCGCATCGCGCTGTCGAGGCTGCCGCGCGAGAGGATCTCGGTCTGATGGTCGGGGCCGAGCTCGGACAGATAGTTCGCCACACTGAACCCATAGACCGACCAGATATCGTCGTTTTCCAGCAGGGGATGGGTCAGGCCTTCGAGGATCGTCCCCTCCAGCGCCGCCTTCTTGTGCAGGATGAATTCGAACTCGCCGGTGAGCGAAATCTCGATGGCGGTGCCGGAAAGCTCGCTGTCGCCCTGCGAGGCATGGGCGTCGCCGCAGGAGAACAGGCCGCCCTCGACCGCGACCGGGTAATACATCCGCGCGCCCTTGGCGATGCGCCAGTCATCCATGTTGCCGCCGGTGTAGTTGGGCGGGATGGTGGAGACGAAATCCGCCTCGGCGGGGGCAAGGCCCATCGTGCCGAAATGCAGCCGCGCCGGCACTTTGATCCCGGACAGGATACCGTCCTTCTTCACAATGGTCGCGTGATCGACCCGCACGCCCGGATAGTCGATGGTGGGATGGACGATGCCGTCCGGGTCGGTCTGCGGCGTCCAAAGGTAGGAATAGAGCGCGGAGACGGACGCCTCGCCCATGTCCAGCTCATAGATCGTCACCACCTCGCGCGGCTTCGGCTCCTCGATCAGATCCTTGTACTGGAAGCCCCAATTGGCCGAAGGATTCGAGCCGAAGAAGCGGCCCTTATAGGCCGGGTTGGCGCTCGGGCGCGGCCAGGTGTTGATGATGCGCACCTCAAGAATGTCGCCCGGCTCGGCGCCATCGACGGCGATCGGCCCGGTGAGCAGATGGACGCCGAGACCCTCGCCAGCACCATAGGTGAACGGCCCGTCCGTCGCCCCCGCCCCGCGCCGGCGCATCGTCTTCTGGTCTTTGGTCCAGAGGAAGATTTCCTCGGCGGCCGGATCGCCGGCGATCATGCGGTCATAATCGTCATTGGCATGGTGGGTGATGCTCTCGACGACGACACTATCGCCCGACTTGATGGTGAGCACGGGCGCGAGCGTCCGGCTGAAATAGCCCCAATGGACGGTGTCAGGAGTGGCGGGCAGGTGATGCTTGGTCATGTCGGGCCTCATGGAGCAAAGGTCGGCGCCGGGCTGAGGCGCCCGGACACGGAGCGGACCGGCGGTCAGTCGGCGGCCATGGTGTTGAGAAAGCGTGCGGTGAGCGGGTGGCGCGGCTCGCGCAGCACCTGCTGGGCCGGGCCCTCCTCGACGATGGTGCCACCCGCGAGGAAGAGAATGCGGTCCGCCACATCGCCGGCGAACTGGAGCTGATGGGTGGAGATGATCATGGCGAGACCATCCTCCACCGCGAGGCGGCGGATCACCTCCAGCACCTCGCCCACCAGCTCAGGATCGAGCGCCGAAGTCGGCTCATCGAGCAGAAGCACGCTCGGTCCCGGTGCCACGGCGCGGGCGATGGCGACGCGCTGCTGCTGACCGCCGGAGAGATGGCGCGGCAGCGCATGGGCGCGGTGGGCGAGACCGACGCGCTCCAGCAATTCTTGCGCGCGCCGGTCGGCGTCGAGCCGGGTAAGGCCTTGCACCCAGCGTAGAGGCCCCGCGATGTTCTCCTTGGCTGTCAGGTGACCAAAGAGGTTAAATTGCTGGAACACCATGCCGACGCCGACGCTGGCGCGCATCTGCGCCACGCCGCGCGGCGAGAGCGCTCGCCCGGCCTCGTCGCTGCCGAGCCGGCGGCCGCCGACGCGAATGGCACCATCCTCCCAGCCCTCCAGCCGGTTGATGCAGCGCAGCAGGGTGGACTTGCCCGAGCCGCTGGGGCCGAGCAGCGCCACCACCTCGCCGGCGCGCACGGTAAGGTCGATGCCATCCAGCACGGTCTGGTTGCCATAGCGCTTGCGCAGCCCGGCGACCTCGACGGCGATGTTGTTACCGGCGATCCGGCGGGCGCGCGCCTCCCGATCGACCGGCACCACGGCCGCCCGCGGTGAGACCGGCGGAAGTGGATCGGCCGCCACATCGGCGAGTATCTCGGCAGCGACGTCTGGGGACGTCACCCCGGGGATGGCCGCCGGGGCCTCCGCGCGGCCCGGCATGAGCGCCCGCAGGAAGCGGCGCAGCTGCTCGCGCGGCGGCGGGCGGTCGAGGTCGAGCAGCATCTCGACGACGATCTGGATCACCGCCAGGGCCCCGGTGAGGATGAGATACATCAGCCCCGAGGCAAAAAAGATGGAGAAGAAATCGAAGGTGGCGGAGGCAAGCTGCGTCGAGCGCAGGGTCAGCTCCTGCACCGCGACGACCGAGGCGAGCGAGGAATTCTTCAGCGCGCTCACCGCCTCATTGCCAAGCGCCGGCACCATGGAGCGGATCGCCTGCGGCGCGATGACCCGGCGCATGATGGCGGCCGGCGTCATGCCGAGCGCCTGACCGGCGCTCACTTGCCCGCGATCGACGCCAATGACGTTGGAGCGCAGGATTTCGGCGATGAACGGCGCCTCGTTGAGCGCCAGGGCCAACCCCGCCGCCGAGATGGCCGTCAGCTTGATGCCGATCATCGGCAAGGCATTGTAGCAGAACACCATCTGCAGGATCAGCGGCGTGCCGCGGAAGATGATGGAGTAGCCGCGCGCGATGATGGCGAGCGTGCGGAATCGGCTGAGCTGCATCGCGGCGAGAACGACGCCCATCGCGAGACCGCCGAGAAGCCCCAGCACGGTGATCAGCAGCGTGTAGCCAACGCCGTCGATCAGATACGGCATGCTCAGATAGTGAAGGAAGAGATCCATCGGCCTTTCCGGGCTGTGGCACAGGGCGTGATGCCGACAAGGCCACGGGCGGCGCGTCCGCCCGTGGCCTCAACGCGGGGGCGTGTCAGTCCGCGAGGACGAGGGTCGGGCTCTCAAGCTGCTCGGCCGGAAGGTTCCACTTCTTCATCAGCTCGGCCTGAAGGCCGGTCTTCTGGATTTCGGTGAGCGCGGCCATCACCGCGTCACGGAAGGGAACATTGTTGCGCGGCACGGCAATGCCGACCGAGTAGGGCAGCGTCACCGCCGTCGCCTTCTCCAGCTTGTCCGGATAGGCCTTCACCGCGCCATCGACCGTGTTGACGTCGTTGATGTAGGTGTCGGCGCGCCCGGCGAGGATCGCCTGGATGCAGTTGGCGTTGTTATCGAAGAGCAGGATTTCCGGCGCCGGCTTGCCGGCCTTCTTGCACTCGGCTTCCAGCGCCTGGATCAGCGGCACCTCGACATAGCCGGTGTTCTCGGCCGCGACCGCGCCGCAGAGCGAGAGATTGATGCCGTCGATCTTCTTCGGGTTGCCCTTGGCGACCAGCACGCCGTCGAACACCTTGAGATAGGTGATGAAGTCCGCCGCCTTGGCGCGGTCCTTGGTGGCGTAGATGTCGGAGATGACGATGTCGGCCTGGCCGGCCTGCAACGTGGTCAGCAGGGCGGCGAAGGTCACCGCCTTGTAGGTGAGCTTGAAGCCGAGGCAGTCGCCGATCGCTTCGCCGAGGTCGATGTCGAAGCCGATATAGTTGGTCGGATCCTTCGGGTCGATGGTCTCATAGCCCGGCGTGTGCGGGTTGATGGCGTTGACCAGCGTCTTGCCCTTGAGCTCGGGATATTTGGCCTGCAGCGCGGCGCAGGCGGCCGGGGTCGCGGCCTGCGCCTTCTGCGGCAGGCCGGCGGCGAGACCGCCGGTGGCGAGCGCGAGACCCATGACGCCAAGGAGCGCCCCGCGCAGCCGGGCGGCGAGCGAGCCACCACGAGCACTGGAATGCGTGTCGAGATTGAGTGCCACTGAACCTTCTCCTCTGCTTCCGCGTGCGAATGGCGCGGCGGTCGGAACTGAGGAGCAAAGTGTCGCGCAGCGTGTCCGGGAAGACTTGTCTGCGGGCGCACCCATTGTTGGATGGGTGGCAGCCAAGATTGAGGCAGGCACTGCCTGTTCGGCGGGCAGGAGCCTGACGCGACCTCGGCACGAGCCTCGTCCTTGAGATCGGCTGCCAAGGCCCTTTCCCTACTCCGCCGCCAGCGCGAAGGAGCGGTCGAAGCCGCCGACGCGCTCGGCGATGTAATGCATGAAATCGTAGATCGGCCGCTCCAGATAGGAGAGATGGCCTGCCCGCGCGGTGTCCGCGCTCAGGCCCCGGAACACCTTTTCCGTGCAGCCGCGATCCTCGAGATTCACCATGTCGAGCAGCGACTTGAGGGTCGTCACATAGTCGTCGGCGCGTGGGTCCGCCATGAACTCCGGCGACAGGCCGCCGCCGAACAGGATCTCAACCTGACCGGGCCCGCGCGGGTGCAGCGAGAGATACCAGAAATAGCCCGGCGTCAGCGTGATCAGATGGCTGGGATAGAGCGCGAGCAGCGCGGTGGTCTTGCGCCAGCGGCCCTCAAGGCGCGTGTTGTCGGGATGCGCATTGCCAATGGCGAGCGAGGCTTCCTTGGTGATCCAGTGATAGTTGAACGCCGCGAGGCCGGGCGGGCACTCCATCTCCTCGAGCTTGGAATGGCCGCCCACCGTGTCGGCGTGGCAGACCGGCAGGTGGTAGCTCTCCATGAAATTCTCGGCGAGCACCTTCCAGTTGGTGTCCCAGACATGGGTCTCGCGGAAGCACTCGACATAGTTTTCCATCTGGTAGGGCGCGATCATCGCCTCCAGCCCGCCCAGGGCCGAGGCGACGCTCGGGCGGTCCTTGTCGAGGGTGATGTAGATCCAGCCGAGCCATTCCTCGCAGCGGATCGCGGGCAGCGCGTAGTCCTCCTTGCAGAAGCCCGTCGTCTCGCCCATGAACGGCGCCCCGCGCAGGCGGCCATCAAGGCCATAGGTCCAGGCGTGGTAGGGGCAGACGATCGCCCGCCGGTTGCCACTCCCTTCCAGCAGGGTGGACATGCGGTGCAGGCAGACATTGGAAAAGGCGCGCAGCCCCTCCTTGTCGCGCAGCACGACCACCGGCTGGCCGGCAAGCTCATAGGTGAGATAGTCGCCGACCTCGGCGAGCCGGCTGGAACGGCCGACGCAGACCCATTCCCTGGCGAAGATGGCCTCCATCTCGCGGGCGAGGAAATCGGCGCTCGTATAGACGCCCGGCGGCATGGCGCGGGCATCGGTGAAGGGCCGGCCGGCGGCTTCGAGCAGTTCGGCGACGGGCTGTATCAGCGACATGGCGGGCATCCTTGGCGTGCCGGGAGTGAAACGCGCCGTCCGCGGGGCCCGCGCGTCACCCGCCAGATTGCACCCGCTCTAAAAACGGTAAAAACTCATTCGTCCTGCGTTTGAGGCTTAAAGAATATGGTTCGCTACACGCTGCGCCAATGCGCCTATTTCCGGGCCATCGCCGAACAGGGTGGTATCGCGCAGGCCGCGCGGGCGCTGAACATCTCCCAACCCTCCGTCGCGCAGGCGCTCGACAAGCTGGAGGACGTGACCGGCCTCGTGCTGTTCGAGCGTCACCATGCGCGCGGGCTGACGCTGACCCTGCATGGCCGCATCTTTCTGGATCATGTGACCCGTCTGGAGCAGCAGGCGCAGCAGCTGGAGCGCGAGGCCGCCGCGCTGGCGGCGGAGGCGGCGGGCGAGATACGGCTCGGCGTGTTCTCGACGCTCGCACCCTTCTACGCCGCCGGCCTCATCCGGGGCTTCGCCGCGCTGGCGCCGGCCGTCATGGTGCGCCAACGCGAGATGCCGCTTGCCGACCTAGCGGACGCGCTGCGGGACGGGTCGATTGATCTCGCCCTCACCTATGATCGCGGCGGCGATCCGGCGGGGCTTTCCTTCACCGAACTCGCCGCGCTCCGCCCCTATGTGGTGCTGCCCACCGACCACCGGCTCGCTCACCGCGCCTCCCTCGACATCACCGAACTCGCGGACGAGCCCTATGTGATGCTCGACGGGCCGGGAAGCCGGGGCTATTTCGAGGATCTGCTGCAGGAGATCGGCATCAGCCCGCGCATCGCCTATGTCGCGACCTCGCTGGAGGCGGCGCGCAGCGCGGTGGGCGCCGGCTTCGGCTTCACCCTCCTGGTCATGCGCCCGCCCTCCCCGATCACCTATGACGGGAGCCGCGTGACGACACTGGAGATCGACAACCCGGTGCGCCCGCTGGGGGTCGTCCTCGCGGCGCGCGCGGGCGCGCATCGCGGCCGCATTCTCGAGCGCTTCACCGCCCATGCGGCCGCCTATGTCGCCGCCCGCCATCCGGCGAGGAGCGGGCCTTAGGCCGGCAGGACGACGACCTTGGTCTTCACCGGGGTTTCGTTATAGAGCTCGATCATATCTTGGCTGAGCAGACCGACGCAGCCGCTGGTGACGCCGGAGCCGATCGATTCCGGGTCGCTGGTCGCGTAGATCGTATAGAGCGTGTAGACGCCGTTCTGGTAGAGATGCAGCGTGCGCGCGCCGAGCGGGTTGTCGAGGCCGCCGGGCATGCCGCCGGCATATTTCGCCGCTTCCGGCTGGCGCTGGATCATCTCCTTGGGGGTGTCCAGGTCGCCCATTCGCTCTTGCGCCCGACATAGGCGTCACCGCTCCACAGGAAGCCGGCGCGACCGACATTCGCCCCGTAGCGGGTCGCCATGCCCTCCTCCTCGATCCGGTAGACATAGTAATTGGTGGGATCGACGATGATCGTGCCGGGGGCCTCCTCCGTCTCGTAGCGGACGGTGCGGCGGAAATATTTCGGATTGACCTTGGTGACATCGACCGCCGGGATCGGGAATTTCTCCTCCGGCACCGGGCCATAGACCTTGGCCGCCTCGGCGAGTGTCATGCCCTCCGGCTTGGCGCAGCCGGCGAGCCCCAGCGCACCGAGGCCGATGGCCGAGCCGGCGAGGAAGGAGCGGCGGCTGAGCATCACCGCCCGGTCGCGCCCCAGCGCGGCCCGCACACCGGCATTCTCACCGTTTCTGTCGATCATGTCGGACTTTTCCATGCGCGGCGGCCAACCGGAGACGCCTCTCCGGCAGGCAGCCTCTGGCCTCGTGCTGCGCTGGGATAACCGGCGGAAGGCCGGACTGGCAAGCAAACCCGCCCTCCGGCAAGCCCGTTCACTCAGCCGTGAGGTCATGCGCGCCCTGTTCCGATGCCCCGATACCGGCGGGCTGCGCGGCCCCCGCCGGGTGCTGGCGACGGGACGTCAGCCTCAGGGCATCAGCTTGAGCGCGTCCGCGAAGAAGTCCGGCCCACCGAAATTGCCGGACTTCAGCGCCAGCAGCATGTCCGGCTGCCCGGTGCCGGCGGTGCGCAGCACGGGAACGCCCGGCGCGATCTCCGGGCCGATGAGGAAGGCGGGGATGGCGAGGCGGTCGACGACGGCGCCGGAGGTCTCGCCGCCGGCGATGACCAGCCGCCGCACGCCCGCCGCCACCAGACCGGCGGCGATGGCCGACAGCGCCTGCTCGATGGCGTGTCCCGCCTTGTCGCGTCCATGCTTGGCCTGCAGCGCCGCGACGCTGTCCGGCGTCGCGCTGGTGGCGATCAGCACCGGGCCGGACGGCAGGCGCTCCAGCGCCCAGGCCAACGCAGGCGAAACCGGGTTGGGCGCGGTGATCAGTGCTTCGGGATCGAGACGCAGCACGGGCATCAAGGTCTCGGCACGGGCGATCTGTTCGAGCGTCGCCTGCGAGCAACTGCCGGCGAGGCAGGCTGCGGGACCGCCGATCGGCTCGCCCAGAGCCCCGCTTGCCGGCGCGCCGGCGGCGCCCCTGCCGGAGGCGAGCAGCGCCTGCGCCAGGCCGAGCCCGAAGCCGGAGGCCCCGACAGAGACCTTCTGGCCGAGCGCCGCATGGCCAATGGCTTCGAGGTTGCTGTCCTCCACCACATCGACAATGGCCGCGCCCGCGTCGCCGGCGGCAAGCTCCGCCAGCCGGGCCGCAATGGCGCCGGCCCCCTTCTGCACGACGGCAAGATCGACAAGCCCGACCGCCGAGGCGCTCTGGCGGGCGAGAACGCGCACCAGATTGGCGTCCCGCATCGGGTTGAGCGGGTGATCCTTCAACGGGCTCTCGTTCAGCGGCACGGAGCCGACGAACAGATTGCCCTGGTAGACGGTGCGCCGGTTCTGCGGGAAGGCCGGCGTGACAAGGACGATGGCGTCACCGGAATCGGCACGCAGCGCGTCCATCACCGGGCCGATATTGCCGGCATCGGTGGAATCGAAGGTGGAGCAGATCTTGAACAGCACATGGCAGGCGCCGCGCGCGCGCAGCCAGCGGTCGGCCGCGCGCGAGGCCGCGACGGCCTTCGACGCCTCGATCGACCGGCTCTTCAGCGCCACGACGATGGCATCGACCTCCGGCAGGACGAGATCATCCGCCGGCACGCCAATGGTCTGCACCGTCCGCAGGCCGGCCAGAGTAAGCGTGTTGGCGAGGTCCGACGCGCCGGTGTAGTCGTCCGCGATGCAGCCAAGGGCGAGGGTCATTTGCGACTCCGTGCGTAAGGGGCGAACCAGCTCAGGCCGGCGACGGTGCCGGCGCGCGGGTTGTATTCACAGCCGATGAATCCGTCATAGCCGAGCCGGTCGAGTTGCTCGAACAGAAAAGCGTCGTTCAGCTCGCCCGAGCCCGGCTCATGGCGCTCCGGCACGCTGGCGATCTGGACATGGCCGGTGATCGGCATCAGCCGCTCCAGCGCGACCGTCACGTCGCCATGCATGATCTGGCGGTGATAGAGGTCGAATTGCAGCTTCAGGTTCGGCAGCGCCAGCTCCGCGATCAGCGCGGCCGCGTCGTTGAAGTCGTTGAGGAAGTAGCCCGGCATGTTGCGGCCGTTGATCGGCTCGAGCACGAGGTCGATCCCCTGCTCGGCGAGCCGGCCGGCGGCATGGATCACCGCGCGGCGATAGGCGGCGCAGGCCTCGGGGGCGTGGCGATCGGCTAGACCCGCCATGAGGTGCAGCCGCTTCACCTGCGTCGCCTGCGCATAGACCAGCGCGGTCTCGACGCTAGCCTCCAGCTCCTTGAAGCGCTCGGGCAGCGCCGCGAGGCCACGCTCGCCCGCCGCCCAGTCGCCCGGCGGCAGGTTGAATAGCGCCTGCGTCAGGCCATTGCGGGCGAGCCGCTCGGCAATCGCCTCGGGCGGGTACTCGTAGGGAAAGAGATACTCCACCGCGGTGAAGCCCGCCTCGGCCGCCGCGTCGAAGCGGTCGAGGAAAGCCCATTCGGTGAACATCATCGAGAGGTTGGCGGCGAAACGGGGCATCGGAGGAACCTTGCCTGTGTCAGCGCGACGTGTCGCCGGGAAGCGCCGTCCCGGTGACCTGAGCATAGAGGCGCGCGACGGAGGCGTCGTCGTCGCGGCCCATGCCGGCGGCCGAGGTCATCAGGAACATCTGCAGCGCGGCAGCGGACACCGGCACCGGGAACTTCGCACCGCGCGCCATGTCCTGGATGATGCCGAGATCCTTGACGAAGATGTCGACCGCGCTGCGCGGGGTGTAATCGCCGTCGAGCACATGCGGCATGCGGTTCTCGAACATCCAGGAATTGCCGGCGGACTGGGTGATGACCTCATAGACCTTGGCAATGTCCAGCCCCTGCCGGGCGGCGAAGGCGATGGCCTCGCAGGCGGCGGCGATGTGCACGCCGGCGAGCAGCTGATTGATCATCTTGAAGGCCGCGCCGTGCCCGGCGGCATCGCCCAGCTCATAGAGCTTGGCGGCCATCGCATCGAGCGCGGGGCGCGCGCGGGTGAAGGCGGCGGGCGTGCCGGAAGCGAGGATGGTGAGCTCGCCATTGGCCGCACGCTGGGCGCCGCCGCTGATCGGCGCGTCGAGATAGAGGCGGCCGGTCGCCTCAAGCTTCGCGGCGAGCGCGCGGGCGATCTCCGGGTCCATGGTGGCGGAGGACACGAAGACGCTGCCGGCCGGCAGCGTTTCCGCGACGCCTCCGGCACCGAACAGGATCGCCTCAGTCTGAGCGGCGTTCACCACCACCGACACCACGACATCAGCCCCGGCGGCCGCTTCAGCCGGCGTGCGGGCGCCCCGTCCGCCCTCGGCGACGAAGCGCTCCACAGAAGCCGCGCTGACATCGCAACCTGTCACATCGAAGCCGGCCCGCCGGAGCGAGGTGGCCATACCGAAGCCCATGGATCCGAGGCCGATCACCGCGACGCGGAGCGGCACGGCGGCGGGGGTGGAGCCGGCCGCTTCAGCCGGCGCGGAAGGAGCGAATCCGTCGGTCACGATGAGATCCTCGCGAAGTGCAGGAAGAGGAAATACAGGGAAGGATCGGAGCCCACCGGGGTCGGGCGAGCCCCGCTCGATCAGCGGTTGACGAGCTTGGCGGGCGTGCTCAGCACGGCGATGACGCCGATGACAAGGAAGCCGGCCAGCACATACATCCCGACCTGCGTCGAGCCGGTGAAGTCCTTCAGGAAGCCGATCAGATAGGGGCTCACGAAGCCCGCCAGATTGCCGACCGAATTGATGAAGGCAATGCCCGCCGCGGCCGCCGTGCCCGAGAGGAACGCCGTCGGCAGCGACCAGAACAGCGGCGCGCAGGTGATGACGCCGGCCGCCGCCACCGAGAGGCTGGCGATCGCGATCACCGTGCTGCTCGACGTCGCCGCGACGATGAAGCCGATCGCCCCCAGCGTGGCCGGAATGATGAGATGCCAGCGCCGCTCGCGGTGATGATCGGCGCTGCGGCCGACCAGGATCATGGTCACCACGGCGCACAGGAAGGGAATGGCGCTGATGAGGCCAATGTTGAAATTGCCCACCACGCCCGTCGCCTTCACCAGCGTCGGCAGCCAGAAGGTCAGCGCATACTGCCCGGTGACGAAGGAGAAATAGATCAGGCACATCAGCCAGACGCGCCCGTCGGTGAACACGGCGCCGACCGACGGCGGCGTCGCCTTGGTGCGCGCGTCCTCGGCGACTTCCTTCTCAAGCAGCTGCTTCTCCTCCTCGGAGAGCCACTTCGCGCCGCGGATGCTGTTGTCGAGCCAGAAATAGACCGCGATGCCGAGCAGGACGGCCGGGATCGCCTCGATCAGGAACATCCACTGCCAGCCGGCCATGCCGCCATTGTCATGGAAGGCGTCCATGATCCAGCCAGAGAGCGGATTGCCGAAAATGCCGGAGATCGGGATCGCCGACATGAATACGGCGATGATCTTCGCGCGGCGGTGCGAGGGATACCAATAGGTCAAATAGAGGATGATGCCCGGGTAGAAGCCGGCCTCGGCCACGCCCAACAGGAAGCGCAGCACATAGAACATCGGCGCGCTGGTCACGAACATGAAGCAGGCCGAGAGGATGCCCCAGGACACCATGATCCGGGCGATCCACACGCGGGCGCCGATCTTGTGCAGCAGAATGTTGCTCGGCACCTCGAAAAGGAAATAGCCGAGGAAGAAGATGCCGGCGCCGAAGCCAAAGACAGTCTCGCTGAACCCCAGATCCTGCGACATCTGCAGCTTGGCAAAGCCGACATTGACGCGGTCGAGATAGGCAATGACGTAGCAGAGCATCAGGAACGGAACGATCCGCCAGAAGACCTTGCCATAGGCCCGCTTCTCGAGATCGCGCTGGTCCAGGCCCGCGCTGGCGAGCGCTTGCGTCGTGGCGTTCATGGTTCACTCCCCAGGAGCCGCGGGCGATCACATGCCGCCCGTAAGAGCCAAAACCGGACCGCTTGACGCGGACTTCTTCCATGCGATGACATTTGGCAGCGCTTCCATTTTGCAGTATCAACAATTGGCAGCGCTGCCAACAGGATTTTTCGTGGAACTGTCATGGACGGATGGCGCCTCGGCGCGGCTCGAAGGTCCGGCCGGGATCGTGCTACGACCATGTCCGCTCGTGGGGCGATGGCCCGTGCGGGAACGGGGACGGACGATGACCGATGACGATGCGCGCCTGACCGCAAGGCCTTCTGCTGCCGTGACCCTCAGCGACGTGGCGCGCGAAGCCCGGGTCGGCGAAAGCACCGCTTCGCGCGTGCTGCGCAGCCAGGGCTCGTTCTCGGAAAAGACCCGCAAGCGGGTGGCGGAAGCCGCCGAGCGGCTCGGCTACACACCCAATCGCATCGCCGGCACGCTGGCCTCGACCGGCTCGCGGCTGATCGGCATCGTCGTGCCATCCTTCGCCAATATCGTGTTTTCCGACGTGCTGAGCGGCGCCAACCGGGCGCTTGATGCGGCGGGCTTCCAGTCGGTCATCGGTCTCAGCGAGTACCAGCAGGAGCGCGAGGAACACATTGTTCGCTCGCTGCTGTCCTGGCGTCCCGCCGGACTGATCCTCGCCGGCCTCGAGCACAGCCCCGCCACGACGGCGATGCTGCGCAACAGTGGCGTACGCATCGCCGAACTGCTGGACATCGACGGCGAGGGCATCGACATCGTCGTGGGCTTTTCCAACGTGCAGGCCGGCCGCGCCAGCGCCGCGTTCCTGCTGTCGCGCGGCTACCGCAACATCGGCTATGTCGGCCACGATCTCGAACGCGACCGCCGCGCGGCCAAGCGATTCGCCGGCTTCTCCGCGGCCCTCGCCGAGCAGGGCATCTCTTTGGCCGATCATGACATCTCCCCCGCCCCATCCTCGGTGGAGGCCGGGCAGGCCGGGTTGACGCGCCTGCTGGAGCGGGGCACACGCCTCGACGCGGTGTACTTCTCCAATGACGACATGGCGCTGGGCGGCTATTTCCTGTGCCAGTCGAAAGGCATCGCCATTCCCGAGAAACTGGCGCTGTTCGGCTATAACGGCCTCGACATCGCCCGATTCACCCCGCTGCCGCTGTCGACCATCCGCACGCCGCGCCTGAAGATCGGCGAGACCGGCGCGCATCTCATCGCCACGGGCGCGCCACCCCAGACGGTCGATCTGGGCTTCGAGCTCATCGAAGGCGCGACGGCATGACCGACACACACCTCTCCCCTGCCCCGAGGCCCCATCATGACTGACGCCAAGCTCCGCGATGACATTTGCCGCTTCGGGCGCTCGCTGTTCGAGCGCGGGCTAACGCCCGGCTCCTCCGGCAATATCAGCCTGCGGCTCGATGATGGCGGCTGGCTGGTGACGCCGACCAACGCCTCGCTCGGCTTCCTCGACCCGGCGCGGATCACCCGGCTCGATGCGCAGGGACGCTTGGTCTCAGGCGATGCGCCGACGAAGGAGATTCCGCTGCACGCGGCCCTCTATGAGACGCGCACGAGCGCGCGCGCTATCGTCCATCTGCATTCCAGCCACTCGGTGGCGCTGTCGATGCTGCCCGAGATCGACCCGAAGGCGGTGCTGCCGCCGATGACGCCGTATTATCTGATGCGGGCCGGGCAGACCGCGCTCGTGCCCTATTACCGGCCGGGCGACCCGGCGGTGGCCGACGCTATTCGCGGCCTCGCGGGACGTTATTCCTCCGTGCTGCTGGCCAATCACGGCCCGGTCGTCGCCGGCGAGACGCTGGAAGCAGCCGTCTTCGCGACCGAGGAACTCGAGGAAACCGCCAAGCTCTATCTGCTGCTGCGCGGCCTCAACCCGCGCTACCTCTCCCCCGAGCAAGTCGCCGACCTCACCCGCGTCTTCGGCCTCACGCTGCCGCAGGACGACCATGGGCACGATCATGACCACAGCCACGATCACGGGTGAGGCCTCGTCTGCTCCATGTCTTTGATATGGACTCCGGGGCGCCGACATCGCCGGATATCAGCGCCCGCGAGCCTGAGAGTGCTGCTCAAGGCGTCTGGGCGCCGCGCGCATTGACGTGGACGGCATAGAGCGAGGTGGTGGCGGCGATGAACAGCCGGTTCCGCTTCGGCCCGCCAAAGGTGATGTTGGCCACCGCCTCGGGGATCAAAATCTTGCCGAGCAGATCGCCGACGGGATCGTAGCAATGAACCCCGTCGCCGGCGCACACCCAGAGATTGCCCTCTGTATCGAAGCGGATGCCGTCGGGAATGCCGGGGTCAATCTCGGCGAACACCTCTCCGCCGGTGACGCGATTGTCCGGCGAGACAGCGAAGCGGCGGACATGGTGGGGCTTTTCCGCGCCGTGCGACCGGCCGGAATCGGCGATGAGCAGGTGCTGCTCGTCGGGCGTGAAAGCAAGGCCGTTCGGCTTGTCGAAATCATCGGCGACAATGGCGAGGCTGCAATCGCGGGGATCGACGCGATAGACGTTGCAGCGCCCGATCTCGCTCTCGGCCTTGTTGCCCTCGTAGTCGGTGAGGATGCCATAGGGCGGATCGGTGAACCAGATCGTGCCGTCCGACTTCACGACGACATCGTTGGGAGAGTTTAGACGCTTTCCCTCATAGCGGTCCGCGAGGACGGTGATCGAGCCATCCCACTCCGTGCGCGTGACGCGCCGTCCTCCATGCTCGCAGCTGACCAGCCGCCCCTGGCGGTCGCGCGTATGGCCATTGGTGTGGTTGGCCGGAAAACGGAACGTCGCGACGGTGTTCGTCAGTTCGTCCCAACGCAGGATCCGGTCATTGGGAATGTCGCTGAACAGCAGGAAGCGGCCATCCGCGAAATAGACCGGCCCTTCCGCCCAGAGGGTGCCGGTATAGAGCTTCTCAAGCTGACAAACCGGGATGATGAAGCGGGTGAAGCGGCGGTCCACCACCTCGAAATAGGACATCTGGCGTTCTCCCAAGCGCGTCGCTTTGGACGCGTGTTCTGGATGTCGGGGGCTCTCTGCGGAACCCTCACGATGTCTGGCCGCGAACGGCCCAATAATAGGTTTCCACATCCTGCAGATGCTGGCGCATCGTCGCCTCGGCGCGGTCGGGATCGTGAGAGGCGATCGCGGCGAAAATCGCCTCATGGCAGGCGCGGGCGGCAGCAAGGGCCCGCGGATCCTTCAGCGAGGTGTGACGCTGGTCCTGAAGCAGTTCCAGCACCCCCTCATAGAGCGCGTTGATGACCGGGTTGCCGGCGACGCGCGCCACCGCGAAGTGGAACGAATCGTCCGTCTGCACGAAGCTGGGAATGTCGGTACTGGCAAGATTGGCGGCCAATAGCTCGCGCAGCTCCGCGATCTGAGCGTCATTCGCGTTGCGCGCCGCCTCGCGGGCGAGTGCCACCTCGACCAGCAGGCGCGTCTGCTGAAAGAGTTGCACCCCCTGCGGCTGTGAGAGCAGGAAGCGGGCGGCACCGGAGAGCTGGTCCAGAATGTCCTTCGGATCGGGCTCCGTGACCCGCGCCCGCTCTCCACCACTGACCGAGATCAGCCCCTTCTTGTTCAGCCAGAGCAGCGCCTCGCGCACGGCCGGCCGCCCGACCTGAAAGCGCTCCATCAGGTCGCGCTCCGACGGCAGCGCGTCCCCGACCTTGAGTTCGCCCGAATAGATCATCTGCGCGAGATGTTCGGCGACCTGGTCGAAGAGGCGATGCCGCTTGATGGCGTGGATGGGCGGTCGGGTCATGCGGTTCGATTCCGTTCAGTTCGGGCGGCAGCGAGTGTGCCTGCGTTCGGCATACAACCAAAGCGGCACACATCGCCGCCCCTCTGCAGAGGCTGCGCGACTATCGTCCCAGCTCTTCGCGCAGCCGGGCCTTGGTCGCAACCAGGGCATCGAGCCAGCGGTCGCGCCACAAACGACGCTCCGGCAGCGCCGAAGCCGCCGTCGCCTGCCGACGCTCGGCCTCGATCGTGCCGACCAGCGGCGCGCTCCATTCCCTAGGATCCGCCTGCTCCTTGGCGAGGCCGTAATACATCGGGCCAAGGTTGCGGCAGTACTCGGCAACACCGGTGGCGGCATTCAGATCGATGGTCTCGAAGGGGCCCATGAAGAACCAGCGTAGCCCCAGTCCATCGGCCACAGCCTTGTCCACATCGCCAGCCGAGACGATGCCGTCCTCGACGAGACGAAAGGCTTCGCCCAGCAGCGCGCTTTGCAGGCGGTTGACCACGAAACCGTTGATCTCCCGGCTCAGCCGGATCGGTGCCTGACCGACCGCCGTCATCAGGTTCCCGGCGGTGTCCAGAGCCTCCGCACTGGTCCATGGCGCGGGCACCAGTTCGACCAGCGGAATGAGGTGCGGCGGGTTGATCGGGTGGACGACGAGGCAACGCTCTCGCGTCGCCAGCGCCTCGGTGAAGGACGAGGCTGGCAGACCGGAAGTCGAGCTGCCAATCACCACGCCGGGCGCCACAAGGCGATCCAACTGCGCGTAGAGGGCCTGCTTGATCGGCAGGCGCTCCGGCGCGCTCTCCTGCACATAGTCGGCACCGGCGACGGCCTCCTCCAGCGTTCCGGCCGTCGCGATGCGCGACAGGATAGTGCCAGCGTGAGGATTGCCTTCGAGCGATGCCTTTACGAAGGCGAGGGTGCCCTTCGCCGCGTCGGGCGAAGGATCATGAACCACGACAGCATGGCCGGCGCGCGCGAAGACGAGCGCCCAGGACGAACCGACGACGCCGCAGCCGATAATGGCGACACGAGACATGGCGAACTCCTTTTCGGGGCGGCGGCCGCCCTTAGGAACAGGGCGGGTGATCAGGACGACGCCGCGACAGCGGCCTTGCGCCGCCGAATGGCGGCGTAGACGGAGAGGCTGACCGCGAGGATCAGAATGCCGCCATTGAAGAAGTACTCGACGTAGAAGGCCGCCCCGAGTTGCTGCACGCCGGAGAAGGAGAAGGCGAGAACCAGCACGGCGAGCACGGTGCCCACCACATTCACCCGGCCCGGCTTGATCGAAGTGGCACCAAGCAGCACGCCGGCAAAGGCCGGAAGCAGATATTCAGGCCCCACGGAGGGGGTCGCCGCGCGAAGGATGGAAGCCAGGAGAATGCCCGCCAGCGCGCAGAGGAAGCCGGAGCCCACAAAGGCGCCCGCCACATAGTCGGGGACGGCAAGGCCGGAGAGCTCGGCGGCACGAGGGTTCGAGCCAATGACGTAGAGGCTGCGCCCGACCGGCATCCGCTCGAGCAGCACCCAAAGCAGCACTGCGACGACCGTGACGTAGAGCGCGGTAATCGGCACGCCATGCAGGGAGCCGGTCAGGCCGGTGAAGCTGTCGGGGAGGCTGAAGCCGGGAATCTGCTGCCCGTCCGTGTACCAGTTGGACACGCCATAGAGCAGCGACCCGACGCCCATCGTGGCGATGAAGGCATCGATCTTGAGCCGCGCGACGAGAATGCCGTTGGCGAGCCCGATGGCGAGCCCGGTCACCATCACGATCGCCGCCGCCACCGGCCAGGACATGCCGGCATTCACCTGCAGGCCGATCATCAGCACATGGGCGAGGCCGATATGGTAGCCCACCGACATGTCGAAGCGTCCGGTGGTCAGCGGCAGCATGACCGCAAAGGCCAGCAGCGCCGTGATCGACTGGCTGGTCAACAGATTGCCGATGTTGCCGACGGACAGGAATGTCGTGGGCCTCAGCGTCGCGAAGGTCACGATCACCAGCACGAAGACGATGAGCAGGCCATAGTTCGAGACGAATTCGGACAGCGCCTTGAACAGGCGCGCATGGGTTGCCGGGACCACGAGGCTATCCTCCGGAAGCGGGGGCAAGGGCGCAGGCGGCGCCCAGAGTGGAAAGGGCGATCAGTCCATCGACCGTCAGACGCTCGCCGGTGAGTTCGCCCGCCGCGCGGCCACGATCAATGACGAGCGCGCGGTCGCACAGGGTGGCGACTTCCTCGAGATCGGAGGAGATGACGAGAATGGCGCGTCCACTGGCGGCCGCGTCGCGCAGCATGGCGTGGATGGCGATCTTGGCACCGATATCCACGCCGGCGGTCGGCTCCTCCAGGATCACCACCCGCGCATTGGCTTCCAACCAGCGGGCAAGGCAGACCTTTTGCTGGTTGCCGCCGCTGAGCCAGTCGATGAGCGCCGCTTCGTTGCGCGGGCGGACATCGAAATGATTGAGCCGTGCCCGTGCGTTGCGCCGCTCGGTGTCCGGGCGGGTGAGGCTGAAAGGCGAGCGCCCGCATATGTGCGGGTTGGGGAACAGGTTCTCCATCAGGGTCATGCCGGGGAAGGTGCTTTCGCTGGTTCGATCCCCGGCGAGCAGCGCAATGCCGGCCGCTATCCGGTCGGCGATGCGCTCATCGGGCGGCAAGGGCCGGTCACCCAGCGTGATCGTGCCGGAATCCGCTCGCATCGCGCCGAAAATGGTGCGCCCGACCGCCTCCTGGCCGCCGCCCCGCAGACCCACGAGCCCCAGGACTTCGCCCGGCCTCAGCGTGAAATCCAGCGGCCCGCGACGGCCAACCACCAGCTTCTCGACCGCCAGCACGGGCGGCACCTCTGCGACCGGCGTGTGGACCCGATGCGTGAGATCGACCGCGCGCCCCAGCATGTGCTCGACGATATCGCCGCCGGTGATCTCATCCATCCGCGCCGTATGCACACGGGCACCGTCCCGAAAGACAGTGACGCGGTCCGCAAGGCCGAACAGCTCATGCAGCCGGTGCGAGACATAGATGATGCTCGCCCCCTGCTCGCGCATGCGCCGCATCGCGTCGAACAGCCGGTGGGCGTCCTGCTCCGGCAAGGCGGCGGTGGGCTCGTCGAGCACCAGCACCTTCGGCGTGCGGGTCAGGGTGCGGACGATGTTCAGGATCGCCTTCTCCGGCGTCGAGAGCGTTGCGACGAGGCGGCGCGGGTCGACGGGAGGAAGCCGCATCGTCTCATAGATCGCGGTCGTCTGGTCGGTGACCCCGCGCCAGTCAATAAGGCCGCGCCTGCGGGGATAGCCGGCGATCAGCGCGATGTTCTCGGCCACGCTGAGATCATCGACCAGAGCGGGATCCTGATGCACGAAGGCTAGTGGCAGCGACTGCGTGCGCGGGTCCACCGGCACGCCGTCCAGCACGATCTCCCCCTCGTCGGCGGCGTAAACGCCCGCCAGGATCTTGATGAAGGTCGATTTGCCCGCGCCGTTCTCCCCGACCAGCGCGTGGATCTCGCCCTTGGCGAGCGAAAAGGACGCATGGTTGAGCGCGAGCGCCCCGTAAAATCTCTTGTTGAGCCCGCGCACGTCCAGCAGCGGCAAAGCATCGGTCATTGTTGGGCACCCGGAACAGAGCATGTCAGGGATGCGAGGAGGTCGGCGACGCAGGGGCGGGCCGACCTCCTGCGCGATCAGCAGGCGCTCTTCGTGCCGCGCCAGACATTCATGTAGTGGCAGGCGAAGCCGTTGCTGGGGATGAACTCGTTCTTGTCGCCGCCTTCCTTGTCCACGTTCTCACGGGTGACCAGGTAGACCGGCTGCACGAACTTCGCCGGCCCCTCGCCGGCCATGGCGCGGACGACGCTGTCGATGGCTTGGTAACCGAAGAGCGTCGAGGGCTCGGGAACGGTCGCGACCTCGTATTCGCCCTTGCGGATCATGTCATAGGCCGAGGGCGGGCCATCGGCACCGACCAGCCGAACCTTGGACGGGCTGACACCCGACGCGCGGAGCGCCGAGGCGATATAGGGATAGAAATTGTCGCAGCAGGTCGTGCCCCACCAGTCGTCACCGTAATTGGCAATGACGCCGGAGATGACCGAAGGAATCCGCTTGGTCTGGTCGGCGATCGGAATGTTGATCATCTCCAGGAACTTGCAGCCCTCGCAGTTCTTCACCGGCTCGGTCGCGGCCTGAGCCTTGAGGCGGGCGATGGCGAAGCTGTTGTCCAGGAAGTGCAGCAGGCGCGCCTTGCCCTCGGACTTGGCGATCACATAAGCCGCCTGCGCCGCGCCGATCTCCACCGGATCGGAGCCGATGTTCATGAACAGGCTCGTCTCGGGATCCGGTCCGGGAAAGGCTGACGAATGAATGCCGATGACCGGAATGCCCGCGTCGACCGCCTGCTTGATCGGCCCCTGCAGGGCGCTTGCATCGGCCGAGGTGACAATGGCGGCCGGCTTCATCGCGACCGCCTGCTGCATGGCGGAGAGCGTGCCGGTGACCGTGCCCTTGCCGTTCAGCGTCACGGCCTTCCAGCCCAACGCTTCCGCAGCCTCGGTGACGCCACGGCCCCAATTGACGAAGGAAACGTAGGACTGGTCGGCTGAGACATAGACGACAGTGACGGCTTCCTTGGTCGCCAGCGGGCCGGTGGTCGGGCCCTTCCATTCGGTCTGGGGGCCGGTCCGCGCCGCGACGATGGCCTTGGCCTCGTCGAGGCTCATCGTCTTCATGACTTCCGATTTCGGCCACGCATCGAACGGCTTAGCGCGAGTCTCAGCGGACGCCGCGTGTATCGCCCCGCCGAGGCCAACGGCGATACCGACGGCGAAAAAGGCCGAGCGCAAGCGCCGCAGCCCGAGACCGGGCGCGTTGAAGGCACCTTCCATGTCATTTCCTCCTGATGCGCCGCGCGTGTCTTGTGCACACTCCGGCGGCCACGGAAATCGCGGCTGTCAACTGGTATGACAGGTCGATAGGTCGACCGTCAAGAGCCGCATGAGGGCGACGGATCGGTGTTTTGGTGTGTGCCGGCGCCCACAAAGGAAAGGGCCATACGGAGCTCCTGACGCTTAAGAAGGCGCGCCGGGCCGGAAGCGACGGAGACCAGAGATAGAGGCGCAACCTAGGCGCCCGTCAGGCGACCGCCATGCTGTTGAAGCGCCGGCCACTTTGTTGCTGAGGGTGGCGCCATGGTCATGCGCCGCGATTTCAGGCGTGACGCTCCTGCCGCAGCACGCTGCCCGGCACGGTGATCGTCTGTGGGTCAGTCCGTGGCCGATTGGTGCACAGGTCGATCTACGTGCCATTCGGCATGGAATCTCGAGCGCGAGAATGCCGTCCGCGAAGGCCTCGATCACCTTGTCCTCGACCGTGCCAGAATGGTCGCGGTTGAAGATGGCGTAGACGAAGGCCTTATCGATCGGCCGGCGCCTGCCGGCGGGAAAGTCAGGCAGCTTCTTACGCCGGTTCTCCAGCGTGTGATTCCCCCTGCCGGTCCACACGAAGACATCAAGTGCGAGGCGCTTCATCCATTCGAGCACTGGGACGCCGCACTGCATCAGGCCATTGCCGAGGCGACGCACAACCCGCTCATCGTCGCCATCTACGCCACGATCACCGGCGCGCGTGAATTGGCGGAATGGGGCGAACTCAAGCGGCTGAACATCACCGCCGAGCGCCGCGACGCCTATCGCCATGAGCACCGTGAGATTGTTGCCGCCCTGCGCGCCCACGACGGGCGAACGGCGGAAGCCGCGCTGACCGCCCACCTTCTTCGCGTGCGGCGCAACCTCCTCGGCGAGTGACATGCGGCCTCAAGAGGGCGGTGTCAGGCCGGCGCTGGGCGCCTTGCGCGCGTCCTCGGCCGGGATACCCACGAGAATATCGAGGCTTGCCTGCAGCACGGCGGGTTCGATGTGGCGGGCAATGACGACGAGCCGGGTGCTGTGATCCTCGCTCGGCCATGCCAGCAAACGGACTGGCGGGTGCAGCAGTTCACGCACCGCGTGAACCACCAGCGGCGTCTCCTCGCCGGCGAGAGCGACGATGCCCTTCATCCGCAGGAGATCGCCGCCACGCAGCGATAGCAGCGCCCGGAGCCATAGACGCAGTGCCTCGCGCGCCACCGGGCGGTCCAGTGTGACGGCGAAGGCGCGGATATCGGTGTCATGCGGCGGGGACTGGCTGCCCGCACGGGTCGATGCAAAGGCCTGTTCGTTCAGCCAGCGTAAGACATCGTCCTGCGCGCGCGCCGGGGCATCCGGTACCAGATCGAACAGATCCTTGTGGCTGATGGCACCCTCCACCACCGGCACCAGCGCCGCGCCGGGGTTCATCGCGGCCAGCCGCGCCCTCAACGCCACCGTTGTTTCGGCGGGAGCGATGTCGGCCTTCGTCAGCAGCAGGATGTCCGCCAGGGCGACCTGATGGCGCGCCTCGGCGAAGTCGTCGAGCTGGCCTGCGCCATTCACCGCATCCACCGTCGTCACCACCGCGCGCAGCACGAAACGCTCGACGAGGCTACGCTCCGTGAGGAAGGTGTGAACCAGTGCCGCCGGGTCGGCGAGGCCGGTGGTCTCGATGGCGACGCGCGTGAAGGGCGGCAGCAGGCCTTGGCGCACCTTGGCATCGAGGTCGTCCAGCGTATCGACGAGATCGCCCCGCACGGTGCAGCAGATGCAGCCGCTCTGCAGCACAACCGCATTCTCGATGGCGCTCTCGACGAGGAGATGGTCGATGGCCACATCGCCGAACTCGTTGATGATGACCGCCGTCTGCGCCATGCCGGGATCGCGCAGCAAATGGTTCAGCAGCGTGCTCTTGCCGCTGCCGAGGAAGCCGGTGACCAGAAGGACGGGAACAGGGGGCACCGGGTCGCTCCCGCCCTCAGATGTCGAGTTCCAGAATGTAGAGGCCGCCAATATGCCGGTCGGCGCAATAGACGAGGCCGGTTTCGTCGGCATAGACCTCGTTGATCTGGATCGCCGGCACGCGGGCCTTGGGCGGCGCGGCGGGCACGAAGGCGGCCACTTCGCGGGGGCGCAGCGGATCGCTGATGTCGTGCACGCGCAGCCCGCCATTGAACAGCGTCGAGAAGATCAGCGTCTCGGACTGTAGCGCCGTGTCGCGCGGCGGGTTCTCATGCACGTTATGGCAGCCGAAGCGCCCGCCCTTGCGACCATATTCCTCGATGGGCGGCATCGGCAGCGTGCTGAGCGGCACCGGATTGTCCTCGCGGCGAATATCGAGAAGCCAGGTGAGCTTGGGCCAGTCGAAGCCATTGTCGTGGATGCATTCATGCGTGGCCACCGCGAGGTCGCGGCCGAACAGCGGCATGAGCGTATGCGCGAAGCCCGGGAAAGGCGGGCTCGGGTTGAAGCTTGAGATGACCGTCGGGCGCGACGTGTCGGCAATGTCCATCACGTGGAAGCCGCCATCAATGTAGCCGACATAGGCGCGGTCGGGGCGCGCCGGGTAGATATTGGTGTTGTGGCAGCGAAAGCCGCTGTCGATCGCGAGGCGCTCAGGCGGCGGGGCCTCGTCGCCCTCCGCCGTGCCCGGCAGCCACCACCGCCCGGCCTCGACGGGGCGGGAAGGGTTGCGGACGTCGATGATGCGGTAGGCCTGATCATCGAGCAGATGACGCGGCCTGAAGTCGGCAGCGCCGGCCGCGCAATGAATGAATTCGCCATCGACGAACCAGACCTGATGCACACCGCGCGAATACGGGCCCGAACAGTCGAAGAAGCTGATCGAGCGGGGATTTTCCGGCACGGAGATGTCGAACAGCTCGATGCCTGCCGGCTGCAGGCCGACGCCATAGGTCTGGTAGGCCACCGCCATCAGGTTGCCCGACGTCTCAAGCGAGTTGGAGCGGACCTTGTTGTGCGGCAGCTCGGTCTGCACGATCACGCGCGGGCGGCGGGGATCGGTGACATCGACGCCGGTGAAGTTCTTGGGCGGCCCCTCATGAGCGAGCCACAGGATGCGCCGCCCGTCCGGGGCTCGCTGCAGCGACATGCCCTCGCCGATACCACCGAAGCCGGCAATCGGGTCGTGGCCGATGAGCCGCATCCCCGCGATCAGGTCGATCTTCACATCATCGAGCCGCGTGTGATCGAGCATGGCGTCCTCCGTGTTGCAAACCGTGGCAGCGGCAACCGTCTCGTGCGGTCTGGGGTGCCCGGCCCTGCGATCCTAACCCGGCTATTCGGCCGCCTGCCGCGTGCCGCCGAGAAAATCCGTCACCGCCGCAGTGAAGCCGGCGGCATCCTCCATGTTGCAGAGATGCGCGACGCCCGGCAGCACGGTGAAGGCCCCGTGGGCAGCTGTCGCGCTCATCGCACGCATGACCTCGACCGGCGCCGCCACGTCGTGCTCGCCGGCGACGAACAGAGCCGGTGGCCGCAGGCTCGGCAGGTGACGCAGATAATCGAGCCGCTTCAACGCCTCCGCACAGCCAACATAGCCCGCCGGTGCCGTTGAAAGGATCATCCGCGCCGCTCGATCGACCATCTCGGGCCGGCCCTCACGGGCCTTCGGGGTGAACCAGCGCTCCAGCGTGCCAGGGAGAATAGCGGCGAGACCGCCGCCTTCCACCGCCGCGATGCGCTGATCCCAGCCGGCGATGAAGGGGGGCGGCGCGTCGGCGCGGGCCGCGGCGCAGACGAGGCGGCCGACCCGTTCCGGGTGGCGCAGCCCGACACCCAGCATCGTCATGCCGCCCATGGAGAGTCCGAGAAGATCGGCCCGCGCCGCACCGACCGCGTCCATAGCAGTCAGAAGGTCGTCCACCAGCATGTCGAAGCTGTAGGGCCCGGCCGGCGCCGTGCTGCGGCCATGTCCGCGCGTGTCGTATCGCAAAACACGGTGGCTTCGGGTGAGCGCGGGAAGCTGGTCGTCCCACATGGTCATGTCGGCCGCGAGCGAGTTCGACAGCACCAGCCAGGGCAGATGGGCGGGGCCGTCGACGCAGATGGCGATCTCGGCCTCTCCCGAGCGGATGAACTCCGTTGTCCCCGTCATGGCGTGTCCTCTCCATCGGTCGGAGCGGACGCTAGCGGGCCTGCCCGCCACAGGCGAAACCATATGTTCTTATCCCGCCGATCAGGAATGATGATCGCCCACGCGGCGTCCGTCCGCTCCTGCCGGATTGACAGCGCCCGGCCGGCCGCCGGATCGTGCACCGCCAGTAGGGAGCCACATGACGACGCCCACCGCGACATCGGCCGCTGCCGGCGCCTGCGCACCGGTCAGTCTCCGGGCCTGGCCCTTTCCAGCCGGATCGTCGGCACGCATCGCCTATGGCGCGGAACGGGTTCCCGCCGATGCGAGGGCGCTGACGCACCTGCCCTCCGTCCTTGTCGCGCCCGGCCGGATGCTGCGCCTCAACAGTGAGGCCTTCGAGATGCCGCTGCCGGCGCCCGGCCAGCCTGTCCTCACCATCGAGCAGCGGCTGGCGGATCATCTCCGGCAATTGTCGGGCGGGTGGAACGGCAGCGCCGCGCGGTTCATCGACGGGTACATGGCGCATCTGCGCGCGGTCATCGCCGCCAACCGTCCCGGCATCACCGAGCGGCTGCGGCCTCTGGCGGGCCTGTTCGCGCCGGAGGACGTGCTGTTCTCGGCCCCCCTGCCCTTGCCCCGCGCGCTGCTGCCGCTGGCCGATGACGACGGTGCTGTGCCCTGCCCGGTGGACATGCTGCTCTGGCTCGGCGATGCGGCGCAGTCCGTGCTTTTCACGCCCTCCACCCTGACACCGGGCGCCGAGCGGCGGCGGCGCGAGCGGCTCACGGCCGCCGGCATCGGCCTGTGCGTGATGGGCCCGGCCGATCTTGTCCGTCCCGCCGCCTTTGCTGACCTGCTCGGCGAGGGCGGCCGCACCTTCTGGCGCGACGAGATCCTGCCCGTCGCCCCCGGCGCCCCACGCCTGCCTGACTTCTGAACGTCGGAGCGGGCGCTGCCCCTGCGGATTCAACCGGCGCGCGGCGGCATCCGCCCGCCGGTGCCGCCGCGCCGGCCGTGATGATGCGGGTGGCAGCATTCACAAACGTATTTGATCAACCCATACCGATATGTACTTGGTACATGTCGAGATGACATGAGTATCTTCATACATCTATTTCATAATAACTTGACAACTCCGTAACGGCACCCTCTCCTGAACGAACAAGACGTCAAAAGACGCTGTGCCATTACAAGCCTGGGAAGGAACGCCACATGACCCACGCATCTATCGCGCGGCCGTTTCGCCTTTGTCTGAAACGCGCCGCTTTCGCGCTGACGTTCGGCGCGGCCACCCTGCTCGCCCCCGCCGGCGTGATGGCGCAGGGCGCCCCCACCGGCCCCATCGAGATCACCACCGGCACCAGCCCTGGCGGCACGCCGGACGTGCTGATGCGCCGCGCCGCCAAGATCCTGAATGAGCAGAAGATCATCACCAACCCGCTGGTGGTGCAGAACCGCACCGGCGGCTCCTGGATGGTCGCGGCCAATTTCGTGATGGGCAAGACGGGCGACCGCAATGTCGTGCTGTGCATCGCCCAGCCCATTCTGACCACCCCGATCACCCAGGGTCTGCCGACGCTCTATGACAAGCTGACGCCGATCAGCATGTTCATTCAGGGCGATCTCGTTCTTGTCGTCCAGGCGAGCTCGCCGGTGAAGGACATGAAGCAGTTGGTCGAACTGGCCGCGCAGCGCGAACGCTCGGTGAAGGTCGCCGGCGCTCAGTCGGGCTCCACCGACCACATGGTGGCAGGCCTCGTGGAGAAGGCCGGCAAGATCAAGCTCAACTACGTGCCCTTCGACGGCGGCGGCGCGGCGCAAGCCGCCTTCCTCGGCGGCAATGTCGACTTCATGACGCTTACGCCCTCCGAGGCGCTGCCGCTGGTGAAGAGCGGCAAGGCGCGCATCGTCGCCATCCTCGCCACCGAGCGGCGCACCGAGCCGGAGCTCAAGGACATCCCGACCGCGCGGGAGCAGGGCTATGACGTGGTGTGGGGTCAGGCCTGGGGCCTCGCCGGCCCGCCCGGCCTCGACGCCGCCACCGTCAAGTTCTGGGACGATGCCATCGCCAAGCTGGTGGCCAACCCGGAATGGCAGACCAGCCTCAAGGAGAACTTTCTGCGCAGCCGGATGATCCCCGCTGCCGAGGTGAAGCCCTACATGCAGAAGCTGCATGACGAGCATCTCGCCTTGCTGCGCGACCTCGGTCTCGCCAAGCAGCCCGCGGTGCAGTGAACCGAGGCGGGCCGGGGGTGACCTGGCCCGCGCCTCGTTTTCGCGGGGGATCGCCATGCGCATGACCAATTACGTCGCCGCCGTCGCGCTGCTCGCCCTGTCGGTGGTGGTGCTCGCCGGAACCTGGAACCTGCCCTACTGGGCGGACTTCGCGCCGGGCTCGGCCTTTGCTCCCTTCTGGGTGGCCGCGATCGGCATCGCGCTATCCATCGCGCTGTTCATCGCCACCTGGCTGCAGGATGAGACGGAGCCGCATAGTTTCCCCGACCGGCACGGCCTCCTGCGGGTCGGCGGGCTCGTGGCCGCGCTCTGGCTGATGGTGCTGCTCATTCCGCTGACCGGCTTCATCGTCGCCGGAGTGCTCTTCTGCCTGTTCCTGCTGCTCGGCATCGAGCGGCGGCCGCTGCTGCCGAGCCTGTTCACCACGGCGGTCATCACCGGCCTCGTCTATGGCGTGTTCATCGCCTGGCTCGGCATCGCGCTGCCCACGGGCGCGTTCGGCATCTGAAGCTCGGAGGCTCCCATGGACGCGCTCGCTTCCCTCGCCCAAGGCTTCGCCGTGGCGCTGACACCCACGAATCTGTTGTTCGTCTTCATCGGCGTCACGCTCGGCCAGCTTATCGGCGCGCTGCCCGGCATCGGCCCGTCCGCCGGCATGGCTCTGCTGCTGCCGGTGACCTTCGGGCTGGAGCCGGTCACCGCCCTCGTGATGCTCTCGGGCATCATGTATGGCGGCATGTATGGCGGCACGCTCACTTCGGTGTTGGTCAATGTGCCCGGCGAAGCTGCCAGCGTGATGACGGCGGTCGATGGCAACCAGCTCGCGAAACAGGGGCGCGCTGGACAGGCGCTCGCCGCCGCCGCGATCGGCTCCTTTCTGGCCGGCATCGGGGCGGTGACGGCTCTGGTTTTCCTGACACCGGCGCTGAGCGAGTTCGCCCTCGGCTTTTCCGCGCCGGAATATTTCCTGCTTGCGCTCCTCGGCATCACCGCCACCGCCAGTCTCGGAACCGGCTCGGCGGTGAAGGCGATGATCGGGGCGGCGCTGGGGCTCATCATCGCGCTGGTCGGCACCGACCCGATCCAGGGCACCTCGCGCCTCACCTTCGGCTCGCTGGACCTGCTGGAGGGGATCGACTTCCTGCCCGTCGCCATCGGCGTGTTCGGCATCGCCGAAATTCTCGTCTCGATGGAACAGACGCAGGCCAGTCAGGCAGTGCGTACCCGGCTGCGCGACATGTGGCTCACCCGCCGCGACTGGCTGGAATGCCGGATGGCAATGCTGCGCGGCGGCACGCTTGGCTTCGTCGTCGGGCTGATGCCCGGCGCGGGGCCAACGGTCGCGGCGCTGATGGCCTATGTGCTGGAAAAGAAGGTCAGTCCGCATCCCGAGCGCTTCGGCCACGGCGCGCTCGACGGGCTCGCCGCGGCAGAATCGGCCAACAACTCCGCCGCCCATGGCGCGATGGTGCCAATGCTGGCGCTGGGGATTCCCGGTTCGGCCTCGACCGCCGTGCTGCTGGCGGCGCTGGTGCTGCTCGGCATCCGCCCCGGCCCGATGCTGCTGACCGAACAGGCCGACCTCGTCTGGGGGCTCATCGCCTCCATGTTCATCGGCAATGTCATCCTGCTGGTGATGAACTTGCCGCTGGCCCCGCTCTTCGCCAGCGTGCTGCGCATTCCCTATTCCTATCTGGTGCCGGGCATCCTCATCGTCTCGCTGGTCGGCGCCTATGCGATCAGCCTCAGCCTGTTCAATGTCGGGCTGACCCTGTTCTTCGGCATGGTCGGCTATCTGATGATCCGGGCCGACATTCCCCGCGCGCCGCTGGTGCTGGCCGTGGTGCTGGCGCCGCTGATGGAAAGCTCGCTGCGCCAGAGCCTCATGCTGTCAGAGGGCAGCGCCGCCATCTTCGTGCAGCGCCCGCTCGCCGCCGTGCTGACGCTGATGATGATCGGCTCGCTGGCACTCCCGCTCTTCGGCTTCTTCCTCGCCCGCCGCGCGGCGCGCCGCGCCGGCGTGAGCGAGGCCCTCTCCCACTCCTCCGACTAGGGTTCGCGCATGAGCTTCTCCCCTGTCATCGACGTCCACGCTCATATCCTCACCGAGGAGATGATGGCCCGGATGCGCCGCGAGGCGCCTGAGATCGGCCCGACGCTCACCGAGGTGGACGCTGAAGGCGGCGTGCTGACCGTGGGCGACATCGTCCAGCGGCCTTTTCCGCGTGGCGGCTGGGATCTCGACCGACGGCTCGCCGATCTGGACATCGCCGGCTTCGATCTGCAGGTGCTGTCAAACTGCCCGCAGACCTTCCTCTATGAGCGCGACGCGGCGCTCACGGGCGCGCTGTGCCAGATCCAGAACGAGGCAATCGCCGAGCTGGTGGCACGCCATCCCGACCGTTTCCTCGGCATCGCCACGCTGCCGATGCAGGATCCCGCCCGTGCGGCGGACGAACTGCGACGCGCCGTGACCCGGCTGGGGCTGAAGGGCGCGCAGATCGGCTCGCATATTGAGGGCCGCAATCTCGACCATCCCGCGCTGGAGCCGGTCTGGGCAACGGCGGCCGAGCTCGGCGCCTTCATCCTCATTCACCCGCAGAAGGCGGCCGCGGGGGACCGCACGAAGGAGTTCTACCTCAAGAACCTCATCGGCAACCCGCTGGAGACCACCATCGCCGCCGCCTCGCTGGTGTTCGGCGGGGTGCTGGAACGCTACCCGGACCTGCGCATCTGCCTCGTGCATGGCGGCGGCTTCCTGCCCTTCCAGACCGGTCGGATGATCCATGGCTGGAAGGAGCGGCCGGAATGCCGGCGCTTCATCACGGAGAGCCCCGAGGTCTCCATCCGGCGGCTGTATTTCGACACGCTGACCCATTTCGGCCCGGCGTTGCGCTACCTCACCGACACGTTCGCCGCCGACCATGTGCTGCTCGGCTCGGACTACCCTTTCGACATGGGCACGCTGGAAGGCGCCCGGCAGGTGCGCGCGGCAGGGCTCGACCGGCCGGCCGAGGAGGCGATCCTCGGGCGCACCGCCGGGGCCTGGTTCGGGATCAAGGCCGCAGCCGGCGCGGCAGCTGATGCGTGAGCCGCAGAAGGAGACGCCCATGAGCACACCCGCCATCCTGCGCCCGAGCGAACTGCCGGTCACCGAGCGTGGCGGCGGCGCGCGCACGGTGCGCCTCGTCACCGCCGATATCGGCTCCCAGCGCCTGCTCAACGGCATCACCCGCTTCGGGCCCGGAGCCAGCATCCCGCTGCACAGCCATAATTGCGAGGAAAGCGTCATCATACTCGAGGGTGACGCGGTGTTCGAGATCGACGGCGTGACGCATGAACTGACGCGGCACGACACGACCTGGATCCCGCCGGACGTCCCGCACCGTTTCCGTAACGCCTCCGACAGCGCGCCGCTGGCCATTTTCTGGACCTATGCGGACATCGCCGCCACCCGCACCATCGCGGCGACCGGCGAAACCCGTTCCATCGCCTCCGAACATGCCAGGGAGAAGTCATGAACGCCCTCGCCCAGCCTCTCCCTCCCACCAGCGCTCCCCTCGCCGCCCCGGCGCTTCGAGGTCTGATCGCCGATGCCATGCGCGCCTGCGGCTTGCCGCTGGCCGATGCCGAGCGGGTCGCCGAGTTGATGGTCGAGGCGGATCTCACCGGCGCCGACGGTCACGGCATCTTCCGGCTGGCGCAATATGTCCGCCGGCTGCGCGGCGGGGCTGTCAATCCGCAGCCAGCGATCGAGGTGGAGCGCAGCGGGCCGGGCGTGGCGCTGGTCGATGGCGACAATGGCATGGGCCATCTGGTGATGAGCCGAGCGGCCGAGACTGCCGCGCATCTCGCGCGCGAGATCGGCGTCGCCTGGGTGGGCGTGCGCCGGTCCAACCATGCCGGCCCCGCCGCGCTTTACGTCGATATGCTCGCCCGGCGGGGGCTGGTCGGTATCTATTCGGTGGTGGCGAGTTCCAACCACATGGCGGCCTGGGGCGGCACGACCTCGCTGCTCGGCACCAACCCGCTCGCGATCGCCATTCCCGCCGGTGAGAACGCGCCGCCGGTGCTGCTCGACATCGCCACCACGGTGGTTTCCTACGGCACGATCAAGAAGCATGCGCTGAACGGCATGCCGATGCCCGAAGGCTGGCTGGTGAGCAAGCAAGACGGCACGCCGATCACCGATCCGGCGCGCAGCAGCGAGGGAATGCTGCTGCCGATTGGCGGCTATAAGGGCTCGGGCCTCGCGCTTATGCTCGGCCTGCTCGCCGGCACGCTGAACGGCGCCGCCTTCGGCAGCGGGGTGGTTGATTTCAACGCCGACTCCAGCACCGAGACCAATACCGGCCATTTCATCCTGGCGCTGGATGTCGCCCGCTTCATGCCGCTGGAGACGTTCACCGCGGTGATGCGCCGCCAGCTCGACGAGTTGCGCAACGATACGCCGCTGCCGGGGACGGAGGGTGTGCGCATCCCCGGTGACCGCCGCGCGGCATTGCGGGAGGCCCGCCTGAAGGATGGCGTGCCGATCGCCCCGCCGCTGCGTCGGCAGCTCGACGAACTTGCCGCCGCCCTCGCCATTCCTCCGCTTGCCAGCCGCATCTGAACGCAGGAGACCGCCATGCCAGCCTCTGCCAATTCCGCATCCGAGGGCCGCGCCACCATCAATGAGGGCGCGTTCAAGGCCGGCAACGGCGCCTATCTGTTCCAGCTCGACGCGCTCTCCGCCATTGAAGGCGGGCCGGGCTATTCCACGGCGATTGGCAGCGTGGTGGAGGGCATCCGCACCCAATGCGGATTGATGCGCAAGGCGCGCGGCACCGGCGCCCGCCCGCACTCCCATCCCAATGAACAGTGGAACTATGTCGTGCAGGGGCGCCTGCGCGTGAATATTGAGGGCGAGCCGGAGCGCATCGCCGGGCCGGGCACGCTGATCTATTTCCCGCCGGGCGTGATCCACTCCACCGTCGCACTACCCGAAGAGGACGTGGTGTTCTTCGTGGTCAAGGACACCACCCACGGCATTGCCGGCAAGGCCGCAGACGGCACGATGAGCGGCGGGCACTACGACACGCCGGCTTCCTCATAGACACCGGCGTGGGGGCCCCAGACGCGGCCGATCCGCTCCGTCTCCTGGCCGAGCACATCGAGAAAGGCGGCGGCGGCGGGCTGCAGCGGCCGCCGCGCCGGCTCGATCAGCATGAGATCCATGCCGAGCGGCGGATCGGCGATCGGATTGACCGCAAAACGGCGGGGTGACTGCGTGCCCTGCCGACGCCGACCCATGCCGTCGACCTCCGGGGCCATCATCAGGCCGGGCAGGATCGCCACCCAGTCAGTGGAGGCGATGAAATCGAGCGTGCCCATCATCGCGTCGAGCTCGAGGCGCCGCTCGACGCCGACGCGATTGGAGGCGAGATAGGTCTCGATATTGGCGCGGCGGGCATTCTGCATGCCGGGCACCACCAGCTTGAGCGGACCGAGTTCGGCCAGCCGCATCGGGTGCAGATGCTCGCGCCCCGCCGTGGCACTGGAGACCAGCACCTCGGGCGTGTAGGCGAAGCGCGTCGTGCGCACTCCCACCATGCCGGTCGAGGCCGGCACGATGGCGAAGTCGAGGTCGCCCGCCCGTATCTGCTGGGTCAGATTGGCCGAATAGGCCTCGACGATACGCACCACCACATTGGGATGCTCCACGACGAAGCGCGCCAGCGCCGGCGCCAGCACCGAGCGCGTCATGGTGGGCATCAGACCGACCACCAGCTCGCCGTCGAATCCGGCGCCGAACCGGCCGAGCGAGCGGTTGGCCATCTCGTTGAGACGCAGCAGCTCGATGCAGTGGCGGTAATAGTTCTCGCCCGCCGGCGTCGGCTGCACCGTGCCGCCGCCACGCACGAACAGCTTCACGCCGAAGCGGTCCTCGATCTTGCGGATATGCTGGGAGACGCCGGATTGGGTCGCGTTCTCCCGAGTCGCGGCGGCGGTAAAAGAGCGCTCCTCATAGGTCGCCACGAACAGACGCACATCGCGCAGGGTCTCGCTCATCGCCATCATCTTTCCTGATTGAGGCGAGCAGATCATATCATTTCTACAGCGACGGCGGCATCCCTAAGCTCAATCCCATGAGCGAGCACGTCATCACCTTCGCATCACGCGACGATCACGGGCACTTTCGGCGGGCGCTGGGCCGCTTCGCCACGGGGGTCACCATCGTCACCACCCGAACGCTTGGGGGGAAGCTTGAGGGCCTCACCGCCAACAGCTTCTCCTCAGTGTCCCTCGACCCGCCGCTGGTGCTCTGGAGCCTGCGGCGCGAGGCCCCCTCGCTGGCCAGCTTCACCGCCGCCGGCCATTTCGCGGTGAACGTACTCGGCACCCACCAGACCCATCTGTGCCGGCACTTCGCGACGCCGCATCCCGACAAGTTCGGCGATGTACCGCACGCCATCGGCGAGCACGGCTCGCCGCTGATCGAGGGCGCCATCGCGCGTTTCGAGTGCCGAACGGAGCAGGTCATCGAGGCGGGCGACCACCTCATCTTCATCGGCCGGGTGCTGCGCGCCGCCCATCGCGACGGCGAGCCGCTGATCTACGCGACGGGGGCGCTGTGCAGCCCCGCCGTCCTGCCGATCCCGCCGTCAACTGCCGCCTCCCCTGCGGCCACGCCCGTCCCTGCCCCTTCCGCGAACCGGGAACGCGCCTCATGAAACTCGGCTTCTTCACCATGCCGATCCACCCGCTGCACCGCAGTCTCACCGAGACGCTGCAGGAGGATCGCGACTTCTGCCTCATCGCCGAGAAGCTGGGCTTCTGCGAGGGGTTCTTCGGCGAGCATGTCACCGACGGCGCGGAGACCATCACCTCCTCGCTGATCTTCATCGCCTGGCTGCTCAACGAGACGACGACGATCAAGCTCGGCTCGGGCACCATCAACCTGCCCAACCAGCACCCCGCCCGCGTCGCCGGCGAGGTCGCCATGCTCGATCACATGGCGCAGGGCCGCTACATCATGGGCATCAGCCCCGGCGGACTGCTCTCCGACGCCGAGGTATTCGGCAATCTCGACAAGAACCGCACCGAGATGTTCGTCGAGGCGATCGACCACATTCTTGGCATCTGGTCGGACGAGGCGCCCTACAAGCGCGTGGGCCAGCACTGGACGATCACAACCGAACGCACTTTCATCCCGGCGCTGGGCCAGGGGCTGATGCACAAGCCCTATCAGCGCCCGCATCCACCCATCGTCATCACCGCCGTCGCCCCCTTCTCCAAGGGCGTGACGGAGGCGGCACAGCGCGGCTGGGAGCCGATTTCCGCCAATTTCCTGCTGCCGGTCTGGGTGAAGACCCACTGGCCGAAATATGTCGAGGGCTGCCAGAAGGCTGGCCGTCCGGCGGATCCCGCGAACTGGCGTGTCGCCAAGAGCATCTTCGTCGCCGACGATCTGGCCACCGCCCGGCGCTACGCCACCGAGCCGGGCAGCCCCTACCATGCCTATTACAATTCGCTGGCGACCAAGCTGGTGGGCAATGGGCGCGCCAATCTGTTCAAGCGCGACCCATCCGCGCCGGACAGTTCGGTCACCGTCGACAGCGTGCTGGCCGATCTTGTGATCTGGGGCACGCCGGACAAGGTGGCGGACGAGCTTGCCGCGTTCCAGGATGAGATCGGCGAGTTCGGCACGCTGCTCTATGCCGGTCACGATTGGGCGGACCGCACGCTCGCCATCCGCTCCATGGAGTTGATGGCCGAGAAGGTGATGCCCGCCGTGAATGCCGGCCGGCACTCCGCCGCTGCCGAATGACACCGACAAGCAACAGCCGCCGGGACAGGCGGCAGCAGGAGGAAACATGATCCGCGCCGCAATCGCCGGGCTGGGCTGGTGGGGCAAGCACATGATCCGCCGCATGGCGGACTCGGACCAGCTGCGCATCGTCGCCGCCATCGACACCTCGGACGCGCAGGCCGCCTTCGCCGCCGAGCATGGCATCCCGCTCACGACCGACTGGGATACGGTGCTGAGCGACCCGGAGATCGACGCGGTGATCCTGTGCACGCCCCATTCGCTGCACACGGCGCAGGTGACGATGGTCGCCCGTGCCGGCAAGCATGTGTTCTGCGAGAAGCCGCTGGCGCTGACCCGCGCCGACGCCGAGCGCTCGGTCGCCGCCTGCCGGGCCGCCGGGGTCATGCTCGGCATCGGCCATGAGCGGCGCTACGAGCCAGCCATGCTGGAGATCAAGCGTCTGGTGCAGTCCGGCGCGCTCGGCACAATCCTGCATGCCGAGGCCAACTTCAGCCATGACAAGCTCGCCGCCGTGCCGAAGACCGACTGGCGCGCCTCCCCGGTGGACGCACCGGCCGCCGGCATGACCGCGATGGGCATCCACCTCAGCGATGCCTTCCTCGAACTGTTCGGCCCCGTCATCGAGGTTTATGCGTTGACCTCCGGCCGGGTCTCCGACCGTCCGAATGGCGACGTGGTGTCCGTCCATGCGCGCTTCGCGTCCGGCGCTACCGGCTATCTCAACGCCATCCTCGTTACCCCGCTCTATATCGGCATGACCGTGTTCGGCACCGAGGCCTGGGTCGAGTCGCGCAACCACACCCATCCCGACACGCCAGGCTCAACCATGCTGACCATCCAGCACAAGGATGGCCGTCGCGAGGTGCGCGAATTCGAGTGGACCGACACGGTGCGGGCCAATCTCGAAGCCTTCGCCCGCGCAATCGAGACCGGCGCGCCTTACGTCTTCACCGACGAGCAGAAAATCGGCAACATCGCGGTGCTGGAGGCGATCTGCCGGTCGGTCGCGAGCAATGCCCCGGTCGCGGTGGAGGCCGTCCGGCCGCCGCTCGCGGCCAGCGCGTGAGGGGCCCCATGGACGACATCACCCGCTCACCGCGCTACCGCGAGCTGGATCCGGCCGAGCTCGACGCCGAACAGCGCCGCATCTTCGAGGAGATCGGCCGGCCGCGCGCGGGCGCCGTGCCGGCCCCGTTCCATCTCTATGTCGAGAGCCCCGAGCTGGCGCAGAGCGCGCAGGCGGTCGGGGCTTTCTGCCGCTACCGCACCGGCCTGCCGCCGCGCCTGTCCGAGCTCGCCATCCTGACCACCGCGGCCTATTGGGGCGCGGCCTATGAGTTCGGCGTCCATGCGCGCGAAGCCCGCAAGGCGGGCGTCCCCGAGCCGGAGATCGCCGCGCTCGCCGAGGGGCGCCGGCCGGACTTCGACGACGAGGATGCGGCGCTGGTGCATGACTTCGCCAGCGCCATCTATCAGCACAAGGACGTGCCCGACGCGCTTTTCGCCGAGGCGGTCACACGCTTCGGTCGGCGCACCGTGATCGAGCTGACCGGCCTGTTAGGCTATTATTCGATGCTCGCGATTGCGTTGCGCGTGTTTCGGGTTCCGCCGCCCGCCTAACCGCATCCGCGTTCACAAGGGGGCGCAACCCAGAACAAAACAGGGCGCCCCATGGAGGAAGACGCCATGGAACTGCGCAGCATCGAAGCCTTTGTACGGGTTGCCGAACTCGGCAGCATTACCCGCGCCTCGCGCGATCTCGGCATCGTCCAGCCGGCGCTCAGCCGGCATATCCAGCGTATCGAGACCGAGATCGGCACCCCCCTGCTGGTGCGCCTGCCGCGCGGGGTGCAGCTCACCCTTGCCGGCCGGCGTTTCCTGCAGCACAGCCGCCGCATCCTTCAGGAGGTCGCGCGGGCGCGGCAGGAGATGAACAATGGCGGCGACGGTGTCTCCGGCCGTGTCGTCGTCGGCATCTCGCCAACCCTCTCCTCGCTGCTGGCGCCGGGGCTGATCGAGCGGTGCAGCTCCGCCTATCCCGCGATCAACCTCACCATCGTCGAGGAATTCACCCGCAGGCTGCAGGTTGATCTGGTGAACAGTCAGGTCGACCTCGCCTTGCTCACCAACCCGCCGCCGAACCGGGCACTGCGCTTCACCGCCGTGTTGACCGAGCCGATCGTCGTGGTCATGCCGCGCCAGTCGCGCGGGGTCTCGCCAGTGGTGACACTGGACGAGCTCGCCTCCACGCCGATGCTCGTCACGCGCGGCATCCGCGCTTTGGTCGACGAGCAGCTCGCCTCGCATGGCATCTGTATCGAAGTGGATTGCGAGATCGACGCGGTGGAGGCCATCCGCCGCATGCTGCTGCGCGGGCGCGGCGTCTCGATCATGCCGATCTCCGCCTTCCGCAAGGAGATCGAGGAAGGCCAGCTCACCGGGGTCGCCGTCGGCGGGGTCAATCTCAGCCGCACCATCATGCTCTCCCATGTCGGCGACAAGCTGAGCACCGCCGCCCATGCGGTGATGGGCCTGCTGCGCGCCGAGATCGACTCCTTGGCCCAGCGCGGCATCTTCAGCGCGCTGCCCGACCATGGCCCGCACTGGGCGCCGCCGCAGCAGCGCGCCCTCGCCGGCGTTGCCTGAAGGTCAAGCACACCTCACTTCGCGTAGCCTCATGAACGAAACGGCCGGGCTCATCGCCCGGCCTTTTTGTCGAGGTGAGCGTCGACCTCAGTCGGCGGGCTCCTCGAAGGCGCGCTGGCGGGTCACCCGGATCATCGGCGCGATGAGGATGACCAGAAGCAACACGGTCATGACCAGGAAGCTGAGACTGATCGGCCGCTGCAGGAACACCATGGGATCGCCATGCGAGATCAGCAGCGCCCGCCGCAGCGTCTCCTCGATCATCGGGCCGAGGATGAAGCCCAGCAGCAGCGGCGCCGGCTCGCAGTGCAGCCGCTTCATCAGATAGCCGAACGCGCCGAACACCGCCGCCAGCACGACGTCGAGCGCGTTGTTGTTGATGCTGTACACGCCGATGCAGCAGAACAGCATGATCGCCGGGTAGAGCATGCGATAGGGCACGGAGAGCAGCTTCACCCAGATGCCGACCAGCGGCAGGTTGAGCACCACCAGCATCAGATTGCCCAGCCACATCGAGGCGATGAGGCCCCAGAACAGGTCGGGCCGCTGATTCATCAGTTGGGGTCCGGGCGAGAGGCCCTGCATCATCAGCGCGCCGATCATCAAGGCCATGACCGCGCTCGACGGCAGGCCGAGTGTCAGCATGGGGATGAAGGCGGTCTGCGCGGCGGCATTGTTGGCGGCCTCGGGGCCGGCGACGCCCTCGATCGCTCCCTTGCCGAACTCGCCGGGCGTCTTGGACAGCTTCTTCTCCAGCGCATAGGTGGAGAAGGAAGCGAGCACCGGCCCGCCGCCTGGCAGCAGGCCAAGGCAACCGCCGAGAAGAGTGCCGCGCAGCGCCGGCCGGATGAAGCGCTTGATGTCGGCCCAGCGCGGCCAGAGGCCATGCACGTCCTTCACGAAGCTGCGGCCGCCCTCGCTCTGGCCGAGATTGGAGATGGTCTCGCCAATGCCGAACATGCCCATGGCGATGATCGCGAAGTCGATACCGTCGCCAAAGGCGGGAATGCCGAAGGTGTAGCGTTCGAGGCTGGTATTGGCGTCGATGCCGATGGTGCCGAGCAGGATGCCGACCAGGATCATGCCGATGGCCTTCACCACTGAGCCATGGGCGAGGATCACCGCCGCCACCAGGCCGAACAGCATCAGCGAGAAATAGTCCGCCGGCCCGAAATCGAGCGCCACCTCGGCGAGTGCCGGTGCGGCCACCGCGATCACCAGCGTCGCCAGCGTGCCGGCGATGAAGGAGCAGAGCGCGGCGGTGGCCAGCGCGAGGCCCGCCTGCCCCTTGCGCGCCATCTGATAGCCGTCGATGGCGGTGACGACCGAGGAACTCTCGCCCGGCAGGTTGACCAGAATGGCGGTGGTCGAGCCGCCATATTGCGCGCCGTAATAGATGCCCGCGAGCATGATGAGGGCGGCGGGCGCCGGCAGCGCGAAGGTCACCGGCAGCAGAATCGAGATGGTGGCGACCGGGCCGAGACCGGGCAGCACGCCGATGACGGTGCCAAGCAGCACGCCCAGAAAGCCATAGAGCAGGTTGGACGGGGACAGCGCGACCGAGAAGCCGAGAATGAGCTCGTTGAAGAGTTCCATGTCCCGCCCTCACCAAAGCCGGGTCGCGGGCAGATGCAGCCCGAGACCGTAGACGAACAGCAGGTAGCAGAAGCCGACCAGCCCGACGGCGAGCAGGCCGGTCTCCAGCGGCTTGTAGTTCCGCCCGGCGATGCGGGCGCCGATGACGACCGCCAACCCGGCAATGGGGAAGCCCCAGTCCTCGATCAGCAGGCCGAACAGCAGGATGCTGGCGATGAGCAGCACGAGCGGGCGCAGGTCGATGGCGCCCACCTCCTCGGTTTCCGTCACGAAGGAGCGCACGAGCAGAATGCCGCCGAGCAGGATCAGCCCGCCGCTCACCATCAGCGGGAAATAGCCGGCGCCCATGCGCGCGGCGGTGCCGATCGGGTAGTCCGAGCCGATGATGATGGCGAGCGCGCCGAGGCCGCAGAACAGCAGGCCGGTGAGAAAGTCGGACGAGAGCTTGATGTCCATGGATGACCCCGATGGAGGACGCCGGTTCCGCGGAGCCAACCAATGCGGCCGGCCGCGGAAGCAAAGGCGAAAGAGGACGGCCCGCCGGGCACGCCCCCTTCCGGTCGAGCGGTGAGATCAGTCGGCCTTGGCGCCGATCTCCTTGATCACCGCGCTCCACTTGTCAGCATCGGCCTGGATGTAGGCCTTGAAGTCCGCCGGGGTCGGGCTGGAGACCGCGATCACGCCGTTCTCGGCCATGCGCGCCCGAATGGTGGGATCCTTCATCGCCTCCACCACGGCGGCGTGCAGCTTGTCGATGATCGGCTGCGGGGTTCCGGCCGGCGCGAGCAGGCCCTGCCAGGAGGAGGAGACGCTCTTGGGGAAGCCCTGCTCGGTCATGGTCGGCACGTCCGGCAGTTGCGCCACGCGCTCCTTGGTGGAGACGCCGAGCGCCTTGAGCCGTCCGCCCTTCACATGATTGATGCCGGAGGAGATGGTCACGAACATCAAGCTGACATGGCCGCCCATCACATCGGCGGTGGCCGGGCCGGCGCCACCCTTATAGGGCACGTGGTTCATGTCGAGCCCCGCCTCGCGGCGGAAGGACTCCATCTCCAGCCGGTTGACCGAACCGGTGCCGGGAGAGGCGAAGTTCACCTGCCCCGGCCGTGCCTTCACATATTCCACCAGTTCCTTGACGTTGTTCGGCGGGAATTTCGGATTGGCGATCAGCAGGCCCGGCGTGTCGGCGACGATGGAAATCGGGATGAAGTCCTGCAGCGGTTTTACCCGCAGGCTGGAGAACAGCGACGGGTTGATCGACACCGTGCCGACATTGCCGAGGAAAAGCGTATAGCCGTCGGGCTTGGCCCGGGCGGCGAGGTCCATGCCGACATTGCCGGCCGCCCCATCCCGGTTCTCGATGACGATCTGCTGGCCGAGGATCTGCGACAGGCGCGGCTGGATCAGCCGGGCCGCGAAGTCCGAGGCACCGCCCGGCGCGAACGGCACGATGATGGTGATGGGCTGGTTCGGGTAGTCGGACTGAGCCCGCGCACCCGGCGCGCCCAGCGGGGCGAGGGCGAGCATCGCCCCCGCGAGCAGTGCAAGGCCGGCACGCCGGCGGTTCATGGTTACGGCAGCAATCATCGTTCCCTCCCAGGAATCTCGGTGCCGCGTTGTTTTCTGGCTGGCACCGTTGCAGCTATGCCGCGCGTCAGGCCATGGCGGCCTCGCGCATCAGTTCACGTTCTCCTTCCACCTCCAGAGGCAGTTTCACCGGTTTCTTGAGGCGCGCCGACAGGTCGAGCGCCTTGGTCAGCATGAGCCGGTTATGCGCTTCGGCGGCGGTAGCATGTTGGGTGGTCAGGTCGAGCGCGATGCGGTTGAGCCAGGATTCGGTCTCGGTGCGCATCGGCCCGCGCAATTCGCCCAGCGCCATGTCGCCCGGCGGGTAGCTGCCCATGAAGTCGACCAGCCGGCTCTTGTCGGGCAGGTAGCCTTCCTCCTGCGGCGCAGAGACCGCCAGCACGATGTCGCGATGCGTGTCATCAATGGTGAGCACGCCGGTCGTGCCGACAATGCCGACCTCCAGGCTGTAGACCGCGCCGGGCCAGGTGACCGGCAGCGCCCAGTTGATGTTGAGATGATAGATCGAGCCGTCCGACATCATAATCATGCCGGCGGTGCCATCGATGCCGCGCCAGTCCGGCCCGAGCACATTGTCGACGGAGCGGGCATAGACCTCGACCGGCGTCTTGGCCTCCAGATACCACATGACGATATCAAGGGCGTGGGTGCCGGAGATCACCATGGGCGAGATGGTCTCGGGTGCGTTGGAGCGCCGGTAATTGTCGATCGCCACCAACCGGTTCATGAAGGCGCGGGAGGTCACCATGGTGACGTCGCCCAGCGCGCCGGTGCGCACCTTCTCCTTCGCCGCCAGCCAGCGGCGGCGGAATCGCTGCGTGTAGCCGACCACGGCATCGACGCCACTGCGCTCGATGGCCCGCAGCACCCGCGCGGAATCATCAAGATGGGTGGCGAGCGGCTTCTCGATCAGCATCGGCAGGTCGCGTTCGAGCGCCGCCATGACCGGATCGACATGCAGATGCTCGTCGGTCGCGACGATCACCGCCGTGACTTCCGAACGTTTCAGCAGTTCGCGATGATCCGTCGTGACGAAGTCGGCGCCGATCTCGGCCGCGACGCGCGCGCCCTTGGCGGCGTCGATCTCGGCAAGGCCGATCCACTCCACGGCCGGGTGACGGGCGGCGACCGCGCCGCGGAACAGGCCGACGCGGCCCGCGCCGACAATGGCAAGGCCGATGCCCTTGGGCGATTTGCGGCGCATCACCGGCCTCCCCGCATGACCGCGCCTTCCGGCGCCGGCATTCCGGCACGAGGCGCGCTCGTTCCCTCGCGGTTGGCCCTGGCGACGTCGTTCTGCCTCATCGGTCTCCACCCTGTCACATGTTGTTCTTGATCCTGAGCGGACCATGCGACGAAAGACCCGGCAAATGCTGTTTCGCCATTGGCACATAGTGGCCGGGCATGGGTCGCAGGGCAGGTCGTGCGAGGGCGGACGCGGACAGCCGGGGTTCCCGACCGATCAGCGGCGCTCGAACTCGATGTTGAGCGTGAAGCGGTTCTCCGGATGCACGGAATAGGTCACCAGATAGACGCCGCCATCGGGGCCGCGATAGCGGCGCACGATGATGAGGGCGGGGTCGCCCGGCTGCGCCATCAGCGGCTCGGCGAGATCGTCGGTGATGCGGCCAACGAAGATCTCGATCTGCGCATGGGCGGCACGGAGGCCGAGCGCCTGCTCGATCTGGCGGATGACCGGCGCACCGTCGGGGTTGGGGAGGTCGAGCACGGCCGCGTGCTCAGGCCGCACATAGATGTCGAAATAGGCGATGGGAGCCTGCGCCACGCGGGTCTGGCGCACCGCCTTGAGCCGCACCCAACTCTGGCCGACCGGGCAGGTCAGCAGATGCGCCAACTCGGGCGAGGCCGTCACCGGGTCGATGCGTAGCGTGCGCCGGAAGGTCTCGGCGGGGTAATGCAGCAGTTCCTCGACCGAGGCCAGGGTGTGAACGAACGCCTCCCGGCGCCGGCTCGCCACCACCACCGTGCCGGCCCCGGCGCGGGCCGCGATCAACCCGTCCTCGCGCAGGCCCGCCAGGGCCTGCCGGATGGTGAACCGGCTCGCGCCGAAGCGCGCGCATAGCTCGTGCTCAGTGGACAGCCTTGCGCCCGGGGCCGGGTGGCCGGCGTCGATTTCGGCACGCAGCGTCGCCGCGATCTCGGCATAGCGCGGCACCGCGCCTGCGGAGGTCGCCACTGTGGCGGACCTCCCCGATATGGGTTGGCCGAGCCCCGGCGGGGTGGATTCCACCTTGCCGCGCGACCGGGAGGACTTTGCCTGCGTCATCACTCTCTCGCACAGCCGGAACGCGGAAGCCGCCACAGGCTTGCGCCGAGTCGCGTTGGGCAAACCTAGCCCGGTGTGTCAGGCCGTCGCCAGCGCGGCGCGCCTGAGATCGTCGATCTGCGCGATCGACTGGTTGGACAGCGGCAGGTCCACCGGCTCATTGATCGCCGCCGACAGGTCCGCCGCCATATAGGACTGCATGACCATCCGGGCGTGTTCAGGCGCCACCATGACCGGCCGGTCGAGCAGCACGGATTCCAGGAAATGCAGCGTCTCCGGTCCCATCTGGCCAGCGAACACATGGTCCACCTGCTCACCCGGCATGGTCGACATGGGGAAGCGCGTGCCCTCGCTCACCGTGCTCAGCCAGTTGTCGCGCTGGGTGTCGTCGAGGATGAGCGCTCCCTCGGTGCCGGTGATCTCGATCCAGGTGCCGCAGTAATTGGGATAGGCCGGCGGCAGGTTCCAGCCACCGCCGATCACCACCAGCATGCCGTTATCCATGGTGACGGTGGACCACATGCAGTCATAGGAGCCGTTCACGGCCTGCATGTAGCCGTAGGCTCCCTGCGAGTAGACCCGGACGGGCTTGGCCGGCTCCAGCAGCCAGAACACGAAATCAAGGTCGTGGGTCGATTCCATCGCCGCCGGCGACAGCTTCACGCGCGAGGCGATCTTCTTGCCGAGGCTGCGCGACAGGTGCCGGCTCACCATCACATTCACCACGCGGCCGAGCGTGCCCTCGGCGATCGCCTTCCTGGCATAGGCGATCTTCGGGTTGAAGCGCTGCGAGTAGCCGATGGTGAACTTCACGCCGTTGCGATGCGACAGCTCGATGAGCTCATTGGCTTCCCACAATTCCAGCGCGATCGGCTTCTCCAACAACACATGCTTGCCCGCCTTCAGGCAGTCGCGCGCGATGGGGTAGTGCGTGCCTTCCGGCGTGGTGGAAATGTAGACGACCTTGATGGCCTCGTTGGCGACGATCTCGCGATAATCCATCGTCGCGCTCGCCGCGCCGGTGAGCCGGCGCACCTCTTCCAAGCGCTCCGGCCGGATCTCGCAAATATGCAGCCGATCGACCAGCGCCGAGCGCGACAACGTCTCCGCACGAATGCCCCCACACCACCCGGTTCCAATCACCGCCACTTCCGTCCGGCGCATGCCTACCTCCCGTATATTTTGCTTATTTGTACGGACAAATTAGACTGGACCTGTCACAGCGCAACCTTTTTGTTGGAACCAGGCTCCGGCATTGTCCGCTCTAATGCGCAACTGAGCCACCGCCGGCGACGGCACGCGGCGCCGACAAGCGACCTGTTCCGGCAACCTCAACTCACGTCGCGCCTCATCAATCGCCGCCTGCTAACCGATATGTGCGACCGCAACGCCGCCCAAATCTGAAGCGGAGGAATGCCTTCTGCGGTGCGTGAATCTCAACAAGCTCACCCGCCCCGCGCATTTTTCCAAGCATAGACTTATCAGTATAATTTTTTACTTCACGAATATTTAAAAATATTGACTTTACGCTCCATCCACCTTCCACTAATGTAGTCATCGTCCTTTTAAAGCAAAGAGCGTGACGGGGCTGATTGCGTGGCGGTCGACGTGAGTCACTCCATGATCTGGGATGTGCTGCTTGACGCGACGGCGATGTCGGTCGGTGAAATTGCCCCGTTTATCCATGGCCTTATCGAGGGCGAGGGTCTCGCCGCACGGGGACAGAGGGTCACGATTGCCTGTCCGGCAGGGGCGGTGGCGGAGCTGCGGAGCGCCTTTCCAGGCTTTTCAGTGCAGGGATGTCTGGCAAAGGCGCTTGCCGCCGCACTGAGCGGAGCGGGCCAGTTTCTGCGTCCCCTCGCCATCGTGCAGGGCGGCTGGAACTGGAGTAGCGAGACGATCCGCAGGCTGCTGGACGAGCTGCGCCGGGATCCGATGATCGCGAGCGCTCAGCCGCGTTTCGTCTCCTCCACGGGCGATCGCGTTCTGGGAAGCATGGTGGACCAGCTAGCCCAGATACCTCTCGCGGCGGCACGCTATCTGCCCGAATACTACATCACCCGCGAATATCTTTCGCCATTGATGGTTCTCAGCGCCCAAGCGGTGGTTGCCGCGCCGCTCCCGACAAACGGCGACGCGCGGCACGCCTATGCAGAGGTGCTGTCGGGGCTGCGACGGCGCGGCTACCGCAATCTGCTGGCGAACCGGATCCTGGTGCCCTGGACAGGCGAAGGCCTGCCATCCGACCGCGTGCTTCCGGCGCTGGCACATGAAGATGCCGATCTGCTGCGTGATATCCATCTCGAACAGCCCGAGCTGAAGCTGGAGCGGGTGCTGTCCCGGGCCTTCACCGCGCAGGGCCAGCCAAAGATTCTGATCGACGCACGCGGCATGCAGTCGATGATGAATGGCACGGCCGTCTGCACGCTGGGCTTCCTGTCGGGGTTTCAGGAACTTGCGCAGCACGGCGCCAGCATCACGGTGGTGGCCGTCGAGGACGCCGCGCTATCGCATCGCCTCGTCGACCGTTTCCCGGCCCTCGACATACAGCATGACGAACCCAAGGGGTACTTCATGGCTGTGGTGTTGATGAACCAGCCGTGGGATGTCGACAGCATCCGCGCCATGCATGAGTGCGCTGCGGTGATCAGCGCGAATATGCTGGATACGATCATGTGGGATATCATGTTCACATCGAAGCCGGGCTTACGGCAGACCTGGTCACTGTTCGGTCAATGTACAGATATTCTGTTCTTCAACAGCGCCTATAGCCGCGACCGGTACAGTTTCCGCTTCCAGCCGGACACGCGCATTCCCAAGATTGTCACCCATCACAGCATGAGCCCTGACGAGATCGTTCGCAGCGTGGACGAGGACCGTCTGGTTCCCGGCAGATACGTGCTGGTGATGGGGAGCGACTATGACCACAAAGACATTCCGCACACTCTTGAGATGCTATCCGATGCGTTTCCCAGCATGACATTTGTCAGTGTTGGCGATCCCCGCAAGAAACTGCCGAATGTCATCCGCTATTCCAGCGGAAGCCAGCCGGAGGCGACGATCGCCAATCTCTACAAATATACGGAAGCGGTGGTTTTCCCCTCACATTACGAAGGCTTTGGCCTGCCGGCGGCGGAAGCGCTTGCCTACGGAAAATGTGTGATCGTGCGCAAACAGCCGCTTTGGGACGAGATTCGCTCCATCAGCGCGCGCCCTGATTCTATTCGGATGTTCCAGCGCGAGAGTGATCTGGTGAAGCTGCTGGGCGCGATCATCAACGCTCCCAAGGCGGCGGCCCCGGAGACAGGAGTGACCGCCGGCAATATCGAGCCCCGTTGGATTGATTGCGCGCGCACCATGCTGAGCGCGCTTGACCAGGCGATCGCCGCATTCGATGGGCGGCGATGGGTTGTCCGCAACGACATTCTCTCTAGAAGTTAGTGTGAAGAATTGATCGCTGGAAAATCTATGGCGGTTGCGAAGGAAGCAAATCTCACAACGGAGACTGTAACGGGCATTTACGGCCCGATCACGTTTTTCTCCTCGGACCGCGTGATTGGCGCCGCGTTGCGCCGCTATGGGGAATGGGCTGAGAGCGAGATCCGTTTCCTGACGAACTTCATACCCGAGGGAGGTGTCGTCCTCGATATTGGCAGCTTTATCGGCACGCATGCCCTGGCCTTCAGCCGTCTGGTCGGGCCGGCCGGCACGGTCCACTGCTTCGAGCCCCAGCCGGCCGCTTTCGAGCTTCTCGTTGCCAATGTGACGGCCAATGGCTGCGACCAGGCCATTCTGCATCGAGCCGCACTGGGCGAAAGGCCCGGCCCGTTGACGCTGGAGCCGCGGGCCCTCGGCGCGGCAACCAATGGCGCCAGGAATGCCGAATGGGCGGGCGCCGGTCTTGTGGATGTCGAGACGATTGATGCCTTGGGTTTGGCGGCCTGTGATCTGATCAAATGTGACGTGGAGGGCATGGGGCCATCGGTCCTGCGCGGCGGCACGCGGACCATCCGCTCTCTGCGGCCTGTCCTCTATTGCCAGGTCAACGCACTCGACGGCGCGGTCGAGACGACACAGACGCTCTGGCAGCTTGGCTATCGCGTTTACGCGCATGTCGTGGACGCCTTCAATCCAAACAACTTCTTCGGCTCGACCCAAAACATCTTTGGTGATGCGCGCGAAATAGGCCTCGTCGGCGTGATGCCGGAACACGAGGGAAAGCTGGGAGATCTGAGCAGTCGCTCCTGGGACATTTATCCGGTGGAGACGCTGGATGACCTCGCCTATGCGATGCTTCAGAAGCCGGACTATGTCGACGAGGTGCTTCACGCCGGGCGCGCGGCGGCGATGGGTGGCAGCGTCATATCGGTGCCGCAACACCGATCGACGCTGAACGAACTCGACGACGCGCGGCGTCAGGCGGAGACCCTTCAGGATCAGCTGCGAAGACTTCGCTCCGAGCTTCACGAGAGCCTTGCGCTGTCGCGGTCTGAGGCCGAGGAGTTGTCAGCGCTTCGACGGGAGATCCCCGGTCTTCGCAAGCAACTTCAGGCGAGCGAGCAAAAGGTCGAGCGGTTGAGTCGCGACCTGCGGCGGCTGCGCCGATCAAACATCTTTCGTATGTTCCGAGGTCTCATCGACACGGAGATGAATGTTCGAGACCGACTCAAGCGGCGCCGCGCCCCGCGTAACGTGGTGCCGGCGGGCGATGCGGGTGACGCAGCGGCGGCCGGTGCGTCCGACACGCTGCCTTCAGCACCCGCGGCACATCCCATCACGCTTGTGACGGTCGGCCGTGGCCTCGCTCCCGTGGATATGCCGCCGGTCGAGGCTCCCACCCTGCTTATGGTCGACTCCGCCAACGCGATGAACGGCAAGGGTCTGCGCGACTTCATCTGGTTCGCCTGGCCCATGATCCGCGAGGCTGTCCCGGAGGCGGAACTGCATGTCGCGGGGGCTGTGGGGCAGGAGCTTTCCGGCCACGAGCCGGGTGTGACTGCGCTGGGGTGCGTCGACGATGTCACCCCGCTCTACCTTCGGAGCCGGGTGGTCATCAGCCCCGCCGTGGCGGGCACCGACGTCAAGATCAAGACGCTGGAGGCGCTCAACCACCTCCGGCCGATCGTGCTGTGGCCATCCGGCCGGGAGGGTCTTCATCCCGACCTCGCCAAGCACTGCGTATGCGTCGAGGACTGGTTCCAATACGCGCAAGCCGTGATCGAGCTGCTGCAACACAGCGACCAAGCCGAAGCAATCCAGGCGTCGCGCGACCAGATCCGGCATCTTCTGTCGGAAGACGTCAGCTAACGAGACTTCCGGCGTGCGCGTGTAGACCGTATCGGCCCTGCGCGGGGATGAGGGACGAGTGCTCTTCAGCCTTTCTGCGTCGGTCCGGTACGCATAGGCATCACCGGTCCCGCATGGCGTGGGAGAAGGCGTCCGTCAGGGGGCGGGTGAGATAGCTCAGCACGCTGCGCTCGCCGGTGCTGAAGATGACTTCCGCCGGCATGCCCGGCCGCAGGCGCGCCTTCAGATCGTCGGGAACATCGGTCTGCGGGATCGACACTACGGCCTGGAAATAGGGCTGCTGAGTCGCCTCGTCGATCAGCCGGTCCGGCGACACGCTCTGCAGCTGGCCTAGGATCAGCGGCGTGGTGCGGGAATGAAAGGCGGGGAAGCGGATCTCGACGCCGGTCACCCCGTCATGCAGCCGGTCAATGTCGGTGGTGGGAACCCGCGCATCGACGATCAGGTCTTCGTGCTGGGGCACAATCTCCAGAAGCGTCTCGCCCGGCTTCACCACCGCGCCCCGCGTGCGCACGCTCGGGTTGATGTTCTGGACGATCCCCGCGCGCGGCGCGCGAAGGTCGATGCGCTTTAGCACATTCTCCGAGACCGCCAGCTTCTCGCGAGTATCGGAAATCTGCCGGCGCGTCTCCACCAGTTGGGCGGTGACTTCCTCGCGTTGGCGTTGCTGCAAATCCTGTATCTGCAGCTTGACCTCGCCGACGGAATTGAACGCCTTGGCGATCTCGGCCGTATTCCGGCCGACCAGCCCGTCGAGGCGTGATCGTTCCCGCTGGAGCTCGGCGAGGCGCGGTTTCGAGACCAGCCCCTTGCTGCTCAGCGCGCTGATCCCGTCCAGTTCGTCGTCGATGTAGAAAAGCTGCTTGTCGAGCGCCTCCCGCTCCCGGTTCAGTCCCTGTATTTCCCGGTCCACCTGTTCCGCGCGGCTGTTGAGGATGGCGATCTTGCTGTCGAGCGAGGCCTTGCGATCGCGGAACTGCGTGAGCTGGTCGTTGAGGACCGCCCTGACCGCCGGATCGTCCGCGCGGTCTTCAAGCTCGGCAGGGAAGCTGATCGTCTGCGCATGCGTCTGTTCCGCCTGCAGGCGCGCCTCGATCGCCAACAGCGTATCGAGCTGCGTGCGCTGGACGACATAGGCCGACCGCGAGGTCGTCGGATCGAGGCTGAACAGCAGATCGCCGGCGGTGACGCGGTCACCGTCCTTCACCGCGATCTCCGCGATGATTCCGCCTTCCAGATGCTGCACGACCTGCCGCCGGCTCTCGACCGAAACCACCCCGGCGGCCACGACGGCACTGTCGATCTCGGCCATCACCGCCCAGAGGCCGCCCAGCCCGAAGGTCAGCAGGATGACCGCATAGCCGACGAGGGCGATGGGACGGACATCGCTGCTGATCCGCGGCGGCTTGGCCGGCGCGTCGGCCAGCGCCGTGGTCGCGGACGGTGCTGTGGCCCCGGCCGACACCGACCCACGCGGCGAATCCTGATCGAGCGTGAACGCCATCAGCCTCATGCCTCCCCGGCAGCCGCGCTGCCCGCCGACCGGCCGGCTGGCGGGGCCGTAGCCGGTGCCGCGACGAGGCGCGGCGCGCGCAGCTTGGCGAGCACCTCGTCGCGCGGACCGAAGCCGCTCATCACCCCTTCATTGAGGACCAGAACGACGTCGCAAAGGCTGAGCATGCTGGCCACATGCGTGATCAGCACGACCGTGCGTCCGGCGCGGGAGAGCTCCTGCACGGCGCGGATCAGCGCCTGCTCGCCGGCCGCGTCGAGGCCGGCATTGGGCTCGTCGAGAACCACCAGAGCCGGCAGGTCGTAGAGTGCGCGGGCGAGAGCGATGCGCTGGCGCTGGCCGCCGGACAGCGACGCGCCCGCCTCGCCGATATCCGTGGCGTAGCCGCGCGGCAGCCGCTGGATGAGTTCATGGGTGCCGGCGATCTGCGCGGCCTGCACCACCTTCGCGTCATCGCGCACGCCGAAGCGGCCGATATTGTCGGCGATGGTGCCGTGAAACAGCTCTACATCCTGCGGCAGATAGCCGAGACGCGGACCGAGCTGATCGGGATCCCAGTGCCGCAGATCCGATCCGTCGAGCCTCACCGTTCCCGCCGTCGGTTGCCAGGCGCCGACGATAAGACGGGCCAGCGACGACTTTCCCGCCGCGCTCGGACCGATGATGCCGAGCACCTTTCCCGCCGGCAGGGCGAAGCTGATGCCGCGCAGCACCGGAACGTCGGTGCCCGGCGCATGGGCGAACACGTTCTCCATCTGCAGGGCGCCCTTGGGGTCCGGCAGGCGGATGGCGGGCGCTTCGTCCGGCACGGCGCGCAGCATATCCTGCACCCGGCGGAAGGCCGAGCGCGCCCCCAGCAGGGCCTTCCAATTGCCGATCGCCATTTCGATCGGCTGGGTGCAGCGGCCGACGATGATCGAGCCGGCAATGATCACGCCCGGCGAAATCTCCCGCTGGATGGCGAGATAGGCGCCGAGGCCGAGGATCAGGCTCTGGGTGAGCAGGCGGTTGTAATGCGAGGCGGCAAGCAACAGGCCGCGCCGGTCCATCGCCGCGGCCTGCGAGGCCAAGGCTGTGTCGCGGCGCTGGCCCCATTGCGCCCGCAGATTGCCCAGCATCCCCATGGGCCGGAGCACTTCCGCATTGCGGAAGGTGGTGATCGCCTGATTGGCGGCGGACATGCCGGCGTGAGTGGCCTCATCGAACAGACCGCGCGTCCAGCGGTCATTGACGAAAGCGAGGGCGCCGGACAGCAGGCAGCTCACCACCGCGATGGCGCCGTACCAGGGGCTGAGAGCGGTGGCGACGAGGATGTAGATCGGCACCCAGGGCAGGTCGCACAGGACGATCAGTCCGCTCGACAGATAGTCGCGGACGGTATCGACGTCGCGCAGCGCCTGCGTATGGGCGGAGGATGGCCGGCGCAGGCAGGCGCGATGCACCGCGTTGAACACAGGACCGGCCACCTCGCGGTCGAAGCCGAGACCCGCCCGGACCAGCAGCGACGCGCGCAGCCATTCGAGGATGGCGCTGACCGCGTAAAGAAAGGCGATCAGCAGCGTGAGCACGGCCAGCGTCGACAGGTTCCGGCTGCCCAGCACGCGGTCATAGATCTGCATCATGTAGATCGGCCCGGCGAGGCCGAGCACATTGATGAAGAAGCTGAAGACAATGACGGCCGTGAAGCCGCGACGGGCGGAGCGCAGGGCGGCGGTCAGCGCGGTCTCGATCTTTTCCGTCGGCCCCGTTTGGCCCCGATGCGCGAACACGTAACGCCCCCTCAACCTCGCCGTCCGCTCGCCTCACAGGCCGACCGGATGTCCGCGAGAACTCTCTACGCGAGGCGCCTGCCTCTGCCGACCCCCTCAGAAGATCGACTGCATGGGCGTCAGCTTCATCGCCATGTCGTTGTAGTCGAAATCTGAATTCTGCGCGGCGGTCAGATCCTCAAAGCCGAACATGTTCTCGCCGAAGATGCGGATGTATTCGTTGCCGCCGGAATTGCCGGCGCCTGGCACGAAAATCTCGCCACTCTGCGTCAGCAGAACCGGGGCGTAGTAGCCATCACTGCCCTGGACGGTCCACGTCTGATCGATCGCGGTCTGCCCGCCGCGCGCCACCAGGAAGCCGGGATCGAGATTGTCGACCACCGCCGCGCGAAACGTGTCGGTATTGCCATAGGCGACGCCGTCGACGCTCAAATTGCCCTGCGCGTCCACGTCGAAACGCACGAAGCCCAGCGTGTTGGTGTTCGCGGAGCTGCCGGTCAACTCCACCTCGATCATGGCGCCATGGGTGAGATAGACCAGCGCCTCATCATAGCGATGCTGGCCCGACGCCAGCTCGGCGCCGCCGCTCAACGTGTTGTCGCTCACGGCCGAGAGCCTGAAATCATCGATATGGATGTCAGCCGTGCCATCCGAGTGAACGCCGATCACCACATTGGGCGCCATGTCGGTGGCCCCGCTGCCGCTCTGCACCGCAAAGCGCAATTGCTGGCCCGCGCCGAGATAGACGTGCTGGCTGCCGGACAGAAGCTGCGCATCCAGGTCGCTCAGGACGTTGCCGATCTTGCCGAGCGTCGCCTCCGACAAGGTCACGCCCGGCGTCGTGCCGTCGCGGGCGACGAGATTGCCGCTGGCGTCGGTCGCGTACAGTATCAGCGTGGCATCCGGGGGAAGACCACCGCTCCCGCTGGACAGCGTCTCGAAGCGGATCCAGTTGCCGGCGACAGTGCCCCCATCGTCCAGCGCCAGCGCCTGCCCGCTGCCGGCAGTGAGCAGGTCGACCTCCGCGACGTTGACGGTGAAGTTCAGCGTGCTGGAGACCGGCGTCAGCGGGTTGGCGAAGACCGTGTCGCTGGCCAGATACTCCGTGAAGGTCGCCGTGTAGGTGCCATTGCCGAAGTTCTGCGTGCCCGAGAGCCATTGCCCGTCAATGTCGCCCAGCGCCATCACCGGGGCTAGGGATGTGCCAGCGAAGGTCAGCCGCGCAAGGTTTCCCGCGCCGATCTTGTTGCTGTACTGGCTGATCCAGGACGAGCCGATGGGGTCGCTATTGGCGTTGGTCGTCCAGGCCAGCGGGTTGTAGCCGGTCCAGCCAAAGGCGAGCTCGCCCGACTGCAACGCGGCGACCGGCGCGGTGGTCGTGGTCTGCCCGCTGCCGGCGACGAAGCTGCCGGTCGACATGTCGCCCACCACGGCCGCGGTCGGCAGCGTACCGACACCGTGCATGCTGTTGAAGATGCTGAGCGCGTCCGGGAGGTTGGTGGTCAGCAGCGAGGGATCAATGGTCGAGGTCGCCGCGTAGAGAAAGTCCACCGCGAAGGTCAGGATGGTGGCGCTGCTGCTCGCCTGGGGCGCGACGATCGCCAGCCCGTCCACCGCCAGCGATCCGGCCTGTCCGGTATAGGCGGGGTTGACGAACAGCGAGTTGGACGTGGTGGCGTAGAGATTGAAGGTCTTGGCGTTCGCCGCCGTGCCATCGGGATCGTCCACGTCATGGACGACGATCTGATACCAGGCGACGCCATTGGCCGGGGCGGGGGGATTGGTGATGACCAGCGAGCCGGTGGTCTGCGCATTGCCGCCGGCGCTGACGGAATAGGTGCCGTCGCCGTTCTGGACGATGGTCCAGTCATCCCACAGGCTGCCGGGATTGCCGGCGCTGGTATTGGCGGCGGCGGAAAGCTCCAGTTCCTGCCAGCCATCGGCGGTCTGGAACCGCAAGGTGAGGCTCGCCGTCGTGTCGTCCAGCATCACCAGCTGGTTGAAGAAATTCAGGCCGATGCTGATGCCGGAGGTGGTGGCGACGGCATCATCGAACCCGCCCCCCGTATTGATGTAGTTATAGATGGTGGGCGTCACATAGCCCGTGGGTGTCTCGCTATCGTCGAAGATGGTCAGGTTGATGTTGCTGACATCGGCCGAGGTGTACGGGCTGTACAGGCTGATGAGCGGCCCGCCCGTGCTGTAGGCCGACATGAGATTGTCGGAGTAGTTCGACCCGTAGGAGTTGCTGTTGAGGAAGAACAGGTTCGAATAGGGGTCGACACGTTCCGACACGTCGCCGCCGGCCAGATTCTGATTGAAGGCGTAGGTCGGATCCCAGTTGATGTTGTTGCTGAGATCAATCGGCTGCGTGACGCCGGAATTCAGCGACGCACCGCTCATGCCGATATAGCCGGCGGAGAAGCCGGTCAGGAACTGGGTGAGAACCTCGCCCCACTGGTTGTTCGCGCCGGTGTTCATGGCGCCGGGGGAGAGCGCGATGTTGTAGGGCTGCGCGTCAGTGGGGTCGGAATAGATATAGGCCGAGCCGAGCGTCGAATAGATGCTGTTGGCCAGCTGGTCCGGCGTGATCTGGATATAGCCCTGGATCTGGCTGAAGCCGGCAATCGTGCTGTAGCCGGAAACCTGGCTGTCGGTCGGGGAGAGCCAGAAGGTGCCGGTCGTGTTGTCCAGGTTCTGGTGCGTCGGGTCCCAGGTCAGCTCGTAGCTGTAATAGCCGGCATTGTGATAGACGTTGTTGGCGTCCACCGCGCCGTTGAAGAAGCCGGAAATGAAGACCCCGGTGGTCCCGGATTGCGTCTGCAGGCTGTCGATATAGCTGTCCCAGTCGCTCGCCTGGAACGATGTCGAGCCGGAACCGGGCACCACCGAGGTAGCGGGACCGATCGCCATGCGGGTCTGGCCCGCCAGCGCGCCGTCCGTGTAGGTGTAGAGCACTCCCGGCGCGGTACCGTTGAGATTGGCGAAGAACGTGCTGCCCGAGACGTCGTAGCCCCGCGTATCGGTGGCCTGCACCGTTCCGCCGCCGTCCTGATACTCGACCTCGACCGCCATCGGCAGGCCGAAGCTCTCCACCGAGGTCAGGTTGCCGGCATCGCCCGTCTGGCCTTCAAGCGAGAACTCGAAGCTGTCGTAGCGCACGCCCCAGGTCGCGGCGTTGGCCCAGTTGATGTCGGCCTGATCCTGGATCAGCGTGGTCAGGTCATAGGGCTCGGAGCTGTCCTGGCTCTGGATCAGGAAGTAAATCTTGCCCGCCGGCATGGTCGGCAGATTGATGACGTAGCTGCCCGTGCCCTGCAGCGTGCCATTGTCGACCAGCGTGGTGAAGTTCGCCGCGCCGTTCGTGTCGAAATAGACCGCATAAGCGGACACACCGTTGCTTGCGCCACCGGCGGTGAGCGTGGACTGGAGGGTCGCAGTCAGATTGAGCGTCAGCGTCGTCAACGGCCACTCTCCCGCGTCGATCCTGGATCCGTCCCAGGTTCGCAAGCCCTGCCAGAAACCATGAGGCTACCCTAAGGTAATCCAATGGTGAAGCGACGTTGAATACAAAGACAAGCTTGCCTAGCGCTGAACCGCGCGGAACCGCCCCTGAACCGGCGGGGCACAACGGGTGCGCGGCGCGAATCCCGGCACGTGACATGCCAGCGTGGCGACACGCTTTCGCGGCGCGCCGAAGCCCGACAGCCCGGAAGCGTGAGGTAGATAAGTCACTGATTTTTTGTAGAAAGTGGCGCACCGACGTGGATGAAAGCGCGAACTACGTGTTCGCTGCGGCACTCCAGGATGCGCATCCGATCCGCTACGCCCTCTTAGCCCCTACTCCCCGATGCCGTCACAACTCGGTCTAGCCTGTCACCGGAGACGTCACGCTCCGATGCCGCCGGACGCCACCGAGCCGGGGTTCCCCTAAAATAAGGTTGTCAAACGCCTCGTGGATCTGTGCTCCCGTTATCGCCTCCTACACTTGGATGGCGCCCATTCCCGGCACTATTGGCGGGCCCGAGGATCGCGCCTCCCGGGGAACGGAAAACCCATGCCTTTCTCGGGGATCCCGCGCCGGCTGACCGCTTCCTATGCCATCTCAAACGCGCTTGGCCGCTAGCGCCTGTTGACCGCCGGTCTTACCCCGGCAATCGGCGTTCCCGCCCGATCGTCGCCAGATAGAGAGCCGGCAGGAAGACCAGTGTGAGCAGTGTGGCCACCATCAGCCCGCCCATGATGGCGAAGGCCATGGGGCCCCAGAAGACAGTGGGGGCGATGGGGATCATGCCGAGCACGGTGGATAGCGCTGTCAGCATGATCGGGGTGAAGCGGGCGCAGGCCGCGTCGATCACCGCCTCGCGCGCCGACTTGCCGGCGGCGCGCTCGGATTCGATCTGACCTATGAGAATCACAGCGTTTTTTATGATCATCCCGATCAGCGCCAGCACGCCGAGGATGGCGACGAAGCCGAGCGGGCGCCCGGAAACCAGCAGCGCCAGCACCACGCCGATGAGTCCAAGGGGAGCAACGCTGACGACCAGTGAGGTCAGTGAGAAGCGCCTGAGCTGGAGCATCAGGACGACGAGCATGATGAGGATCATCAGCGGCAGCACCGCCATGACGGAGGCCAGCGAGGCCGCGCTCTCCTCCACCGTGCCGCCGGTCTCGATGCGGTAGCCCGCCGGAAGGGTCTTCGCCAGGGCGTCGATCGCGGGCGCCAACTGGCTCACCACCGTCTCCGGCAACTCGGCGGGGGCGATGTCGGACTGCACCGTCAGCGCGGGCTGCCGGTCGCGGCGCCACACCAGCGGATAGGTCTGTTCATAGTCGAAGCTGGCGAACTGGCTGAGCGGCACGGTGCGCCCGCCGGGCAGCGGCACCTCAAGCGTGCGCAGCGTGTCGAGCGAGACACGCTGCTCGTCGGTGGCGCGCAGCACAACGTCCACGAGATAGATGTCATCGCGTACCTGGGTCACCGGTGCGCCGGTGACCACGGTGTTCAGAACCGAGCCGATGGCCTCGGTGGAGAGGCCGAGCAGCCGCGCCTGATCCTGGTCGACGCGGATGCGGATTTCGCGCGCCGGCTCGATCCAGTCATAATTCACCGCCCGCGTCAGCGGATCGGCGGCAATGACCTCGGCCAGCTTGAAGGCGATGTCGCGCACCTGCCCGAGATCGGGCCCGACCACGCGATACTGGATCGGCCAACCGACCGGCGGGCCCAGCTCCAGCGGCGAGACGCGGCTCACCACATTGGGAAACTGCTCGGCCAGCAGCTTCGCCAGCTTTGCCTCCAGTCGCTGGCGCGCCTCCACATCCTTGGCCACAATCACCGCTTGGCCGAAGAAATCATTGGGCAGCTGGGCGTTAAGCGGCAGGTAGAAGCGGATGGCGCCGCGCCCGACATAGCCGCTCCAGCGTTCCACGTCGGGGTCATTCTTCAGCGCCGCGTCGAGCCGCGTCATGGCGCGTTCGGTGGCGTAGATGGAAGCGTTCTGCGGCAGTTGCAGGTCGACCAGCAGTTCCGGCCGGTCGGAGGAGGGGAAAAACTGGCGCGGGATCAGCGGCAGCGCCAGCACGGCCAGGACGAAGAGGGCGAGCGTGATGGCGATGGTCAGCCAGCGGGCGGTGAGCGCCGCCGAGAGCAGGCGGCGATAGAGCTGCATGATACGCCCTGGTCCCGTGCCAGCCTTCTTCGGGGGCTTCAGGACGACAAGGCCGATCAGCGGCGCGAACACCACCGCCACCAGCCAGGAGACCAGCAGCGCGATGGTGACCACCGCGAACAAGGTGAAGGTGTATTCGCCGGCCGAGGAGGCGGCGAAGCCCACCGGCACGAAGCCGGCGATCGTCACCAGCGTTCCGGCCAGCATGGCGAAAGCGTAGGTCTTGAAGGCGTAGACCGCCGCAACCTCCTTCGGCTCGCCGGCTGCGAGGCGGCCGAGCGTGGCGTCGGTGGTGGTCATGGCGTCATCCACCATCAGCGCCAGCGCGATGATGAGCGCGCCGAGCGAAATGCGCTGCATGTCGATGTTGAGCAGCCACATGATGGCGAACACGCCCGCCAGCGTCAGCGGAATGGTCAGCGCCACCATGAGGCCGGCGCGCACGCCGAGCGCGATGAAGCTCACCACGAGAATGATGAGGATGGCCTGCCAAAGCGACTCCATGAATTCGAAGATGGCGCCGGCCACCGTCACCGCCTGGTCGGCGACCAGATGCGGCTCGATGCCGAGAGGCAATTCGGCCGTGATTGCCGCCATCGCCGCGTCGACATTGCGGCCGAGCTGGAGGATGTCGCCGCCCTCGCGCATGGCGATGGCCAGGCCAATGGCCGGCTCGCCATTGGTGCGGAACAGCGGGCGCGGCGGGTCGGCATAGCCGCGGCGCACGGTGGCGATGTCGGCGAGGCGCAGCATGCGCCCGTCCACCGCGAAATTGATGTTGGCGATGTCCTGTTCGGAGCCGAAGGCGCCGGTGACGTCGATCACCAGCTTCTCGTCGCCGGTCTGAATGGTGCCGGAGGGCTGTACGACATTCTGCGCCCGCAGCGCCGCCACCAGGGCGGAGCGGTTGATGCCGAGAGTGGCAAGTTCCCGCACCGAGAACTCGACGAAGATCTGCTCGTCCTGCTCGCCCAGGAGTTCGACCTTGGCGACGTCGGGCACCTGCAGCAGCTTCGAGCGCGCCGCCTCGACATAGTCGCGCAATTCGCGATGGGTGAAGCCCTCGGCGGTAAAGCCGTAGATCAGCCCGAACGTATCGCCGAACTCGTCGTTGAAGCCCGGCCCGACCACCCCGCGCGGCAGGGTGTGGGCCATGTCGCCGATGCTATTGCGCACGTGATACCAGACGTCCGGCACCTCATCGGCGGTGGTGCTGCCCTTGAGGTTCACGAAGATGGTGGTGACGCCCGGGCGGGTATAGCTGCGGATGAAGTCGAGATGCGGCGTTTCCTGCAGCGTCCGCTCCAGCCGCTCGGTGACCTGCTGGAGCGTGTCCTCGATGCCCGCCCCGGGCCACGCCGCCTGCACCACCATGGTCTTGATGATGAAGGAGGGATCTTCGGCCCGACCGAGCCGCGTATAGGCGAAGACGCCGGCCACCACCACCGCCAGCATGAAGAAGATGACCAGCGAACGTTCCCGGACGGCCCATTCCGATAGGTTGAACCGCATCACGACCCCGCCCCGAGCAGGCGCACCTTCTGGCCGGGGTGAAGTGCCTGAACACCCGCCGTCACCACGACTTCGCCGGGGCTGAGCCCCGACTCGACGGCGATACTGGCCTGCGAGAAGCGGCGCAGCTCGATGTTGCGCAGTGCCACCGTTCCGGTGACAGGATCGACCACCCAGACGGCCGGCCGCTCATTGACCGCCGTGAGAGCGGAGGCCGGGAGTTCGATTGCGGCGGTTGCGCCGAGTTCGACGCGGCCAATGACGGTGGAGCCAAGCCGCATCGCGGCGGGCGGATTGTCGAGGCCGACCCGCACGCGGAAGGTGCGGGTGACCGGATCCGCCTGCGGCGCCACCTCGCGCACCCGTCCGGTGGCGCTCACGCCGGGGTCGTCGCTCAGGGTGACGCTGATGACCTGATCGGCCGATGCCGAGCGCAGGATATTCGCCGGGACGTCGAACACCGCGTCGCGCCCGCCCTGCCGCGCGAGCTGGAGGATCATCTGCCCGGCCTGCACCACCTCGCCGGGCTCTCCGCCGCGCGCCGTCACCGTGCCGGCGGCATCGGCGACGAGTTCGGTGTAGCTGACATTGTCCTGCGCGATCTTGAGCTGGGCCTCGGCATTATCCACGCCGGACTGCGCCGCCTGCAGCGCCGTGCGAGCGGCATCATGGTTCGCCTGCGTCGTGAAACCGTTGCCAAGCAGCTGCTCCTGCCGGCCGAAGGTGTTGGCCGCGGTGACGAGCTGGCTCTCCGCCGCCGCCAGCGCCGCCTGCGCCGAGCGCAGCGCGTTAAGCGCATTTTGCGGATCGAGCCGGGCGACGACCTGACCGGCCTTGACCTGATCGCCGACATTGGCGCTGCGTTCGATCATCCGACCGGAAACGCGGAAGGCGAGCGACGCCTCGTCCTGCGCCTGCACATCGCCGGTGAAGCTTGCGACTTGCCCACCGACGCCTTTCTCAACCGTCACGACACGAACCGGCCGGGGCGCAGGAGCCTCGACTTCAGCCTCGTCCCCGCATCCCGCGAGGAGCAGGCTCGCGCCGAGCATCACGACAATCGCCAAGGGTCTTACCGTCGTCGTCATCTTGGTTCCCTCCCTTCGCAATCCAGCCCAGCCGTCAAGATATGACGAAGCGTGAGGTACCCACTCGCGATAGCGCGAGGGGATCATCGCATTGTGACACCCCGCCCACCGTCGGCAAGCGGCACAACTATACTTGGCCGTCGGGGCTGGGAAATCGGCATGACGTCCCGTTTCTATGCGTTCCGTTTCGGCAGCCGGCGGTTTTGCGTGTGATGCGCACGACAGCGGGGTCCGCCATATTGCCTTGCGACCGCATCGCTCGGCACAGTAGCGCGGATCGGTGGCCGCGCGCGGTGGTCGTCATCGTCACGCGGGAGTACGACCCCGATGCCACGCCTCTTGCGCCTGCCTGAAACGTTGCGTCGCGGGGCACCGCGTGCGCTGGCCTTTTTCGCGCTCTGGCTCGTGCTGCATGGCGGCGGACTGGCCGGCCTCGCCGTCGGCGCGCTGACCGCGCTAGCCGCGGCATGGCTCAGCCTCGTGCTGCTGCGGCCCAGCGGACGGCCGATCGCCATCGGCGCGCTGGTCCGACTGGTTCTGCGCTTTCCCGGGCAATCGCTGCTCGCCGGTCTCGAGGTCGCGCGGCGGGCGTTCGCATCATCCCTGCTGCTGCGTCCCGGCCTCGTGCCTTGTCCGACCCGGCTTCCCGCAAGTACCGGCCGCGACGCCTTCCACGCCTATCTGAGCCTCCAGCCGGGTACCTTGCCGGTGGTGATGCGCGACAAGGCCACGCTGCTGGTCCATGCGCTCGACCTCGACCAGCCCGTTGCCGCCGCCATCGCCGCCGGGGAGGCTGATTTTGCCCGCATCCTAGGGAACGCCGATGGCTGATCTGCTGACCGCCGCCGCCCTGATCCTCCTGCTGCTGATCGCCGCCGGCCTCGTCTGGCTGCTGCGGGCGCCGAGCGCCGCGGATCGGCTGATGGCCGTGCAACTCGCCGGCACCGGCGGCACGGCGATGGCGGCGCTGCTCGCCATTGCCGAGGGCCTCGCTGCTCTGCTCGACGTCGCGCTCACCCTCGCTCTGGTTGCCGCTTTCGCCTGCGCGGCGCTGTCTGCCGCCGGCCCGGCCGACCCGGCGGAAGAGACGCGGGAACCGTCATGAGCGCGCTGATCGACCTGTTTACGCTCATCGCCGTGGGGGCTGGGCTGTTCTTCTTCCTCGCGGGAACGGTCGGGCTGCTGCGCTTTCCCGATGCGCTGTCGCGCCTGCACGCCCTGACCAAGGCCGACAATCTCGGCCTCGGGCTGATCGTGCTGGGGCTTATGCCGCAGGCGGGCAGCGTGTTCGGCGCGTTGAAGCTGCTGGTGATCTGGCTGCTCGTGCTGGTCACCGGCGCGGTCGCCAGCCAGATGATCGCACGACTGGTGCAGGGCGGGCGAGGATGATGGACGCGATGCTCGACGCGGTTCTGGTCGTCACCCTGCTGGCGGCGGCGCTGTTCAGCGTGCTCGCGCGGCAGGCGCGCACGGCCGTGATCGCCTTCATCGCCTTCGGCCTGCTGCTCGCCCTTGTATGGGTTCGCCTCGGCGCCGTCGATGTGGCGCTGACCGAGGCGGCCATTGGCGCCCTGACCGCGCCGCTGCTGCTCGGCGCCAGTGCCTTCGCCGGCCCGGAGAAGCCAGCCTCTCTCCCGCTGCGCCTCGCCCTCGCCGCTCTCTGCGCCCTCATTGCCGGCACTATCGCCGTGATCGTCCTTGCCGCGCCGGAGCCGGCGCCGAGCCTTACCATGCAGGCCGTGGCACCGCTCGGCGCGCTCGACCTCGGCAATGCGGTGACCGCCGTGCTGCTCGCCTATCGGGCGCTCGACACCTTACTGGAGACCGTCGTTGTGTTGCTGGCGCTGATCGGCATCTGGTCGCTGGCGGCTGACGAGACCTGGCGCGACGCGCCCGCTTCGCCGGCGGCGCCGAGCCCGCCGCTGGACCTGCTCGCCCGCGTCCTGCCGCCGGTCGGGTTGGTCGTGGCCCTGCATATACTCTGGGTCGGCGCCGACGCGCCGGGCGGCAAGTTCCAGGCGGCAACGCTGATCGCCGCCATGGGCCTGCTGCTGATGATGGCCGGCCTGACGCCGCCGCCAGCGCTCGGCGACAAGTGGCTGCGCGCGCTCCTTGGGCTCGGGCCGGCGGTCTTCCTCGCCATCGGCTTCGCCGGTTTTCTCTCGGCCGGCAGTTTCCTCGCTTATCCCGACGGTTGGGCGAAGCCCTTGATCGTGGTCATCGAGATGGCTCTGACGGTCTCCATCGCGCTCATGCTCATGCTGATGCTCCTCGGCCCGGGCGCGCGGAAGCCATCCGCATGACCGGCACGATTGTCTTCGGCCTCGGTGCCTGCGCGCTGGTCGGCCTCGGCCTTTATGGCGCGCTCACCCATGCCGCGCCCCTGCGCCGGGTGTTGTCCTTCAACCTGCTGGGCGCCGGCGTCTTCCTGCTGTTCGGGGTCGCGGCGCGCCGGGGAGCCGCCGCCGGGCTGCCGGGCGATCCGGTGCCGCAGGCGCTGGTCATCACCGGCATCGTCGTCGCCTTCGCCGCGACCGCTCTGGCACTCATGCTGCTGCGCCGCCTGGCCGCCCTCAGAACCGCCAAGCGGGCCTCCGACGGGCTCTCCGACGATCCGAAAGGGCACTAGGATGGGCTCCACATCGACCGGCCCTCTTCTGGTGCTCGCCGTCATCGTGCCGGTCATCGGCATGCTGGCCATGCTGGTGATGCCGTGGCTCGGCATAAGGCGTCCGGCGACGGTAGCGCTCGGCGTGGTCGCCGGGGGCATCGCCATTGCGACCGCGATCATCGTCGCCCTCGTTCGCTCGAAGGAGGCGATCGTCTATGTGGTGGGCGGCTGGGCGCCGCCACTCGGTCTTCAGCTGCGCGCCGACGGCCTGTCGGGCGTGATGATGGCAATGGCGACGCTCGTCATTGCCGCCGTCGCTCTCTATGCCCGGCCGCAATTCGACATGGCCGAGGAGGCTCCCGGCGGGCGGCGCGCCTTCGCCTTCTGGTCGTTGCTGATGGGGCTGTGGAGCGCGCTCAACCTCGTCTTCCTCGGCGAGGATCTGTTCAACCTGTTCGTCGCGCTTGAGTTGCTGACCTTCGCCGCCGTGCCGCTGGTCTGCCTTGATGGCAAGGCGGAGACCATCGAGGCGGCGCTGCGCTACCTCGTCTTCGCGCTGATCGGCTCGGCGCTCTATCTGCTTGGCACGGCGGTTCTTTATGGCCAATACGCCACGCTCGACATCGGCACCCTGCACGGTCTGGCATCGGCCAACGTCGCTACCCACGCGGCCATTGCGCTGATGATCGGAGGGCTGATGGCCAAGGCGGCGCTATTTCCCTTGCATCTGTGGTTGCCGCCGGCCCATGCCGGTGCGCCGGCGCCGGCGAGCGCGGTGCTGTCCGCGCTGGTCGTGAAGGCGCCGTTCTTCATCATACTTCGGCTGTGGTTCGACGTGCTGCCGGAGCCGTCGAGCGAGGCGGCGGCTGAGGTGCTAGCCATGCTCGGCACGGCGGCCATCCTGGTGTGCAGCCTCGTCGCGCTGCGGCAGCGGCGGCTGAAGCTGATGATCGCCTACTCCACCGTGGCGCAGATCGGCTATCTGTTTCTGATGTTCATCCTGATCGAGCCGGGGGGCGCACCCTCGACGACGCTCGGCTGGACCGGAGGCGTGCTGCAACTCATCTCACACGCCTTCGCCAAGGCGGCAATGTTCCTCGCCGCCGGACTGATCGCCGAGGCGCTCGGCCATGACCGCATCGCCGACCTCGCCGGAGCCGGGCGCGCTGTCCCGATCAGCGTGTTCGCCTTCGGCCTGGCCGGCTTGTCGCTGATGGGACTGCCGCCCAGCGGCGGCTTCATCGCCAAGCTGCTGCTGCTCAACGCCGCCATCCTGAGCGGGGCGTGGTGGGTCGCTATCGTCATCAGCGTCGGCGGCCTGCTCGCGGCCGCCTATGTCGCGCGCGTGCTCAAACGCGCCATGGCCGCGCCCGCGACCGCCATCGAGACCCGCGCCGTTACGCGGCTGAGTGAGTGGTCGGCGCTCGGGCTTGCGCTTTGCGCCGTGGCGCTCGGTTTCGTGCCGCTGCAGCCGCTCGACATGCTCGCCATTGGCCGCGCGGCCCTTCCGTGAGGCGAAGGACATGACATTCGCCGGAACCCTGCTCGCCGCCTCGCTCGCCACGCCGCTGGCCTTCGTTGCGCTCTGTCTGCTGCCAGCTTTCCGCCGGCGCGTGTTTGATCTTCTGCCGCTCGCACCGCTGCCGGCGCTGGTGGCGGCGCTCATCGCGCCCGATGGCTCGTGGGTCCTGGCGCCGGCGCCAATGCGTCTGGTGCTGGCGCTTGACGCGCCCGGCGCGGTGCTGCTCGGCGGCGCGGCGCTGCTATGGGCCGCTGCCGGCCTCTATGCCCGCGCCTATATGGCGCCGGACCCGACGCGCATCAGCTTCGCTGTCTGGTGGCTGCTGACGCTTGCGGGCAGCCTCGGCGTGTTCATCGTCGCCGACATGACCAGTTTCTACCTGATGTTCTCGCTGGTCAGCCTCGCCGCCTACGGACTTGTCGCGCATGAGGGCACGCCGCGCGCCGAGAGCGCCAGCCTGACCTACATGGCGTTGGCCGTGCTGGGCGAAGCTTTCCTGCTGCTCGGCTTCGTGCTGCTGGCCACCGCCGGGCCGACGGGAAATCCGTTGATCGCCGACGCAGTGGCGTCGCTGCCAACATCGCCCTGGCGGGACGCGACGCTAGTGCTGCTCATTCTCGGCTTCGGCCTCAAAATGGGTCTCGTGCCGCTGCATGTGTGGATGCCGCTTGCCCATCCAATCGCGCCTATGCCGGCCTCAGCGGTGCTGAGCGGCATCATCGTCAAGGCCGGGGTGATCGGGCTGATCCGCTTCCTGCCGTTCGACCAGCCCGCCGCCGATTGGGGCACGGGCCTCATCGTGCTGGGGCTGTTCACTGCCTGTTATGGCGTGGCCATCGGCATCACACAGAGCCATCCGAAGACCGTGCTGGCCTATTCCACCGTGAGCCAGATGGGCCTGATCGCCGCAATTATTGGCGCCGGATTGGAACTGGGCGACGCCGGGGTGTCCCGGCTCGTGGCCTATTACGCGCTTCACCACATGCTGGTGAAGGGCGCACTGTTCATGGGCGTCGGGGTCATGGCCGCGACGGGAGCGCGGCACCGGACCCTGGCGCTGGGCGTGATGGCGGTGATGGCCCTCAGCCTCGCCGGCCTGCCGCTCACCAGCGGCGCGCTGGCCAAATACGCCGCCAAGGGACCGCTGGGTGACGGCCTCGCGGGCACGCTTGCGGCGCTTTCGGCTGCCGGCAGCGCCCTGCTGATGCTGCACTTTCTGCGGCTTGTCGCGAAAGACCCGCCCGTGCGGGCAGATGCCGTCGCCGGCTGGGGCCTGCTGGCGCCATGGCTGGCAACGGCCGCAGCCTCGCTATTGGCGGGCTGGATGCTGTTCGCGCCCGTGACGGGCGATGCGCCCGAAAGCGCCCTCGCTCCCGCCGCGCTGTGGGACGCGACATGGCCGCTGCTCCTCGGCGCGCTGCTGGCGTTCGGCCTTGCCCGCTCAGGCATTAGGTTGCCAAAAATCCCCGAGGGCGACATTGCCGTGTTGGCGATGTGCGCCCTGCCGGCGGTCCGCCGTATCGGCGATGGGGCAGAGCGGCTCGACGCTGCGTTGCGCCGCTGGCCAGTTGCCGGTCTGGCACTAATGGCCATCATGCTTGTGCTGGGGGCGACGCTTGGCGCCGCGCCCTGATCGTCTCCCGGCGACCCCTCAGAAGCTGCCGGCGAACGAGCCCAGCGCGATGACCGCCACCAGCGCCACCAGGGCGCCAACGATAGCCACCATGACGATGTCGAGATAGCTTTGCCTCGGCGTCACCCCGCAGACGGCGAGCAACGTCACCACCGCGCCGCTATGCGGCAGGCTGTCGAGCGTGCCCGCACTCATGACCGCCACACGGTGGAGCAGCGCCGGCTCGATGCCGAGCGCGCCGGCCCGTTCCAGGAACACCGGCCCCAGCGCGTCGAGCGCGATGGTGAGACCGCCCGAGGCCGAGCCGGTGAGCGCGGCAAGGATGTTGGTCGCCACCGCCAGCGAGACCAGCGGCCCGCCGTCGATGGACAGAACCCAGTGGCGCACCAGCGCGAAGGCCGGCAGCGCCGCCACCACGGCGCCGAAGCCGACCAGGCTCGCCACCGAGAAGATGGGCAGCACCGAGGCGTTGGCGCCGGCGTCCATGGTCTCGCGTAGCTTTGGCAGGCGTCGCCAATTGATGATGAGTGTCGCCAGTATCGCCACGAGCAGCGCCACCGCCACCGACCACACGCCGGAGACGGCGGACAGGGGAATGCCGCCCCAGCGCGCCTCGGCCAGAAACGCGAAATCGAGGCGCGGCAGAAGCACGAAGGACATCAGCAGATTGACGATGATGACCAGCGCCAGCGGCAGCGCCGCCAGCGCGATGGAGGGACGCTCCACGCTCTGGTGGCCATGGCCGATCTCGGCCGGATCGAACTCGCGCGCCGTGGTCGCCCGCTCGCGCAGCATCGGGTCGTCGAGAGCGGCGTTCACCGTCGCGGTGCCGTCGCCGAACCCCTCGCCCGCCCGCCGGGCCGCCGCCTCGGCGCGGGCAAGCCACCACAGGCCGAAGCCGAGCATGATGGCGGAGGCGATGAGGCCGAGCCCCGGCGCGGCGAAGGGCGTGGTGCCGAAGAACGGCATGGGAATGGCGTTCTGGATCGCCGGCGTGCCGGGCAGGGCCATCATGGTGAAGGTGAAGGTGCCGAGCGCGATGGCCGGCGCCATCAGCCGGCGCGGAATGTCGGCCGTGCGGAACAGCGCCTGGGCCATCGGTGCCAGCACGAACAGCGCGACGAACAGGCTGACGCCGCCATAGGTGACGATGGCACCCGCCAGCACGACGGCGAGGATGGCGCGCTGCGCCCCCAGCTTCGCGGTCATGAACTCGGCGATGGCCGAGACCGAGCCGCTGTCCTCCATCAGCTTGCCGAACAGCGCACCGAGCAGGAACAGCGGAAAGAACTGGCCGACAAAGCTCGCCGCGCTGCCCATGAAGGTCTGGGTCCAACTGGCGAGCAGCGGCTCGCCGGACAGGAGCGCGGCAATCAACGCCGCGAGCGGCGCCAGCAACAGCACGCTCCAGCCGCGATAGGCGAACCAGACGAGAAGGCCAAGACCGAGCAGGATGCCGATGAGGCCCATCGCTCATACCCCTTCGAGCAGCACGTCGAGATTGACCGAAGATCGCTTACCGATGTTATCCGAATCTGCCTTCAGGAAAGCGTCGGCTGCACGACGGCCCTCGTCTCTTAGCAGGCTAAGGAAATCCCATTCGGCGTTGAGCTTGGAGGAGTAGCCGAGCGTGTCCATGATAGAATTGCGCACGAGGTGGACCCGCATCTTCGCCCATTGCGCGCCCTCGCTATGGCCGGGATCGGCGACCTGCCGCAGCAGGGCGATCATCCGCAGTTCCTTCAGCAGCACGGCATTGAACGAGACTTCGTTGAGCCGGTTGAGGATTTCCGGCGCGGTGCGCGGCGTGCCGGGCCGTTCCACCGGGTTGATCGGGATGAGAATGGTGTCGTCGGAGTTCAACTCACGCACCAGCGGCGTCATGGTCGGGTTACCGGAATAGCCACCGTCCCAATAGCTCTCGCCGTCAATCTCCACCGCCTGAAACAGGGTGGGCAGGCAGGCCGAAGCGAGCAACACGTCGGGCGTGATCTCAGCATTGCGAAACACCCGGCCGCGCCCGGTGCGCACATTGGTGGCGGTGATGAACAGCTTGACCGGCGATGTCCTAAGCCGGTCGAAATCGATCGCCTTTTCCAGCACCGCGCGCAGCGGATTGGAGCCGCCGGGATTGAGGTCATAGGGCGAATAGAGCCGCGACATCAGATCCATGGTGACGAAAAGCGGCGAATTATCGAGCGTCCAGCGGCCCAGCAGCACATCGAGCGGGCCGCGCTGGAACGGGCTGAAGCGTGCAGCGTCGGCGACATGGCGCCAATAGGCGTCGAGCGCCGCCCGAGCACCCTCCCGCCCGTCCGCGGCGTAGCCATCTGCCATCACCGCCGCATTCATCGCCCCGGCGGAGGTTCCGGAAATGCCCTCGATCTCCAGCCACTTCTCCTCAAGCAGCCGGTCCAGCACGCCCCAGGTGAAGGCGCCGTGCGAGCCACCGCCTTGCAGGGCGAGGTCAATGAGGACCGGCTCGCGCGCTGCGCGTGCGTCAGAATTGTCGACTTTGAGCGGCTGTCGGCGTGGCGCGGCGGATGTGGGACGTCGCATAAGCGCCACCTTTGTGAACCGGACAGGGCATATCGGTAGCAGCCGCCTTGCTGCATCGCAACATGCTTCGACGATGCCAGGGCGGTGAAACAAGGTCGCTTCTCTGCAGACGCCGGCTGTGCTTGTGTACCGCAGTCGCGCATCCAAGCCCTCCGAGGTGGCATGTCTGCACCACCGTATCTACCGCAGCCGGCCATGGTCGTTTCGAGATGAAGCCAGCCACACCTGAGCCGACCGCGAAGCGGCGGCGGCGAGCCTTCGTCGGGGTTCTGCTGTGCAATGTGCTCGAATGGTACGACTTCGTCATTTACGGGCTGCTCGCCGTTTACCTTTCGCACGCCTTCTTCCCGCAGAAAGACGACACTGTCGCATTGCTGGCGACGCTCGCCGTGTTTGGCGCCAGCTTCGTCATGCGCCCGCTGGGCGGGTTGGTGCTCGGCGGCCTCGGCGACAGCCAGGGCCGCAAGCCCGCCCTGATGATCACCGCCGTGCTGATGGCGGTGGGCACCCTTGCCATCGGCATGCTGCCGTCCTTCCAGATGATCGGCGTGCTCGCGCCATTGCTGCTGCTGATGGCTCGATTGGTTCAGGGCTTTTCCGCCGGCGGAGAATGGGGCATCGCCAACGCCTTCCTGCTCGAATCGTCGCCCGAGGGCCGGCGCGGCTTCTCCACCAGTTTCCTCTCGGTCACCGTCGCTCTCGGCAGCGGCCTTGCCAGCGCGGTTACCGCGATACTCGTCACTGTGCTTTCGCCCGAGCACATGGAAGACTGGGGATGGCGCCTGCCTTTCCTCCTCGGCGGGTCGCTAGGGATCGTGGCGCTGTGGCTTCGCTCCGGCATCGACGAGACCCCGGTCTACAGCCGGGTACGGGCGGCAAGTGCCTCCACAGCCACTGTGCTGCGGCGGATCCGCCGGCCCAGCCTTACCGTGCTCGGCTTCACCATGCACTGGACGGTCTGTTACTATGTCTTCCTTATCTACATGCCGCTTTTCACCCAGAGGCACGCCGGGCTGAGCGTGGCGCAGGCCACGTGGTCGAACACTATCTGCCTCGCCGCCATCATCCTGCTGGTGCCCGTCATCGGCCGGCTTTCTGACCGCTATGGGCGCCGGCCGTTCCTGCTTTGCTCCTGCCTCCTCGTACTGGCGCTGGTGATCCCGGCAATGTGGATGATCATCGCCTTCCGCAGCTTCCCTCTTGTGATCGGGATACAGTTACTGTTCGGCGTCGCCATTGCGCTCTATTCGGGCCCGGCTCCGGCAGTCGTGGCCGAGCTGTTCTCAACGCCCGACCGGTCGCGCTGGTCGTCGGTGTCCTATGCGATGGCGGCGGCCGTGTTCGGCGGCTTCGCCCCCCTCATCGCGGTCTGGCTGACCTCTGCTCTGGACAACCCGCTGGCGCCGGCCGGCTATGTCATCGCTGCCGCCACGACGAGCCTTCTGGTGGTCCGGCACATGCCGGAGACGGCGCACAAGCCGATCCTCTGAGCCACGTCCTTCGTGGCGCTACCCGCCCGGATCGGCAGGTGACGGCGCGCGCCCGTAATGCGCATGATAGGCGCGCGCGAAGCTGGAATAGCCTTCATAGCCGACCCGCCGGGCGACCTCGCTGATGGAGAGTTCGCCTCCGCGCAGCAGTTCCTGCGCCCGTTCCATGCGGCGCGTATGCGCGTAGACGTGGGGTGTGACCCCAAAGATGTCGCGGAAGCCTCTGGTCAACTCATTGCGGTTCAGCCCGACACGCCGGACAAGTTGCTCTATGGTGGGAGGATCGCCGATCTCGCGCCGGTAGATCTGCGCCGCGGTCTCGATGGCTTTTAACTTCGCCTGTTCGCCGATCAGGCGCGGCGCCCCGCGTAGCCGCAGGCCATGCAGCTGGGAGACCACGTCGCAGATGATCTCGACGGTCTTCGCACCGACGAATATGCCGCGCAGCGGCTCGCCATAGCGGCAGGAGACGATCTGGTCCACCAGCGCGGTACCGGCCGGCGACAGCGGTAGCGACAGCACTTCGGGCGTTCCGTCCCGCGACAGGAAGATCGGCCGATAGGCCGGCGGCACCCGCTCGATGTTAAGCCCGTAACGGTCGATGAAGTGCTTACGTTCACAGACGATGAGGATGCCGCGCAGCCGCGCGCCGGCATCGGTATCGGATACGGACAGGGGGATGTTGCTCACCTGCAGTATGTGCGGGTTGATCAGATCCATACGCTGGCCGATCCAGCGGCTGTAGCGGCCGGCGATGGTCGCCTGGATGCAGACGAGATCGGCCCGCGCCATCGTCAGGCTGTAGGGCTCGCTGACTTCGAAATTCATCACATGGAGCAGGGTGAACTCGTCGATGCGGCGATAGCCATGCTCCTTGGTGCGGAACACTTCGTCGACATGTCCCAGCACTTTGCTGGAGCGCACGAACTCGCCGATACCCAAGCCGGATCGCACCGCGCGAAAATCCAGCTCCAGTTGGCGTCGCTCGCCCATCGTGTGCGTTCCGCGCCGGCTTTCCAGCCATGTCGAGCGGCAGCCGGCGAAGCCGCATCGCTTGTCGCAGACGTTCGATCGCCTGCTTTACTAGGGTTGGAAACTATCGCGTCTTTTCACAGCTTATGTCCAGTTGTCACGCTGGGCTGTGCGGCGGCGGAGGAACCTGCGAGCGCATGTGGCCAGAAGCTGTCCCGACCGAATGATGCGCGTGTACCCTATCCTGTTCACCACGGCCGGCCTGCCGCCGCACCAGCAGTTCGAGGCGTTCCGCGCCGCCCATGAGGCAATTGTGGACATACGCCCGGTCGTGGACGGGCAGACCTCCTTCGAAATGTCGCAGCGCATCTGGCCGCTCGGTCGCCTCGTGCTCACCAGCACGAGCCTGCCGCGCAAAGGTCACCTCATACGTTGGCGGCACTGGCAGAAAAGCGTGCTCGATCACTGGTACGTCGTACTGCCATGCAACCTCGACGAGGGGCGGCCGGCGCATCAGCGGCCGGAAGCACGGCCTCTCATCCACTCGCTGGCGCGGCCACTCACCACGGAGATCGAGGATGACGGGGCTCTGACCCTGTTCGTCCCGCGGGATCTTCTGGCCGGTTCCTGTCTCGACAACCTGCTGGACGTACCGCTCGACAGTGGCCTCGGGGCGCTGCTGGCCGACCTGATGCTGGCGCTGGATCGCCGGCTGCCACTGGTCGAGCCCTACGAACTCGATCACATCACCGAGGCGACGCGCTGTTTCCTCGACGCCTGCGCGCGACCATCCCGCGACCGCCTGGCCGAAGCGCAGGCGCCGATCGACCTTGCTTTGCTTGAACGGGCACGGCGGCGGATCCGGCTCCGGCTGACCGAGCCGGAACTGACCCCTGAAGCAATATGCAAGGATCTCGGTGTGTCGCGCTCTCGGCTCTACCGACTCTTCGAGCCGATCGGTGGCATATCGGCCTATGTGCGTCGGCAGCGGCTACTGGGCGCGCGGCACGCGCTGCTCGACCCGTTGGATGTCCGTCCCATCACGCGCATCGCCGAGCAATGGGCCTTCACCGACCCGTCCGTGTTCAGCCGCGCCTTCCGCCAGGAATTCGGAATCTCGCCCAAAGAGGCGCGCGAGACCGGCCGGATCGGCTTGCGGGGAACAGGCGGATTCGAGGGTACCGGCATGGTCTCCGGCAACATGCCGAGCCTTGCCGAACTGCTCCGCTGGCTCGCCGCCTAGCCATATCTTGCGGAGAAAATGTTCATCGCCCGTGAGGGCCTGAGCGCCGCGGCTGCGAGACGCCCTCCACCATTTGGACGGAATGATTGGGCTCTTGAGGCTCTGCATGTCCACCTTAGGCTACGCAGAGTTCATGCGTCATTACCGAGCATTATCCATGCTTTACGCGCCAGGCAAACCTGGCCTTTCCTTCGCACTTGCAGCATTTAGAGGAGCTAGCTCTTGGCGGCAAAAGACGTAAGATTGGGATTGCGCGACAATAATTGGGACGTCCGGCCCATTTATTGGAAAGCCTGCTGGTCTATAGGGTTGATCGCACCACGCATCCTCGTTTTCCAAGAGGCGCAATATGGCTGACACTTCCGCTGGCAAGCTCTCGCTTCCCACACTGACCGCGGTGGTGGTGGGCTCCATGGTCGGTGCCGGCATCTTCAACCTGCCCGGCCGCTTCGCGACCGCCACCGGCCCGTTCGGCGCGATCATCGCCTGGACGATTGCCGGAACCGGCATGTACATGCTGGCGCGGGTGTTCCAGTCATTGGCGGAAAAGCGACCCGACATCGACGCTGGCGTCTTCGCTTACGCCAAGGCGGGCTTCGGCGACTATATGGGCTTCCTGTCGGCCTTCGGTTACTGGCTCGGAAGCTGCCTCGGCAACGTGTTCTACTGGGTGCTGATCGGCTCGACGCTTGGGCGTTTCTTCCCCGACATATTTGGCGACGGCAGCACGGCCACCGCGATCATCGTCTCGCTGATCGGCATCTGGTCTTTCCATTTCATGATCTTGCGCGGCATCGAGCAAGCGACGGTCATCAACACCATCGTCACCATCGCCAAGATCGTGCCGCTGATCGTGGCAATTCTCGCCTTCGTGTTCTTCTTCAATTACGCGCAGTTCTCGGAGAACTTCTTCGGCGGTGTGAACATGCCGGAAAAGACGCTGCTGGCACAGGTGCGCGACACCATGCTGATCACCGTCTTCGTGTTCCTCGGCATCGAAGGGGCGAGCGTCTACTCGCGCTACGCCAAGAAGCGGTCGGATGTCGGCACCGCCACCATCCTTGGCTTCGTGGCCGTGACCGGCCTGATGGTGGCCGTGACCATGCTGCCCTATGCCAATGCACCGCGCGCGGCGATTGCCGGCGTGGGCAACCCGTCCCTGGCGGGCGCGCTCGAGCTTGTGGTCGGGCATTGGGGCGCGGTGTTCATCTCCGTCGGCGTGCTGGTCTCCGTCCTCGGGGCCTATCTTGCCTGGTCGCTGATCTGCGCCGAAGTGCTCTTTGCGGCCGCCAAGTCGCAGGACATGCCGAAGCTGTTCGGGGCGCAGAACGGCAACCGCGTGCCGGCCAACGCCCTGTGGCTGACCAATGGCGTGGTCTCCTTCTTCGTCATCTCGACATACTGGTCGCGCGACGCCTTCAACTTCATGCTGGATATGACCAGCGTGACCTCGCTGCTGCCCTATCTGCTGGTTGCCGGCTATGGCGTGCTGCTGGCGCGCAGCGGCGTCGGCTATGAGGCAGCCCCACAGGAGCGCCGCCGCGATCAGATCGTCGCCTGGATCGCCGTGATCTACACGCTGTTCATGTTCGTCGCCGCCGGGCTGAAATACGTGCTGCTCGTGGCCGTCCTGTTCGTGCCCGGCACTATCCTTCTCTACTTCTGGGCACGCCGCGAGCAGAAGGCACGCGTGTTCACCCGCGCCGAGCTGCTTGTCTTCGCCATCACGGTTTTGGCCGCGGCCGTCGGTGCCGTCGGCCTTCTCACCGGCACCATCACACACTGATCGACCAGTCATAGGAGTCCCCATGATGGAAACCCCCTTCGGTGTTCACTCCGAAGTCGGCCAACTGCGCAAGGTCATGGTCTGCGCGCCCGGCCGCGCGCATCAGCGCCTGACCCCCAGCAATTGCGACCAGTTGCTGTTCGACGATGTGCTGTGGGTCGATGTGGCCAAGCGCGATCATTTCGACTTCATCACCAAGATGCGCGACCGCGGCATCGACGTGGTCGAGATGCACAACCTGCTGACCGAGACGGTCGCCATTCCCGAGGCGAAAGCCTGGATCCTCGACCATCAGGTGGTGCCGAACACGATCGGCGTCGGCTTCGTCGATGAGGTGCGCTCCTATCTCGATGGGCTGCCGAACCGCCAGCTGGCGGAAACGCTGATCGGTGGCCTCTCGACCTATGAATTCCCCGAAACCATTGGCGGTGAGACGCTGGCGCTGATCCGCGACGCAGCTGGGGTAAACGAATATCTGCTGCCGCCGCTGCCGAACACGCTCTACACCCGTGACACCACCTGCTGGATCTACGGCGGCGTGACGCTCAACCCGCTCTACTGGCCGGCGCGGCATGAGGAGACAATCCTCACCACCTCGATCTACAAGTTCCACCCGGACTTCGCCGGCAAGGTGAAGGTGTGGTGGGGCGACCCGACGCAGGATTGGGGCCTCGCCACGTTGGAAGGCGGCGATGTGATGCCGATCGGCAAGGGAAACGTGCTGATCGGCATGAGCGAGCGCACCTCGCGTCAGGCAATCAGCCAGGCGGCAGCGGCGCTGTTCGCGCAGGGCGCCGCCGAGCGCGTCATCATCGCCGCCATGCCGAAGCTGCGGGCGGCCATGCATCTCGACACGGTCTTCACCTTCGCCGACCGCGACTGCGTGCTGCTCTACCCGGACATCGTCGACAAGATCGACTGCTTCTCCTACCGCCCGGACGGCAAGGGCGGTGTCGAACTGCGCAAGGACAAGGGCGGCCTCGTCGAGACCGTGCGCGAGGCTCTGGGCCTGAAAGAAATGCGGGTCGTCCATACCGGCGGCAATGACTATATGCGCGAGCGCACCCAGTGGGATTCGGGCGCCAACCTCGTCTGCGCCTCGCCGGGCGTCGTATTCGCCTATGACCGCAACACCTACGCCAACACACTGCTGCGCAAGGCCGGCATCGAGGTCATCACCATTGACGGCTCCGAGCTCGGGCGCGGGCGTGGCGGCGGGCATTGCATGACCTGCCCGATCATCCGCGACGCGGTGGACTACTGAACGAGACCCCTCCCTCTCCCGATGGGGAGAGGGAGGCAGCGCCACCATCGTCATAAAGGCGCTCGGATGACCCAGCCCACGGACCAGAAATTCGCACTGCCGACGCTGACCGCCATGGTGGTTGGCTCCATGGTCGGGGCCGGAATCTTCTCGCTGCCGCAGACGTTCGGGCGGGTTACCGGCGGTCTGGGCGCCCTCATCGCCTGGGGCATCGCCGGCGGCGGCATGCTGATGCTGGCCTTCGTTTTCCAGACCCTGTCGCGTCGCAAGCCTGATCTCGACGCCGGCGTGTTCGCCTATGCCAAGGATGGCTTCGGCAATTATCTCGGCTTCGCCTCGGCACTGGGCTACTGGACCGTCTGCTGCCTCGGCAATGTGTCCTATTGGGTGCTGATCAAGTCGACGCTCGGCGCGCTGTTTCCGGTCTTTGGCGATGGCAACACCGTCATCGCCGTGGCGGTGTCGTCGCTGGGCGTGTGGACCGTGCATTTCCTCATCCTGCGCGGCGTACGCGAGGCGGCGGCGCTCAACACCATCGTTACCGTCGCCAAGATCATTCCGATCCTGCTGTTTCTCGTCTTCGTCGGCTTCGGCTTCAAGGCCGAGGTCTTTGCCGCGAATTTCTGGGGTGGCGCGGATGCCGGCGGCCTGTTCGACCAGGTCCGGGGCACGATGCTGGTCACGGTGTTCGTCTTTGTCGGCATTGAGGGCGCGAGCGTCTATTCGCGCTATGCGCGGCGCCGCTCGGATGTCGGACTGGCGACGCTGATGGGCTTTCTGGGCGTGCTGTGCCTGCTGGTCCTGGTGACCATGCTGTCTTATGGCGTGTTGCTGCGCCCGGAACTGGCGGGCCTGCGCAACCCGTCGATGGCCGGCGTGCTGCAGGCGGTCGTCGGTCCCTGGGGCGCCGTGTTCATCTCCATCGGGCTCATCGTCTCGGTGCTCGGCGCCTATCTATCCTGGTCGCTATTGGCGGCCGAAGTCCTCTTCTCGGCCGCGCGAATGGAGACCATGCCGGCCTTTCTGGCGGCGGAGAACCGCAATGGCGTGCCATTCGCGGCCCTGTGGCTGACCAATCTTCTGGTCCAGTTCTTCCTCATCATGACGCTGTTTGCCGAGCAGGCCTTCCTGTTGGCGCTCAAGCTCACCTCGTCGATGATCCTGCTGCCCTATCTGCTGGTCGCGGCCTATGCGCTCAAGCTCGCCTGGAGCGGCGAGACCTATGCCGCGCAGCCCAAGGGGCGCTGGACCGATCTGGTTCGCGCCGCTCTCGCCACGCTCTATACGGTCGGGCTGATCTATGCGGGCGGATTGAAGTTCCTGCTCCTGTCCCTGGTGATCTATGCGCCGGGCACCGCCCTCTTCATCCTTGCACAGCGCGAGCGTGGCCAGCCGATCTTCACGCCCCCCGAACGGCTATTATTCGCAGCCGCGGTCGCGGGCGCCGGGACGGCGATCTTTGCCCTGGCGACCGGGCGTATCAGCGTTTGAACTGAAACCCGCGGCAAGATCGTCCCGCGTCCGAAGCGGGCATTTCGAGGATGAAGCCCGACATTCGTTCCGGTGGCTATTCCGTGGCTATTCAGACCACGCAGAGCCGCCGAGCGAGTTCTAAATTTATATTATTTTTCATTTAGTTAAGTGGCGCACCAACGTGGATGAAACTGAGAACTACGTCTTCGCTCCGGCACTCCAGAACAGGCACGAGGCTACGCTCCGGCAGAAGTCCTGCTGCGCCGAAGCGTGATGTTTCGAGGCTGCCCTGTTCGCAAGCTGAAACTCGCGATCAACGCCTGCAAAGCGCTGCTTCGGTCACAGAGCTGTCCAGCCCCCATCCAACATCAGCGCGCTGCCCGTCATCAGCGTCGCGCCATCAGAGGCGAGGAAAACCGCCGCCGCCGCCACTTCGTCCACGCGCCCAATGCGACCGAGCGGAATCTTCGACAGCACGTCCGAACGGAAAACCGGATCGCGAAAGTAGGGTTCGGTCATCGGTGACTCGATGAAGGTGGGACAGATGGTGTTGACGCGGATACGGTGCGGCGCCAGTTCGACCGCGAGCGCCTTGGTGAAGCCCTCTAACCCCCATTTCGAGGCGCAGTAGATCGTGCGGTTGGCCGCCCCGACATGCCCCATCTGCGACGACATGTTGATCACCGATCCGCCTCGCCTCGCCTCGATCATTCCGGCGGTAACGGCCTTGGCGGCGAACACGGCGCTACGAAGGTTCAGCCCCAGGACGGCGTCGTAATCCTCGACCGTGACATCGGCGAGCGGCTTGGGCCGGTTCATGCCGGCATTATTGACGAAGACATCAAAGGCGGGGCGCGCCGCGATGAGTGCGGCAAAACCCGCCACATCGGTGACGTCGGCCGACATTGTTTCAGCTTTGAAGCCTTGCGCCCGCAAATCGTCGGTGGCCGCGCCGATCTCGCCCGCCGAACGGGCGCAGAGGGTAACCTCGGCGCCGGAGGCGGCACAGGCCTGCGCAATGGCAAGACCGATGCCCCGCCCCGCGCCCGTCACCAGCACCCGGCGTCCGTCGAGCCGGAACGATGGTAGGGCGGCATTCATTCCGCGGCCTCGCCATAAGGCACGTTCTTGTGCCCGTAGCGGCGCACGCGCACATTGCACTGCTCGGCATGACCGACAAAGCCCTCAAGCAGGCAGAGCCGGGAGCCATAGGCCCCGATCATAGCCGCCGCCTCGTCGGTGGTGATCTTCTGGTAGCTGTGCGTCTTGAGGAACTTGCCGACCCAGAGACCGCCCGTGTAACGCCCCGCCTTGTGGGTCGGCAGCGTGTGGTTGGTGCCGATCACCTTGTCGCCATTGGCGACATTGGTGCGGGCGCCGAGGAACAGCGCGCCATAGGAGTGCATGTTGGCGAGATACCAGTCGTCGCGGTCGGTCATGACCTGGACATGCTCGGAGGCGATGTCGTTGGCGACCTCGAGCATCTCCTCATGGGTGTCGCACAGGATGACCTCGCCATAATCGGCCCACGACTTGGTCGCGGTATCGGCCGTCGGCAATAGCGCGAGAAGGCGGTCGATCTCAGCGAGGGTGTCCTCGGCGAGCCGGCGGCTGTTGGTGACCAGAACGGCCGGCGAATTGTAGCCATGCTCCGCCTGCCCGAGCAGATCGGTCGCGCAGATCTCACCATCCACCGTATTGTCGGCGATCACCATGGTCTCGGTGGGACCGGCGAACAGGTCAATGCCGACGCGGCCATAGAGCTGGCGCTTTGCCTCGGCAACATAGGCGTTGCCGGGGCCGACCAACATGTCGACCGGGGCGATAGTTTCGGTGCCGATTGCCAGCGCGCCGATAGCCTGAATGCCACCCATTACGTAGATCTCGTGGGCCCCCCCCAAATGCATGGCGGCAATCACAGCCGGGTTGGGTTCGCCCTTGAAAGGCGGGGTGGCGGCGGCGATGCGCGGCACGCCGGCCACGGCGGCGGTCAGCACCGACATGTGAGCCGAGGCGACCATCGGGAATTTGCCGCCCGGCACGTAGCAGCCGACCGACTGCACCGGGATGTTCCTGTGGCCAAGAATAACGCCGGGCAGCGTCTCGATCTCGATATCCGTCATCGAGTTGCGCTGGGCCTGCGCGAAATTGCGCACCTGCTCCTGGGCGAAACGGATGTCCTCCATATCCCGCGTCGAGACCCGCGCCATCAGCGCCTCAATATCGCTGAGCGTCAGACGGAAGGTAGGCGGTGAATAGCGATCGAACTTCTCCGACAGTTCACGCACCGCCACATCGCCGCGCGCCTCAATGTCGGCCAAGATGGTCTCGACCGTCTCACGAACCTTGCGGTCGTCCTGCGAGCGCTCATCGGCGGGCTTGCCGCGCTTCAAATAGGTTACGGCCATGGTACTGGTCCTTACGTTTAAATGTGTCGCGAAGGCGGGAAGAGGCGGCGGGTGCTAGGGAGCGAGCCCACTAGCCTTCTTGAAGGCAGCGAGGCCGGTGAGCGCTTTGTCACGCCAGGCGCGGCGGGCCGCGAGCTCGGCTTCCGGAAGCGCCGCGCGGCGCTCTTCGCCGGCGCGGCGGATGGTGTCTTCCGGCCAAGGTTGGGGCGGGCGGCTCTGCGCCATGGCATGGTACATGCCGCCAAGCCGGGCGGCATAGTCGACAATGCCACCTGGCGCGTTGAGGTCGATGGTCTCGAATGGCCCCATGAACGCCCAGCGCAGCCCGAGACCATGCGCAATGGTGGCGTCGATGTCGGCGAGGCCGGCATAACCCTCGTCATAGAGAGCCCAGGCCTCGTTCAGCAGCGCACCCTGAAGGCGATTCAGGATGAAGCCGTCGATCTCGCGGGCGAGCGTCACCGGCACCTGCCCGACCGTCTGCATCAGTTCGCGCACGTCGGCGAGCGCCGCGGCATCCGTCCAGGGCGCCGGAACCAGCTCGACCACCGGGGCAAGATGCGGCGGGTTGACCGGATGAGCGATCAGGAAGCGCCCGCGACGGGCGCACCCCTCGGTAAAGCGCGAGGCAGGGATGCCCGAGGACGAAGAACCGACAATGGCATTCGGCGCCATGACGGCATCGATGGCGCGGCATATGTCGGTCTTCACCTCCACGCGCTCGAAGACCGATTCCTGCACATAGGTGGCGCCGTCGAGCGCCGCCTCGAGCGTGTCGACCACATGCAGACGGCCGATCACAGCCGCGACATCCTCCATGAGCCCGGCATCGGCCAGTGCGGTCGCGCTCTCCCGCGCCCAGGGCAGGATACGGGCGCGGACTTCGGGCGCGGGATCGTAGACCTGCACCCGCAACCCGGCGCGGGCAAACACCAGCGCCCAGCCAGAACCGACCAAACCCGCACCTATGATGGCGATGATACGAGCCGTGGCAGGTGCCGGGCGCGTCATGCCGACACCTTCGAGGTTTCGCCGTCGGCAAGGCAGATCTCGGTGATCCGCAGACCTTCCCGGGTGATGCGCGAGGGAAAAGTATCGCGCAGGCGCTCCTCATGCACCGGGATGACGCGGTGCGAATCGTAGTTGACCTGCTTCATCATCGCCTCGGTGGCGAGCACGAGATTTGCCTGGCTGCCAACGGCAAGACCCACTGGCGTATAAACTTCCTTCTCATCGACGGCCGCCCCAGGGCCGTGAATGTTTTCGAAGACATAGACGAGATCGCCCGCGAGTACCCAGGTGTCCTGCGACTGCTCCTGTCCGTCATTGCGTACCGTGACCCACATGGAGCCCCAGGTGTGGCTGTCATCAGCCGCGTGCAGATCGATGCCGGGCAGCACGTCGCTCAAGGCGCCGTTGACCGTGACGAGACGCTTCTGCCGGGCGAGATCGGCACCGCGAACAATGTCGCCGGGATCGACCGCCACCATCATCCAGCGCAGGCGATCGGGCAGCGACATCGCCCAGACCCATTTCGCGATCTCGCGCTCCTGAATGTAGAACTTAGCGTTCGGGAAGTCCTCGACATTGCCGAAATGGTCGAAATGCGCATGTGTGATGAAACAGGTATCCACATCCTCCGGCTTCACGCCGACTTCGGCCAGAACCGTTGTGGGGTTGCGCCAGTTCTCCACGCCGAAGCGATCACCCAGAAGCTTGCCATAGTCCTTGTCGTTATAGCCGACATCGACCATGGCCACATGATCGCGGCCCTTGATGACGACGTAGCAATAGGGAAGCTTCACGAAACCCTGGTTGTGCGCCCCATAGAGCACGCCGCTCTTGTGGTAGTTCTTCACATAGGAATATTCGCACACCCAGATCGAATAGTCGGACATGGCTCGTTTCCTTCCTTTGGTTCTTTTGTCTTTCTTCCGGCGGGCGGTTCAGTGCCCGCAGGAGCAACAGGCATGGGACAGGTCCACCATGGCGAGCCCGGCCTTTTCGGCGGTAGCCGCGCTGAGATGCGCGTAGGCCCGGCGCACATGGCGCGAGATGGTGTCGAAGGCGGCCTCGTTGTCGCCGCGCGGACGCAGCTCAGAGAACCTTCCCAGCGCAAGGCCAGAAAAAGCATGCGCGGCCTCGATCTGCGCCCGGTGCGGGGCGAGCGCGTCCGGGGCAGCCAACGTCTTGATCCGTTCGCCCGCCTCAGCCCAGCGCCGTCGGCAGCTCGCGAGCTCGTCGAGGCCGGCCACCTCGGACGATTGGGTGAGCTGGGCTAGAATCATGAGCCCCGCGAGTTGGCCGACGACCCGGCGCAGATCTTCGAAGACCGGGCGACACGCATCGGCATAACGGGCCGCCTGATCCGAGCCGAGCAAGGGGGCCAGATCGTCCGGCCCGGCGACCGGCATCGGCAGCGGACCGTCGGCAAAGAAAGCGCAGTCGGGGCGGTGCACCGTCGTCAAGCGATCGAAAAGAACGCGTCGCTGCATCGTCATCTGGCCCCTCCATCCCGCTTGCGCGTCGTGTTTCGCTCAATCAGTTCGCCGGGCGGCAGGCGCAGAATGTGCGGATCCTGCCTGCGGTCGACGGCGAGTTCACGGGCGAGGCTGACGGTCGCTGCCATCATCCCGTCCAGCGGCTGCGCCACCGTCGTCAGCAGGTGCGAAGGCCAGCCCGCCATGGTGATATCGTCGAAGCCGACGACCGAGATGTCGTCCGGCACACGAAACCGGCGACTCTCCTGCACCCCGGCGATGAAGCCGATGGCGACGATGTCGTTGGCGCAAAACACGCCGTCGAGTGGGCGCCCTGCCTTCGCCGCATCGAGCCCGGCGGCATAGCCGGCCTCGTAGCTGAAGCGACCGGCCTCGATCACGACGGGCGGCGCGAAGCCCCGCTCCACCGCCCGGCTGCTGAATCCTTTGCCGCGCTCCACATTGGTGGAGGCGCCGGGAAAGGCCGATACATAGGCGAGATGCCGGTGGCCACTATCGATGAGGTGATCGGCGACCAACCGGCCACCCGCCTCGTTGTCGCAGGTCACGCCGAAGCCAAGACCGTCCGCGGAGAGGCGATTGAAGAAGATGCACGGCGCCCCGGCGCCCTCGCATTTCTCGCGGGCATGCGAGGCCATGTTGGCGGCAAGCACGATCACGAGGTCAGGCTGATAGGTCAGCAGGAGGTCAACCGCATCGTCGATCTTCTCCGGCTGGTTGGCGGCGGCGAGCATCACATTCATGCCGGCCTCCTGCAGCATCGCCGTCATCTCGGTCATGACTTCGGGATAGAACGGGTTCGTCAGGTCGGCGACCACCATGCCGACGATCTGGGTCTTCTTGGTGATCAGACTCTGGGCGAAGGGATTGGGGCGGTAGCCGAGCGCGGTGGCGCGCTCCAGCACCAGCCGGCGCGTCTCCGAGGCGACAACCGCGTCCGGGTAGAAGGCGCGCGAAACCGTCGAGACCGACATGCCGAGATCGCGTGCGAGGTCCTTCACGGTCACCCGTCGTCCCTTATCTCGTTGTGCGTCGCTCAAGGCATGTCTCCCGTCTCGCCATTGCTGGCGCTCCTGTCATTCCGCTATGGCAGGAAAGCAGTTTCGTCCGTAACCAGCATGCCGCGCCACCCTGTTCGGGCGTCCTGGGCTGCCCGGCACCTGTCGGCGCCGGGCAGAGATCCTTCCGTTGCGGCCGCCTCAGTTCACTGTCGGCGCAACCTTGGTGAGCTTGTACTGATCCTTGGCCGCCTCGCAGCGCCCGCAGTTGATGCCCGGCTCATTGGCGGCCTTCACGATCTCGGCCGGCAGCGGCTGGATGGTCGCGCCCTTCACCGGGGTGCCGTTCAGGGCCGAGTCGATGTTCAGCTCAGGCAGCAGTACCGGATTCAGGACTTCGGTGACAAAGGAGGACGGCACGCGATCCTTCGGGAAGACGTTGCAGCCGTTCTCGAATTTTTCACCCGCGCACAGCTTGACCTTATCGGCGGGAACCCAAGGCAGCGGGTATTCGATATTTGTCGGCTTGAGCTCCCGCTTGCCGGTGAGGATTTCCATCATCAGCTTGAAGGCATAGCCCGACTGCGCCGGCGGCGAGCCGGCCGAGACGCCGGTCAGCCCCTTCGCCTGCATCGCCGGGTCGGCGAGGGCGAGGCGGAAACCATTGGAGTTCTCGCCCGTGACCGGCACGAGATTGCCGCCCTTGTCGAGCAGCGCCTGGATGGCGCCGTATTCGCCGGCCTGCGCCCAGATGCCCTGGACATCGGGGTGCGCAGCAAGAGCCTTGGCGGTCTCTTGCTGCGTCGTGCGGTCATCCCAGAACGAGTAATATTCGGACACCACCTCAATGCCGGGATATTTGGCAAAGATGTGCTTGGCACCATCGGTGTGGCGCTGGTCGACCGAGTTGCCGGGCACGCCGCGCGACAGGAAGATCTTGCCCTTGCCACCGAGCGCATTGACCAGCGCCTGCGCCGAGTTCTCGCCGAAGCCGGAGGACAGATAGCTGACGTTATAGGCGCAGCTCTCGGTCACGGTGGCGTCGTACATGAAGAACAGCACGCCCTGCTCGCAGCCGCGCTTGATGGTGCGGTTGAGCGCGGTGGCGGAAATCGGGAAGCTGACAATGCCATCCGCGCCAGCGTCGATCATGCTCTCATAGGCGGAGATCTGCGCCTGCGGGTCGGCGCCGGAGATGACCTCCTTCAACTCGACAATGTCGTTATAGGGCGGCGTCGCCGCCAGCGCCTTGACGATATTGGCGGCCTCGGACTGCCAGGCATTACCCGAATAGCTGAGGCTGAGATAGATTTTGTACTTCTTTCCGTCCTTGGGAGGCGCGGCCTGTGCCGGCTGGATGGCCGCCATGCAGGTCGCCCCAAGCAACAGCGCGGCGGTCGCGGTCTTGAGCAGCGTCGATATCATCGTCGTTTCCTCCTGGTATCTTGCGTGTTCTTGTCGTTCGTCTCGCTTGCTCGGGCTTAACGCCAGAGAGAGCCGAGTTTCTGGAAAAGCTCCTCGCGCAGGAGCAGCAGCGCTACCAGCACGATGGCGCCTTCAATGATGGTGCGCAGGCCGAATTCGAGGCCGACGGCAGAGATGATGGTGCCGAGCGTGGTCAGCAGGATCGCCCCGCCCACCGTGCCGAGAAACGTGCCGCGCCCGCCCAGGATGGAGGAGCCGCCGATCACCACCGCCGCGATGGACGGCAACAGGTAGCTGTCGCCCATGCGCAGCGTGGCGCCGCTGGAATAGCCCACCAGCATCAGGCCGGCGAAGCCAGCGCTCATCGCGCTGACCACATAGGGCAGGATGCGCATCGCCGTAACCGGAGCGCCGGCAATGCGCGCCGCCTCCACATTGGTGCCGATGGCATAGAGATAGCGCCCATAGATCGAGCGGCTCTGGAACAGCCACCCCAGCAGCACGAAGACGACAAGGAACAAGACGGGCGCCGGAAGCCCGAGGAGATGGCCCTTCATCAGCGCCACCGCCGCGTCAGGAGAGGCGCCGCGCGGCGTGCCCTTGGTGTAGCCCAGCAGCAGCGAGGACACGATGATCGACATCGCCAGCGTCATGATGAAGGGCGGCACCTTCAGCCAGACGATGCCGGCGGCGGAAAGGAAGCCGACGCCTCCGCAGACCAGCAGCACCAGCGGCAGCAGATACCAGGCGCCGGGATCGCTGGCGCCCACCCAATTGGTCGCGAGGATGCCGCTCAACGTGGCTACCGCCGGCAGCGACAGATCGAGCCCGCCGGTGAGGATGACCAGTCCCTGCCCGAAGGACAGCACCACCAGGAACGAGCCCAGCACCAATACTGTCTCCACCTGCGACCAGGAGCCCAGCGAGGGGCTAATGAAGCGCGCGCCGACCAGAAGGACGACGCACAGGATCGCCACAGCGAGGGTGCTCACCGTCTCGGCGCTGATGCGCGCGCTGCGCCGCGTGTCGCCGTTCTGCTGGAAGCGGGCCTGCGAGATCGGATTCTCGTTCATGACCGTCATTTCCGCTCTCCGATCCGGGTCAGCAGACCGCTGAAGACCACGGCCACGATCAGCACCACGCCCTGGAACAGGCCGGTGTAGAAGGACGAGACGCCGCTGGAGAACAGCACCTTCTGCAGCAGGGTGAGCGTCGCCGCTCCCATCACCGAGGCGAACAGCCCGCCGCGTCCGCCGCTCAGCGAGGTGCCGCCCAGCGCCACGGCCGCGAAGGAGAGCAGCAGCAGCGGCGTGCCGGAATTGGGATTGCCGGTCGCCGTCTGCGCGCTCAGCATCAGCCCGGCGACCCCGTACAGCATGCCGGCCGCGACAAAAGTGAGGAAGCGCGTGCGCCGCACATTGACGCCCGAGAGCGCGGCGGCGGGCTCGTCGGCGCCGATGGCGTAGAGCGCGACCCCGTAATCGGTGCGCCGCACCAGCAGCCACAGCCCGATCACCACGGCAACCGCCAGCCCCGAAACCGGCACCACGCCCCACAGCCGACCGGTCAATTCGTCGGCGATCCAGTCGGAGACCGCCCCGCCCGGCGCATTGAGGATCACCAGCGCGATGCCCTGGCAGATGATCATGGTCGCCAGCGTGGCGGCGATGGACTGGAGCCGGAGATAGGCCACCAGCCACCCATTCACCGCCCCCACGGCCCCGCCGATGGCGAGGCAGACCAGCAGCGAAAGCAACGCCCCGCCCGGCCCTTCCAGGGGATAGACCGCCAGCACGACGTTGGTGAGCGAGATCACACCGGCGATCGAGAGGTCGAAGCCCCGGCTCAACACCACCAGCGTCTGCCCGGCCGCCGCGAGCGCCAGCGGGGCCGTGTTGTTCATCAGCGCGGCGATGGCGTAGGTGTCGAGAGCGCGCGGCTGCTGGTAGGCGTAAAGCGCATAGAGCAGCACATAGAGGCCGAGGATCAGGCCGGCGCCATGCGTCAGCCGCCAGAGCCGGTGACGCGGGGCCGGGCCGGAGCGGGCGACGGGAGGCGCGGAACGGGAGGCGCGCGCAGTTGCAATGTCGCTCATCGGGCATTCTCCGCGACGGCGTGAGCGGGGGTGGCGAAGGAGACGGGCGCGCGGCCGGCCGGCGCGCACGGGTCATGCCCGATCATCGCCGCCACCAGCGTCTGTTCGGCGATGGCGTCGCCTTCCAGATCGCGGAACACCTGCCCGCCATAAAGAACGAGGCAGCGATCGGCCAATTGGACGATCTCGGGCAGTTCCGAGGAATAGAACAGCACCGAGCCGCCGCGCTCGGCGAAGGCGCGGATGGCGGCATAGATGGATTCCTTGGTACCGACATCGACGCCGCGCGTGGGGTCGAACAGCAGCAGCGTGCGTGCGCCGGTGGCCAGCGTGCGCGCCATCAGCGCCTTTTGCTGATTGCCGCCGGAGAGGTCGCCGATCGCGAAACCGAGATAGCGCACGTTCAGCGCCACCTGATGCGCCGAAGGCTGTGCCGCCTTTTCCTCGTCGTGCCGGCCGATCAAACCCGCCCGGCCCACGCGTCGCAGGAGGGGCAGAACCACATTGGTGGCGGCCGACAGGCCGGCGAGGATGCCTTCCGTCTTGCGTTCTTCCGGGAGATAGCTGATGCCTGAGCCGCAATGCAACGCGGCGCGCGGGCTGCGATAGGCGGCCACCTTTCCGTCGACGCGGATCACGCCGCCGGCCGGCGTCTCGAGCCCGGCCAGAAGGCGGAACAGACCGCGCTGGCCCTGGCCTTCCAGCGCGGCGACGCCGAGGATCTCGCCCTCCCCGAGGTGCAGGCTCACCCCGCGCAGCCCATGACCGACCAGTTTCTCGACAGCAAGACGCGGCGCGCTTGCCGGGTCGGCCACCCGCGCGGGCCGGCGCGCATGCTCGACCCGGTGACCGACCATCATCTCGAAAATGTCGCCATCGCTGGCACTGGCGAGGCTCACCGTGTCGATGGAGCGACCGTTGCGCAGCACGGTCGCCGACGAGCAGATTTCCCGCACTTCGGCGAGCCTATGCGAAATGTAGAGAATGGCGACGCCCCGCGCCCGCGCCTTGCCAATTTGTTCGAACAGCCAGTCCGTCTCGGCCAGCGAGGCGGTTGGCTCGTCGAGGATCAACACACGGCCGGCATTCTCGATGGCGCGGGCGATCTCGATGCGCTGGCGCTCGGCGAGCGGCAGGTCGCCGACGCGCGCCGCCGGATCGATCCGCACGAGCCCGTGGCGTTCCAGGATTTCCGCGCCACGGGCGATGACGTGGCGATGCGAGATCAGCGGCGAACCGCGCCCGGCGAGCGCCGGAAGCAGGAAATTCTGCGCCACGCTCAGATTGGGAACGAGGCTCAACTCCTGAAAGGCCGTGGCGACCTCGCGCTTGCGCGCCTCGATGATGGAACGCGGCGCGTAGGTCTCGCCATGCAGCCGCATCTCGCCACGATCGGGGATCACCGCACCAGTGAAGATGCGCACGAGAGTGGACTTGCCCGCCCCGTTCTCGCCGAGCAGCGCATGAACCTCGCCGGCCTTCAGCGCAATATCGGCATGTTCGAGCGCGACGGTCGCGCCATACGACTTGCTGACGCTGGAGGCTCGCATCTCGCGAGACACGGTCTGCCGCTCCCCGGCACCGGGGCGGCCTGTGGCGTCCATCATCTTTTTTCCTCCCGTGCCCGGAGCCGCTCCACTAACGAGAACGTTCTCAGAGAACGTTCTCATTGTTGACGACGTTTCTGATCGCGGTCAAGCGCCGTCGGTCAATTTTGTAGCGAGATCCGATCCGAGCGACCGGTCCTGCGCATCAACCCGTTGAATTCGTGCGGATTAAAGTCGACATCGTCGCGGATGGAGGGAGAGACGGACTTGGGACCATCTCCTCCGCAGATATCGCCCGCAGGAGAAACGCCGAGCTGAGGCGGCTGAACGGCGTCCTGCGCGCCGTTCCCGTGCAGCGACAGGACCGCCGCCGGGGCTGAAGGCACGCGCCTGCGCCTTCTCGCCGACGACCTCACCGGTGCACTGGACAGCGCCGCCGCGCTCGCTACGCCCCGCTGCCGGATCCCGGTATTGTGGCAGCCCGAGCGCGCCCTGCCGGCCGTCGCGGCCATCGACCCTGGCACACAAGAGATGGATGGCGACAGGCCGATCCGCCGCCATGACCGCCTCGCCGACGGGCTTCTTGGGGGCGAACCAGCCTTCAAGAAGATCGACAGCCGCATGCGCGGTAACTGGACGGCGGAGCTTGCCGCGCTCTCGACGAGAATGGCCGGCTGGCACCTCGTCGTCGCTCCGCCCTTCCCTTTCAGCGCCGCGTCACCCGGGCGGGCTGCCCGTGGCAGATAGGGTCCGCGCGCCCGCGAGGGGAGACATCGCCGCCACGTTGCGCGCGCGACCTGTCACCGGCGCCGGCTCAGGCAGCTGGGGGCAAAGCCCGTCACCTTTCGGAACGTCTTGCTGAAATGGCTGAGATTGGTGAAGCCGGTGGCAAGCGCCGTCTCTGTGACGGTCTGGCCGGCGGACAGCATGTTCGCGGCCGCCTCCACCCGAATTTGCGTCAGATAGGCGTGGATAGATTGACCGACATGGGCGCGAAAGGCGGACTTCAGGCTCTTCTCGTTAAGGCCGACCTCGCGCGATAGGCGGGTGATGGTCCAGGGCTCGTGCAGGCGCCCCTCGATCAGGCGCTGCGCCTCTTCCACCTTGCGCTGCGCCCGCTCGCCGCGTCCGGCGGCGGAGGTGTCGGCCTCAAGGAAAAGCCCCATCACGATCGCCAGCATCTCCAGCGCCTTCGCCCGCAGGTAAAGGCGCCGTACATCCGCGCGACGATAGATGCAGCCTGAAATGTGCTGGGCAACCTGCAACAGGGCAGGAGGAGCGGGAAAGCCCACCATCACCGCGCCCTGTTCCGGCACACTGCGGTCCACAAGCAGCCGACCGCCGTAGCGGCGCCAAAGCGGGCCTCCGAGAGCCGCCAGCAATTGCGGCTCAAACCGCACGTCCACAATCCGGAGCCGGACGCCTCCCCGCAGCACATCCACGCCACTGACGATCCGGTCGGTGGAGCAGATCACCGTTGTCCCCGGTGTGAAGACCAGCGGCTCGCCGCCGTCGATGGACACCGTTCCCTCCCCTTCCACAAAGACCGAGATGGAGAAGGTCGGAGGCCCCTCCACCACCAGTTCGACATCCTCCGGTGGCAGCACGTCGAGGAGGGCGATGGAAACGCCTTCTCCAAGGTCATCCACCTGCATATGGCGTTGCCAGTCGAGCGCGCGCAATGCGGGCGCCACGGCGGTGAGCCAGTCGGCATAGCCGTGTTCAGGAGGGAGGGTCGTGGCGCGCGGCTCGTCCATCATCCCGCTTCTCGCAAAATATCCCCGTTCAGCAAAACGTCGCCCCCGAAAGCGTTAGACGACGCATCCGGGACATAATAACCGATATTCAGAGCCAGGGCGAACCGTATAGGATTAGTTTAGAAATGATCTCAAGAACTATCTGTTCTATATTTTCGCTATCAGTTGTAATTATTCCAGGAATAAGTCTGGCTCAGGACGGCACAAACATTTCAAATGAGCAGATAAATCTGGAAGAAATAACGGTAAGCGCGAACAAGCGCACGCAGGAACTTGAAAAAGTGGACGGCGCCGTTTCCGTCCGCACGGCAGAGCAGTTGCGCGAGGCCGGCGTGACCACCGTGGCGGATCTTGAGCAGGTCTTCCCCGGCCTCGTCATCCGCACCCGCGGCAACCGGGCCTACGCAAATGTCACCGCGCGCGGCATGTCCTCGCCGGACTTTTACAATCCCACCGTCCAAATCTATGTGGACGGTATCCCACAACTCCCATCCGCCTTCACACAACCCCTGCTCGACGTGGAGCGGGTGGAATTCTTGCGCGGCCCGCAGGGCACGCTCTATGGCCGCAATGCCTATGGCGGCGTCATCAACATCATTACCAACAAGTCCGACAAGGGGCGGGTGACCGCGAGCCTCACCGCAGGCACCCCGGAGTCCTGGGGCGAGATCGCCGGCACCCTACCAGCCTCTGCCGACGGCCTGTTCATCGACGTCGCGGCGAAGGCCGAGCACGCCTTCGGCTCGGTGACGGACGCCTCTACAGCTACAGACAATGTCGACAGCGCAACCGACTTGATCGGCCGCGTGGCGCTGCGCTACCAGCCGATCGGTGGAATTTTCGACGGCACGCTCGCCTTCTCGCGCGAATACACCAAGAGTCACGAAGAACTGTATTTGATGAACAGCGAGGTGCAGAATCGCACCTATTTCTCCGCCATACAGGGGCCGATCCCTCTGCTTGAGCGCGCCGTCAACACCGTCTCCGCTACCGCAAACTGGATGTTGGAGGACTTCAAGCTCACCAGCATCTCGTCCTATCAGGACGTGGACATCACACGCGACATCGCCGTCGGGCCGGGCACCCTCATGTCCTTCCCCGAGAGTGACGCCGCCTTCTCGCAGGAACTGCGCCTCGCCTATGATGGGGGCGGTCCACTGACCGGCGTCGCCGGCCTTTTCTACCAGCATGACGACTTTACCCGCGACGCCGACGGGTACGGCTCCTATTACGGCCCCTCCAGCAATGCTGTCACCACCAACAGCTACGCCATGTTCGGCGAGGCCACATGGCAGGTGACGAGCGCTTTCGACGTCACCGGCGGCCTGCGGCTATCCTATGACGAGAGCAGCGTCGACTTCACTCGCTATGGCAGCAATTACTACGGCTATTATGCCGGCAGCTTCAGCAATTCGGCCGACTTCTCCAGCGTTCAACCGAAGCTGGCGCTCGGCTACCAGATCAACGACACCACCCGTGTCTATGGGCTGGTCTCGCGCGGCTACAAGCCAGGCGGCTTCAACCATGCCGTGACCTACCCGCAGGATGAGGAGGCCTACGATCCGGAAACGGCCTGGAACTACGAACTCGGGCTGCGCACCGCGACACCGGACCGAGCCGTCGAACTGTCCACGGCTCTGTATTACATCAACTCCACCAACAAGCAGATCTATGTGGGGCCGGTGGGCTTCCAGGTGATCCGCAACGCCGGAGCAGCGGAGAGCTACGGCGTCGAGGTTGAAGCCCGCTGGCGTGCCACCGACCGGCTGAGTTTCGGCGCCACCGCCACCTATGGCCGCTCGGTCTTCACCGACTTCACCGATCCCACCACCGGACAGAATTACGACGGTAACACGGTGCCCTATGCTCCCAATGCCACAGCCAACCTGTCCGCCCGTTATCTTCTCGACCAGAAACTGATCGACGGCACCATCGCCCTGGACGGCGCGGTGCATTTTGTCAGCAAGACCTATTTCGACGAAGCGAACACCCTCTCCCAGCCCGCCTACACCACGGTGGACGCCTCGCTTGAATTCGCCTGGACCTCGGGAGTCAGTCTGAAGCTGTTCGCGGAGAACATCTTCGACGAGACCTATGTCACCTACAGCTATGCATCAGGGGCGAACGTGTTCTCCAACGTGTCCGACGGCCGACTGGTGGGCATGACGCTGCGGGTCTCCTATTGATGCCTGACAATGCAGATTTCCCCGGTGCAACTCCCAGCGACCGGCAGGCCTTGCCGCTATGGCGCATCCTGCCCTCCATCGGCGGGATCTATGTGGCCCAGAGCCTGGTCGGCGGCCTGACCTTCATGGGCATCCCTGCGGTCCTGCGGGCGGAGGGCGTTCCCCTGGAGCAGGTGGGGCTCGTGTCCCTGCTCATGCTGCCCTGGGCGCTGAAATTCCTCTGGGCGCCGCTGGCGGAACGCTGGCGCATCCGCCCGGACGGGCGGCGTCGCACCCGGCAGATGGTGGCCACAGGGCAGATGCTGTGCGCACTGGGTCTCGCGGCTCTCGCCCTTGCCGGGGCGGACGTCGGGCGCGTCATGTTCGGCATTCTCGCGCTAACCGCCCTAGCCGCCGCCACCGTCGATATTGCGGTGGATGCCTTCGCGGTGGAACAACTGGCCGTCGCGGACCGCGGCTGGGGAAATACCGCCCAGGTGGGGGGCGGCTATCTCGGCATGGTTCTCGGCGGTGGCGTCTTCCTCGCCCTGGTGCCGCAGCTGGGATGGAACGTGGCGGCGGGCCTCATGGCCGCGACCGTGCTCCTGCTGGCCCTGCCGCTCGTCTTCGGTGCGGAGCCCGAGCGCCCCGCTTTGGCGAACATCCCCCATCGACCATCCCTGGCCTACGCCTTCGCACGGCCCGAGGTCCGGCGTGGCCTGCTGGTCACGGTCCTGTTCGAGGCCGGCGTCCGCCTGGTCCAGCCGCTGGCCGGCCCGGTGCTGGTGGATCGCGGCCTCGACCTGTCGCTTATCGGCCTGGTGAACGGGGCGGGCGCGGTGGGGGCCGGCCTGCTCGGGACACTCATCGGGGGGCTCGCCGTGCGCCGCATGGGCGCGGAGCGGGCGGTGCTCATGGCTGCGACCGCCCAGGTCACGGCCATTCTCGCCCTTGCCGGCGCCCTGATGACGGGCGCGGGCCCGCTGGTGCTCGCGGGCCTGGTGGTGGCGATGACCTTCGCCATGGCCATGGGCTTCGTCTGCCTCTATGCGCTGCTGATGGGTCTTTCCTCCCTCCGACAGGCAGGCGTGGACTTCACCCTGTTCCAATGCGCCGACGCCGCCATCGCAGGGCTTGCCGGCTATGGCGCCGCGCTTGTTGCGGGGCGGATCGGCTACGGTCCGTCCTTCCTCGCGGCGGCCGCAATCGCCGCACTCGGCGTGCTCGCCATCCGCCTGCTGCGGGGAGGCCCGCACTCCCTTCTTCCTGAAACGAAAGCGTGATCGGCATGCCTTCCGTCGTCATTTCAGGGGCCGGCGCCGCCGGCCTCGCTGCCGCCTGGTGGCTCGCCCGCGCCGGTTGGCGCGTGACCGTGGTGGAGCGGGCGTCGGACCTGCGGACTGGTGGCTACATGATGAGCCTGTCCGGGCCGGGTCATGCCGCCGCTGCCCGCATGGGTCTCGTGTCAAAGCTGGAGCCACTGGCCTATACGGTGGAGGAGAATGTCTATCGCGACCGGCGCGGGCGCGAGGTGCTGCGGCTACGCTTCCATGACTTCATCGAGGGGCTCGACTATCTGGTCATGCGCCGCACGGACCTCATCGCCGCGCTGCGCGCCGACCTGCCCGAGGGAGTAGACATACGCCTCGGAACCATGATCGCCGACGTGGAGGACAGCCCGGACGGTGCTTCTGTGCGGTTCTCGGACGGAGCTACCTGCAAGGCCGATCTCGTCCTGCTGGCCGACGGCATGCGCTCGGCCCTGCGCAACCGGCTGTTCGCCCCCGACAGCGACTGCCTGAAGCCGCTCGGCTACCGCTTCGCGGTCTATGAGCTGAAGGACCGCCTCGGCCTCGGCGCCGACTTCGTCTCCTATGCGGAACCCGGCCATATCGCGGAGTACTACACGCTCGCGGAGGGGAGGGTCGCCGCACTGCATGTCTGGCACTCCCACGAGACCGGACCGGTGCCAGCGGCGGATCGCTGGGAGCTGTTGAGTCAGGTTTGCGCCCGCAGCCATCCGACGGTGCACGCCCAGCTCATCGCTGCGCGCGAGGAAGGCGCCGTTCCACTGGTGGACGACCTTGCCTTGGTGGACCTGCCCCGCTGGTCGACGGGGCGCGTCCTGCTGCTGGGCGATGCGGCCCATTGCCTTACCCTCATCTCCGGGCAGGGCGCCGGCATGGCGCTGACCTCGGCCGCCATCCTCGCGGACGCGCTCGGCCGCTCAGCAATACCGGAGGCGCTGGTGGAGCATGAGGCGCGCCTGCGCCCCTCCATCATCCGGCTGCAGGATCGCAGCCGCAAGATGGCCGGCATGTTCGTGCCACACTCGCCGGTCGCCTTCGAGCTGCGCAACCTGTTCATGCGTCATGTGCCGCGCAAGTGGATCGGCCGTTACTTCATCAACGCCGTCAATGCGGAGATCCTGGCGGCAAAGGGCGCGGACGGCTGACCCTCAGGGCAGCGGCGGGATAAGCCTCGGCGCCACCATTCGCCAAGCCGGCAGGTTTAGCAGCCGGCAACAGGCGAGCACGCGCAGCAGCCACGGCATAGCCCCAGGCCAACCCGGCTTCGCGCCACATGTTTCCACTATCTGAAGGCGGCGAAGAGGCAGTCCACCGCATCGGTCGACACGGTCGCGGCGGCTATCGACCGTTTCGAGACCTACACGCGGCGCCGCGATTTCGCGCTGTTCCACATCGAACAGGCGATAGGCTTCAAGGATCACCTCGCCAGCCGATTGAGTGAGCGCAGCGGCAAGCCCTTGAGCAAGGCGACGCAACTGCACACCCTCTCCGCCCTGCGCGGCTTCCTCCTCTGGCTCGCCGATTAGCCGGGCTACCGCACCCGCATCAGATATTCGGATGCGGACTATTTCAGCCTGTCGCTCAAGGACACGGCCGTCGCGAAGGCGACACGCGACATAGAGGGACCGACGGTCGAACAGGTGCGCCATGTCGTGGCGGCGATGCCGGACACCACGGACATTGAATAACGCAACCGCGCCCTGATCGCGTTCGCGCTCCTCTCCGGTGTCCGCGACGACGCGTTGGCCTCGCTCCGGCTGAAGCATGTCGACCTGGACCGGCAGGAAGTGATGCAGGATGCCCTCGTCGTCCGCACCAAGGCGTCGAAGACGATCACCGGCCTCCTCGGCGCCGGCCACCCTGCAAGACATCGCGCGGCCACTCCCGGCACTCGCCGGCAGCGCCCCGAATGCATGAGCGTGCGAAGCCCGAAATTCGTTCCGGTGGCTATTCAGTGGCTGTTCAGACCAAGCAGAGCCGCCGAGCGAGACACAAAGCTCGGAAATTCGTTAGGTTTTTCAGGTAGTTAAGTGGCGCACCCGGCACGATTCGAACGTGCGACCTCTGCCTTCGGAGGGCAGCGCTCTATCCAGCTGAGCTACGGGTGCCCGGCGGGCGGGCCCGCGGATCACGCGCTTTCATAGTCGATGCGCGCGGGCCGGGCAACCGCTCCGCGCGGGGGGATGGGTGCCGTCCCGGAATTTCTGCCGGCACAGGGCGCGGCAGCACGGACGGGTGGCGCGTCGGTGAGCGCGGGTCGCCCGGCGGCATGGCAACGGAACTCCTCGCCCGCAGCCAAGATCATGTCCAAGACGTGGATCACCGGCCGCCGCACACCCGCAACGGCCCTCAACCATGGAACAGGCCGCGCGCGCACCGCCCTTCCCCACCGTGGCGCGGGGCGGCGGGCTTGCTATATAGGCGCCATGAGCACCGACACGCCCACGGCTTCCGCCCCCACGGCCCCTGCCACCACGGCCCCTGCCCGCCCCTCATTCTTCGCGCCGGAGGAGGTGGAGCGCTATGCGCGCCATCTGGTGCTGGCGGAGATTGGCGGGCCGGGCCAGCAGAAGCTGAAAAAGGCGTCGATCCTCGTGGTCGGCGCGGGCGGGCTCGGGGCGCCGGCGTTGCTCTATCTGGCGGCAGCCGGCGTCGGGCGGCTGGTGCTGGTCGATGATGACGAGGTCTCGCTGTCGAACCTGCAGCGGCAGGTGATCCACACCACCGCCGCCATCGGCCGGGCCAAGACCGACAGCGCGGCGGAAACCATTGCCGCGCTCAACCCGCATGTGACGGTGGAGGGCGTGACGGCGCGCCTCACCGCCGACAATGCGCTGCATCTGATCGGCGGCGTCGACGTGGTGATCGACGGCTCGGACAATTTCTCGACGCGCTATCTCGTGTCGGACGCCTGCGCGCTCGCCGGCAAGCCGCTGGTCACCGCCGCGCTCGGGCGCTTCGACGCGACGGTGACGACGCTGCGCCCGCATGAAAAGGCGCCCGACGGCACGCCCAACCCGACCTATCGCTGCCTGTTCCCCGAGCCGCCGCCGGCCGGCACCGTACCGAGCTGCGCCGAGGCCGGCATTCTCGGCGCGGTCGCCGGCATCGCCGGCTCGCTGGTGGCGCTGGAGGCGATCCGCGCCGTCACCGGCTTCGGCGAGGGGCTGGTCGGGCGGCTGCTCATGATCGACACGCTCACCATGCGCTTCGAGACGCTGAGCTATGGCTGGGATCCCGACAACCCGCTGACCGGCGAGGCCCCGACGATTCGCGATTTGTCGGCGCATCGGCGCTGAAGGACGACAGTGTGGCATGGCCCGCCCCGCGACGTCATCCCGGCCGAGCGCAGCGAGAGCCGGGATCGGCCTCCCGAGCCATGCGCGACTAACCTTCACGCGATCCCGGATCGGCCGTCGGCCGTCCGGGATGACGAGCGTGGGAGATGCCGCAATCCGGCGTCATCCCGGCCGAGCGCAGCGAGAGCCGGGATCGGCCACGAGGTTCTTAGGCGGCGTTACGCCGGAGCCTGCCGCGCAGCGTGAAGAAATGCCTGCTGCGGGAGACGATCCTGGATCGGCCGTCGGCCGTCCGGGATGACGGGTCGGGCGTAACCGGCGTCAGCCCCTCACAGCATCGCCGGCAGCACGCGGTCCGGCGGGCGGTGGCCGTCCATGAAGGCGCGGATATTGACGATCACCTTCTCGCCGGTGTCGACGCGCGCTTCCACCGTCGCCGAGCCCATATGCGGCAGCAGCACCACCTTGCCGGCGCGCGCGAGGCGCAAGAGGCGCGGGCTCACCGCCGGCTCGCGCTCGAACACGTCGAGGCCGGCGCCGGCGATCTCGCCCTGCTCGATCATGCGGATCAGCGCGCTCTCGTCGATCACCTCGCCGCGCGCGGTGTTGACGATGTAGGCGTCCGGGCGGATCAGCTTCAGCCGGCGGGCCGAGAGCAAATGGAAGGTGCCGGGCGTGTGCGGGCAGTTCACGGACAAGATGTCCATGCGCGCCAGCATCTGGTCGAGGCTGTCCCAATAGGTCGCCTCCAGCTCCTCCTCGATCTGCGTGGGGAGCGGGCGACGGTTGTGGTAGTGGATCTGCAGGCCGAAGGCGCGGGCGCGGCGGGCGACCGCCTGGCCGATGCGGCCCATGCCGATGATGCCGAGCCGCTTGCCCCAGATGCGATGGCCGAGCATCCAGGTCGGCGACCAGCCGGGCCAGGCGCCGTCGTCGCTGGTGATCAGCGCGGCGCCCTCGGTGAGCCGGCGCGGCACGGCGAGGATGAGCGCCATGGTCATGTCGGCCGTGTCTTCGGTCAGCACGCCCGGCGTGTTGGTGATGGTGATGCCGCGCTCGGTGGCGGCGGTGACGTCGATATGGTCGACGCCATTGCCGAAATTGGCGATCAGCTTGAGGTTGGGCCCGGCCGCCTCGATCACTTTCGTGTCGATCCGGTCGCAGATGGCGGGCACCAGCACGTCGGCGGTGGCGACCGCCTCGGCGAGCTGCGCCTGCGTCATCGGCGCATCCTCGACATTCAGCCGCGCGTCGAACAGCTCGCGCATCCGGGTTTCGATCTTGTCCGGCAGCTTGCGCGTGACGACGACCAGCGGCTTTTTGCGGCCCATCTCGACTCCCCGTAGGAACACCCCGCGACAATCAAGCTCCCGTTAACGCTGAGAGCCCCAAAATGCCGCCGACGGGACGGTGCGATCCTTAGCAGACGGGTCCGTGAAACACAAAAATGTCCGCAATTGCGGTGCAGGCGGTGCGGCGGAGCGGCGATAGCGGCACGACGTGCAGACGAATGGGTAACGGAACGATGGTGATGGACTGGCTTCGGACTGGGGCGAAGCCTCTGGATCGGCAACGCATGCGGGCCAGCGGGGGCACCGGCGGGAGCACGCGGCGGCGCGCCGGCGCGGCGCTGGTGCTCGGCCTTGGCGGCGCGCTCGCTCTCGCCCATCTCCTCGCCACCCCGCCCGCGCAGGCTCAGGCGCCTCAGACCACCACGCCACCGGAGGCCGCGCAGAGCGGGCCGGTCGGGCGGGTGAGCGGGCTTCCCGTGCCGCGATTCGTGAGCCTCAAGGCCGACAAGGTGAATGTGCGCTCCGGCCCGACGCGCGACCATGCGGTGGCCTGGGTGTTCACCCGCGCCGGCCTGCCGGTGGAGATCACCGCCGAGTTCGAGACCTGGCGGCGCATCCGCGATGCCGATGGCGCGGAAGGCTGGGTCTACCATTCCATGCTCTCGGCCCGGCGCACCGCGCTGGTCAGCCCGTGGTCCAAGGGCGAGCCGACCGCGCTGCGCGAGCAGCCCTCGACCGATTCGGCGATCAAGGCGCGGCTGGAGCCGGGCGTGCTCGGCAAGGTCGATCACTGCAACGGCAAATGGTGCCGCTTCTTCGACAGTGGCTTCGACGGCTATGTCGAGCAGGAACGCCTCTGGGGCGTCTATCCCGGCGAGAAGATCGACTGAACGTTCACGACGCCGGCCGCGCGGCAATGTAGCGCCGCTCCTGGGTGAGGCCGGCATAGCCATAGGCGTCCGCCCGCGCCTCCACCACATGCACATAGCTTTCCGGGTGCAGCGGGCCGATCAGCGCGGCCATGGCGGCGAAGGTCGCGGCGATGAAGGCCGCCTTCTCGTCCTTGGTGTTGGTGCCCTCGGTCACCCTTATGTCGAGCCAGAAGCCGGCGACGCCCTGCGCGGCGAGGCTCTGCCCGCCCGCGAACCAGTGCGCCGGCGGAACGGCAATGACGCTCACGGCGGTGAGCGCGGGATCCTTGCCGAGATGGCCCGCGGCAAGCTCCGCCGCCAGGGCGGCGATCTGCGATTCGAGGCCGGGCCGGGCGGCGGCGGCAAAACTGATCTGGATCATTGGCATGAAGAGTTCTCCGGTTGCGGACCGGGAAAGGCGTACCGCCCCACGTTCAATATGATAACGTTGTCATTGAACCTATCTATGATAACGATCTGCAATGAATGATCATCCCCTCGATCTGGACTGGGTTCTCGCCTTTGTCCGTGTGGCCGACTTGTCCAGCTTCACCCGCGCGGCCGAGGCGCTCGGCACCACGCAGGCCGGCGTCAGCCTGAAGGTGCGCAAGCTCGAGCAGCGGCTCGGGCGCACCCTGCTGGAGCGCACGCCCCGTCTTGTGCGCCTGACGCCCGATGGCGCGGCCTTTCTCGGCCGCGCGGTGCATCTTCTCGCCCTGGAGCGCGATTTGTGGCTGTGGGATCGGCCGAACCTGCCGCTGCTGCGCCTCGGCTTCAGCGACCATGCGGTGGGTGATTCCCTCGCGCCGCTGCTGCGACGGGTGGCGATCGCCGTGCCGGAGCTGCGCCTGGAGGTGCGGCTTGGCTTTTCCCGCAGCCTGCTCGACGCCTATGACGCCGGCGAGTTCGACGCGGTCATCGTCCGGCGCGAGGGCGACCGGCGCGACGGCGAGACGCTGCGCCGCGATCCCTATGGCTGGTTCGCCGCGCCGGATTTCGAGCCGACCGGCAACAGCCTGCCGCTCGCCCTGCTCGCCGCGCCCTGCGGCGTGCGGGCGGTGGCGACCCGCACGCTCGACGCCGCCGGCCTCGGCTGGCGCGAGGCCTTTGTCGGCGGCAGCGTCTCCTCGGTCGCGGCGGCCGTGGCCGCCGGCATCGCCGTTGCGCCGATGGCCGCCCATCTGGCGCCACCCGGCAGCGTCGATCTCGGCACGCGGCTGAAGCTCCCGCCTTTGCCGCCCGCCCCTATCGTGCTGATCGCCCGCGCGGGCGAGCCGGCTTGCGGGCGCGCCTTGGCGGAACTGGCGGCGGGCCTGCGCCCCACTCGCGCCGAACGGCACTGACGGCGTGACCTACAAGAAAGGTCCGCCACGCAAGGAAGGTCTGCCACGCAACGAAAAAGGCCGGTCACGAGACCGGCCTTTCAGGAAATCTATCGGTCAGCGAGCGCCTCGCGCTCAGCCCCGGCGCTTGGGGCGCAGGCGGACCACCACGTCGACGCGGGCGACCTCATAGCCTTCCGGCGGCTCGGGAATGCGCTCGACCTCGACCGCCGCACTGGGAATGTCGAGAAGGTGATTCTCGCCTTCCATGAAGAAGTGGTGGTGGTCGGACGGGTTGGTGTCGAAATAGGTCTTGGAGCCGTCAATCGCCAGCTCGCGCAGCAGGCCCACTTCGGTGAACTGGTGCAGCGTGTTGTAGACGGTGGCCAGCGACACCGGGAAGCGCGCCTTGATCGCCTCCTCGTGCAGGATTTCCGCCGAGATGTGACGGTCGCCCTTGGCGAAGAGCAGCCAGCCGAGCGCGAGGCGCTGGCGAGTCGGGCGCAGGCCGACATCGCGCAGCATGTGGCGCACGTCATGGAACGGGCAGCCGGTACGGCCGGTGCCGGCGCCGTCACGCAGTTTCGCGACCGGGAGCACGGGCTCCTCGTCATCGAGCACCATGCGGGAAACCGCGATCGGGTGGGGGCGAAGGAATTCGCTCATCTCGTCATCCAACCATCGTAGTCAAGCCCTGCCCGTTCTCCCGGAAGAGGGAACCGACAGGACCGCATTTCCATTTAAGCACGAGGCGCGCTGAAAACAGACGTCGGACCCGGCTTTTGTCACTGGTATTATATCTGCACCGCTCGCGCCGGGGCAAGTT